>NZ_APNF01000003.1:207500-385644 GCF_040361235.1 Salinisphaera sp. S4-8 | reverse complement strand
GGATTCGACACCCATCAGCTTCAAGGTCAGTGGCCCGGATGAACAACCTACTGAAAGATCACATCTAGAGACAGATATACGCGACGTTATCGAAGCCCTTTACGAAGAGAACTTTATTAGGCCATTGACAGTAGAAATCGCATACGCGCCAACGACCATAGACGAGAAGGTAGATGAATCAATCACGCGCCCTACTGTCCGGAAGATCAAGAACAATGTGAGTGATTACTTCCCATTGATTAAGACCCATTTCTCTGAAGTCGACAAGGCTAGTCCGAACTTTTCAAACATCGTTTCGTTGCAAGTTAAGGCCTACTTTCTGAAGCAACAACAGTTGGGATTTGATAAGCAAGCGATATTCGACAATCTGGTCGTCTGGGTGAACGTAAAAACCAAACCCAAGAGCATCGATGCTGCCGAGATATTGGTCTCATTTTTCGTCCAGAATTGCGAGGTGTTTTGATGATTGCGCCCACCAAATTCACTTCCTTGGACGACAGTCTCTTAGGGAAGTCGCCGAAACTTTTGCAAGCATTCGATAGCCCGATATCGGCTCACTCCTTATACAAGCTCGTTGAACGCCAATTTGAGGACGCCGGTGAGTTCTTGCTTACGCTTGATGTCTTGTATGTGTTGGGCGCGATACGCCTCGACGCAGCTACAGGGATGGTGGAAAAATGCTGAAAGCGATCGCCTGTGAAAAATTTCACCATAAGACGATCAGATTCAAACCAGGCCTCAATGTTGTGGTAGGAGGCGACCTGGCGACAAACTCTATAGGCAAGTCAACTTTACTGATGGTAGTTGACTTTGTTATGGGTGGCACAGACTTTCTAAACCATAACGCAGATGTTGTTGCCGAACTCGGCCATCATGACTATCGTGCGACCTTCGAATTCGTGGGGAAGTTTCACCTATATCGCCGTGACACCGCGATGCCGGATGTAGTGCATTTGTGCGATGACTCATGGGAGGTCATTGAAGCGTTAACCCTTCAGGAATACCGCGAGCGTTTAACAGCCCACTATGGCCTTACCGATCTTGGGCTAAGTCTTCGGCAGGCCTGTGCTCCGTTTTCAAGAATCTGGGGAAAGAAAAATCTTGAACCTGCAAGGCCATTAGACGCTCATCTTAAGCAGCCAGCTGTAGATTCCCTATATCTAGTACTCAAATTATTCCAGAAATATGACGAAGTGGAGGGGCTCGAAGGGGCCCTTAAAAACGTTCAGGCTAGGGCGAGCGCACTAAAGGCTGCTTTTCGTCAAAAGGTCGTCCCAAAGATCTCAAAGAAAAAATACAGAGAAAACTCTAAGGAAATTGTACGGCTCTCGGAGGAATTCGCGAGCATTCGTTCGGATCTTGCATTGTACGCGATGAATCTGAGGCAGCTTGCCAACAAAGAAGTTGCTGAGATTAAATCTTCAAAAGATGAGCTTCTTAACGCACGTGCACGCGTAGCGAGCAGGTTGCAGCGGGTCTCGGGCTCCCTGAAAGAAAGTAAGCATATTCAGAGTAAGAACTTTGAGGTGCTCACGAAGTTCTTCCCGTCCATGGAAAGCGAACGATTAGCTTCGGTCGAGGAGTTTCATTCGGATATCGCACAAATTCTGCGTAAGGAGATGCGGCAAAATGAACGGACGTTGAAGGACGAGCTAGATCGAATTGACGAGGCACTATTGGGTTTGGATGAGCGTCTTCGGGAAATCTTGGCAAACGTCGAGAATCCAGAGTTGATCGTAGATCGAGTCTACGATGTGTCGAAGAAGGTGCGTTCGCTTCAGCAAGAGAATGAGTACTATGATCAAAATGCCACATTAAGGTCTGATGCTGGAAGCTTACGGAAAGATTTGGAAGAAAAGCGTCTCTTAGCGCTTTCAAAAATAGCTAAGCTAATAAACTGGGAACTTTCCTCGCTGGCGAAAGCCATCTATCAAAACAGCCAAAAGAGTCCCTACCTTTATTTCAGTTCAAGTAACTACGACTACAAGATTTATGAGGACACCGGCACAGGCAAGGCATACGGCAACCTGATCTTATTTGACCTTGCTGTATTCGGGGCAACACGGTTGCCATATCTCATCCATGACTCGCTACTTTTTAAGAATGTGGAAAACAAAGCTGTCGAGCGAATCGTTGAACAATATGGACATTTCAAGCGGCAGTCGTTTATTGCACTTGATGAAGTGGGCAAATACAGCGAGGCTACCGGCGAGCTAGTCGATAGAGCGGCAGTAGTCCGCCTCTCGGATGATCAGGTTTTGTACATCAAGGACTGGCGTAGGCGTGACGAGCCCTAATAACGCGTTGCCGGCGATGTGTGATCCGCTGCGCGATCAGGGGGCAGTATCCTAGACTCGATAGCTCAAATCGCGACGAGCGCCGAGAACGGAGTGGGCCTCCAGCTAAATATAGTGTCGCCCGATCGCCGCGCCGGATCAGCACGTGCACGAACTGCGGAATAGTTAACCCGTAAAAGGCGTGCGAGGTAGGTCGATACTTTCTGAGTTTCGCGCGGTAGGGAGAATACCGGCTTGAGTTGTTGCATGGCGTCGCGAGCGCGATGGACTAGGGCTTTGCTGGCACGAGCGTCTCGTCGCCCAAGGCGAAGCGCCCAAACGCCGACAGGGATTACGGCGTTCGATACCGAAACCATGGCACTATTCTGCCCGCCAACCCGATGACCGTTGATTGAAAGGCATGGATATGAACGCGCGTGTCACTGTTCAGGGTGAGCGGCAGATCACGGCGAATGAACAGGCATATGCGAAGCAGGTGTTGGTGCTCAAAAATCTCCAGCTTCGTGCTTATGTTCTGATTGGCGGCTTTCTCCTGGGCCTGGGGTGTCTGCTGATCGCGGCGCTACCGTTCGGGCTGAGTCGCGGAGCAATTCTGGCCATATTGTTTGTGGGCATACCGACCGTTGGTCTGACTCTTTACGCCGGCCGCGGGATTGGTAATCAGGGGCTTCGCAAGCGTGCGGTCCTGGGCAATACGGTGTGCACGGTGAAAGGTCCCGTCACCTACATCACGCATCGCGTCAAGAATTCACGAGCAGAAGAGTTCTTCGTCGGAGACGTCACGCTCTGGTTGCCGCCTTTCACGTCGTTGCTTTCTTTTGTGGCGACCGAGAAAAACGGGTATCGCGAAACCGAGTTGGACGTCATTTTTATCGAAACCCGCTCGACGCAGAAAGCGGGCGGCGAAAGTGTTGACACGAACAAGGAAGCGGTCGTTCTTTATCTCGCCGATTATATTGATATCGATACCGTGTTTAATCGGCATGGTCGGTACTACTTGATTCGCGAGAGCATAAGCATGTTCGCGGGTGCGATTAGCTGCATTGTCATCGGGGCGTTGGGGTATCTATATTTTTTTCCGACCGACAAATGGCTGCAAACGGGTTTCATGGTCCTGTTCCTGGCGATGCTCGCCGATTTCGCGATCGTCGCGCTGGGCTGTTACCTGATCAACAAACTCTATTTGGCCGTGCGTAAGCGACTGGACCCGAACTTCAGGCCCAGCAGCTACGGTGAACGGCTCGCTGGCAAAGCGTAGGCCTTGTCGGCATCGCCGGCGACGCAACCGCGTGTGATTGGCCCGGCATGATTCTGTTGCATATGCGCGAGTACCTTTACGGGCGACCATAGCCGTAGCCTGATCGCAGCCCGGGCGGTGCATACGCGCGATTGGGTTGTCGCGCTCCCGGGGGCGCCTACGCTGACTTTTGTTGTCGCCATAGAAAAAGCCGGGTAAATCCCGGCTTTTCCTATTGGCTGACGGGTCCGTTCGGTGCCGATCGAACCCTTGTCGAAGCGTTGGGCTTCACGCTGCGCGCCCGCGGCTCAGGCGGCCGACCGGCTGCTGCGATTCGACGGGCCGTCGCCCGGGTTTTCGGTGTCGTCGCCACCGCCGTTTTTCATCTCGATGGTGCGATGCGGATAGGGAATCTCGATACCGGCCTGGGCCAGGGCTTCCTTGACGGCCCGTTTCATGTCGGCCTGATAGACGAAATAGTCGTCGGCGGATACCCAGGCGCGGACCAGGAAATCGACCGAACTGTCGCCCAGATTGTTGACCTTGACCATCGGTTCGGTGTCGGTATGGGTGCGCTCGTCGGCGGTCACGGTGTCGCGGATCACGCGTTCGGCTTCGGCCAACGGGGCGTCGTAACCCACGCCGAAGGTCCACTGGGCCTGGCGTTTGGGGTAGGCGGAATAGTTGTGGATGGTGTTACCCCAGACATCGGAGTTGGGCACGATGATCTGCACATTGCCGATAGTGGCTAGCTCCGTGTAGTTGATCGAGATTTCCTGCACTGTGCCCATCTCGCCGTTGGCCACTTCGACGAAGTCGCCTTCCTTGAACGGCCGGAAGAAGATGATCATCACGCCGGAGGCCACGTTCGAAAGCGTGCCCTGCAACGCCAGGCCCACCGCCAGGCCGGCGGCACCGAGAGCGGCGATGATCGAGGTCGTCTGAATACCGAAGGTGTTGAGTACGAACAGGAACGTGAAACCGAGAATCACGTAGCGCGCGATCGAACCCAGGAACTTGAACAAGGTGTTGTCGAGGTCCTTTTTGCCCTGGGCGGTGCCGCGAATCCGCCGGTTCGCCCACGCCGCGATCATCATGCCGATCAGTAGGATGAGCAGCGCGAGGGCCACGTTGCCGGCGATGCCCAGTACGGTATCGAGCGTGATGTAGTCGGAAAGACTCTGGCCGTTGATGAGATTGGTCGTGAACAGATTGCTCAAGAATGTGCGCGTCTGATCCCAGGCCGTTTGCACGGTTTCCATTGGTCGCCCCCTGGCGTGTTTGTCGGCGAGCGGTGGCAAAGCCACGCGCACCGTGTGTCGATTGCAGTATCAGCGCCCGGCGTGTACCCGGCGAGCCGGCCATCTTAGTCAGCTCGGTACGATTTGGGTAATCAATATTTTCAAAATGGGGCGCTGGAGGCGGCAGCTCGCGCTTCGACGTACACAAGGCCGCGGCGGATGAGGGCGATTACGCGCAGCAGCTTCGTGTTTTGAGCCCGACAATACGGGCGCAGGAGAACGTGCGTCTGGGCGTATGGCGTTCGCTTCGATACGCTGCGTTTCGATAACAACAACATTGAGAGGAGCGGTCCATGGCCGAACAGCCGGTCGAGATCATCTGGCAGCCGAGCGATGCGCGCATTCAGGCCAGTCGTCTGTACGACTACATGCAGTGGCTGGCGCGCGAGCGCGGTCTGACGTTCGACGACTATGAAAGCCTGTGGCAATGGTCGGTGGAGCATTTAGAGGATTTCTGGGCCTCGATCTGGTCGTATTTCGACGTACGCCAGCATGCCCCGTATACGCGGGTGCTCGACCAGCCGGTGATGCCGGGCGCGCGATGGTTTGACGGGGCCCAGCTGAATTTCGCCGAGCAGGCATTTCGTTTTCATCGCGACGGCGAGGCCGCACAACGCCCGGCGATCATGTCGCGTTCGGAGCTGCGCGGGCTCGAGACGATGTCGTGGGCCGAACTCGAGCGCCAGGTGGCCTCGTTTGCCCATGCACTTCGCGACATGGGCGTGGTGTCGGGGGATCGGGTGGTGTCCTATCTGCCGAATGTGCCGGAGGCGATCGTGGCCTTTCTGGCCTGTGCGAGCCTGGGCGCGATCTGGTCGAGCTGCTCGCCGGATATGGGCAGCAACAGCGTGCTCGACCGCTTTCGCCAGATCGAGCCGAAAGTGCTCATCGCGGTCGATGGCTATCGCTACGGTGGTCGCGATCACGACCGCCGGGCCGTCGTGGCTGAACTGCGCGCGTCGCTGCCCACGCTCGAACAGCTGATCGTCTTGCCGTATCTCGAGCCCGAGGCTCGCTTCGAGAATGCCCACGACTGGCATGCGCTGGTCGCCCACGATGTCGCGCTGAGCTTTACGCCGGTGGCTTTCGATCATCCGTTGTGGGTGGTCTATTCCTCGGGCACGACCGGCATGCCCAAGCCCATCGTACATGGTCATGGCGGGGCGCTGCTGGAAACCCTCAAGGGCCATGCGCTCCAGCTTGATCTGGGCGAGCACGATCGCTTCATGTGGTTTTCTACCACCGGCTGGATCATGTGGAACTCGCAGATCGGCGGGCTGCTGGTGGGGGCGACGGTATGTATCTACGACGGCAACCCTGGCTATCCGGATCTGGCGACGCTCTGGCGTTTTGCCGAAGAAACGCAGATGACCTTTTTCGGCGCGGGCGCGGCCTATTTCACCGGCTGTCGCAAGGCCGGCCTTGTGCCGCGCGAATGCGCGGATCTGCACCATTTGCGGAGCGTCGGGTCCACCGGCTCGCCCCTGCCGGGCGATGCCTATCGCTGGATCATGGACGCGGTGGGCGATGTCATGATCGCGGCCATTAGCGGCGGCACCGATATCGCCGCGGCGTTTGTCGGCAGTTGTCCGATCAAGCCGGTGGTGGTCGGCGAAATGCAGGCCCGTGGGCTTGGTATTGCCGTGTATGCCTTCGACGATGACGGCCAGGTGCTCGACGATGCCGTGGGCGAGCTGGTGGTGACCCGGCCCATGCCCTCGATGCCGCTGTATTTCTGGAACGATACCGACGGCAGCCGCCTACATGGCAGCTATTTCGATACCTATCCCGGCATCTGGCGTCATGGCGACTGGATACGCATCACGCCCCGTGGCGGGGCGGTGATCTACGGCCGCTCGGATACCACCATCAACCGCCACGGTGTCCGCATGGGCTCGGGCGAGATCTATGCGGTGGTCGAAGGACAGTTCGATGCGATACGCGACAGCCTGATCGTGGATCTCGAATATCTGGGCCGCGCCTCCTGGCTTGCCCTGTTCGTGGTGATGGCCGAGGGCGTATCGCTGGACGACACCCTGCGCGCCGAGATTCGGGATGCCATCCGCCGCCAGCTGTCACCACGTCACACGCCGGACGAGATCGTGGCGGTCGAGGCTGTGCCGCGCACGCTCACCGGCAAGAAGATGGAACTGCCGATCAAGAAGCTGCTGCTCGGCATGGATGAAGAAAACGCCGTGAGCCGCGACGCCATGGCCAACCCCGACAGCCTGGCGTTTTTCAGAAACTACCGGCCCGCGGTCGCGTAGTGATCCACGCCCCGGACAGTGTTCGGGGCGACTGCCTGCTGGCGTTGCGTGCTTTAAGGTAAGCGTCTTATAGCGCTTTTTTGGTCAGTTCGAAGATGCCGCAGCCGTAGTGGCAACCGAAATTCGACTCGACCGCTGCGTGATCGTCCAGCGACTGGAAGGGGTGAAAATCACCCGCGTCGTCCACGAACGAAAAGCTCTGGATATCGTATGTAGGCGTCAGCCATTCCAGCAGATAATTCAGCGAAAACACCCGATGCGCGTTGAACTCGACGCGCTGCGGGCCGATGGGCGTCGACAGGTAGAGCGTACCGCCGGTGCGTAGCAGCCGCGTGAGGTTGCGAAGGCCCGCGCAGTGGCCGTCGTATTGAATACGGTCGCCGTAGCGCCCGAGGCCGAAATGCTCGATGGCATGCAGACAGGACAGCGAATCCGTGCAGCCGACAAAGTGCTCCGGCAGGTCGTGCGCCAAATCGATCTGCTGAAACCGGATGTTGTGGGTGTTCGCGATCAACGGCCGAATGTCGAAGACCTCCACCGGCCGAAAGGCGGCTACGTGGGCGACGAAGCCGTCGATTCTCGAGCCTACGTCGACATGCCGTTCGGGCGCGGCATGAAAGATGCGGTTGGCAACGAAAATATCCTGGTGGAAATAGTGCCCTTGCGCGGTGCCGCTGGCGGCATCCTTCTCATTCAGGATCGCGAACGTCGGCCCCATGGCGAAGTCGCCGCCGTCGGCCGGCATCTGGGACAGGAATTCACGGCGGTCGCGGTGAAAATCCAGCTGGCGCGTGACCTGGCGTTTGAGGTTTTTCTAAGCGTTCTGACGACGTTATTCTTCTTCATGGCAGGGGCGTACGAAAGCCAGTGAACAAGATACAGCCTAACTGCTGTTACATGGCAGGCGCCGCGCGCCGATCGGGTCGATGGTTGCCCAGCGATCTGGCGCCTGCAGACAGCGGTCCGGCCGGGATACGATGTCTTTATCGACCATCGCGCTTGCCGTGTTCATGAAAGCCATTATTCCTGAAGGATTCGGGCCGAGCGTCCGCCTGACCCTGGGCGAGCGCAAACGGCCGGTGCCGGGCAAGAACGACGTGCTGGTGAAAGTGCATGCCGCATCGGTCAACCCGAAAGACTGGAAGCTCAATCTGACCCTGGCGCGCGCAGCGCCGCCGCTGGGCCGGCGTCTGATCCCGCCATTATTCGGCGACGATCTGGCCGGCGAGATCGTCCAGCTGGGCGCGGGCGTCGAGGGCTTCGAGGTCGGTGATCGGGTCTATGGCATGGATATGCGCCTGCGCACCGCCACCCTGGCCGAATATGCCGTGATCGATACGCGGCGCATCGCGTTGATGCCGGCAAATACCGGTTTCATCGAGGCCGCGGCCGTGCCATTGGCCGGCCAGACCGCATTGCAGGGGCTGCGCAAAGGGCAGGCCGGGCCCGGGCGGTCGGTGCTGATCATTGGGGCGTCGGGCGGTGTGGGCAGTTATGCCGTTCAGATCGCCCGCCAACTGGGCTGTCATGTCACCGGCGTGTGCAGCACGCGCAATATCGAGCTCGTGCAATCACTCGGCGCCGATGCGGTCATCGACTATACCGCGGGCGATTATCGCCAGCCCGCACCCGGCCAGCGGCGAGCGTTCGATCTGGTATTCGATGTCACCGCGTACGAAACGCCGGCCAGCTGCGGCGCATTACTGGCGCCAGCGGGCTATTTCATCTCCACTATGGGCCATGCGCGGCCCGCATTGCGCACGTTGCTTTCGCGCCGGCGCAACGCCTCGCTGCTGCGTGTCGAGTCCTGGACGGCGGACCTTCAAACCATCGGCGAGTGGATGACCGCCGGCGCGGTGCGGTCGGTCATCGACAGCAGGTTTACGCTCGCCGAGGCGCAGCAGGCCTACGAGCGCAGCCGCAGTGGCCGCGCCCGTGGCAAGATCGTGATCGCGGTGACGCCCGGCTGAGCTGCGATTACCCGTTAATGCGCGGTCTGTTTGGCGTAGACGGATTCCGCCGCTTCCACGATTTCATCCAGTTCGGCGAGCAGGTGGGCGTTGTTCTGCTGCCAGGGATGGAAGCTGTATTTGAAGTAGGCAAAGTAGTGCGGCAGGGCCTTGCGCAGCGCGCCGGGGCCGCCGAACAGGTAGTTGGCGAGCTTGAGGTGGCCGCGCCAGCCGGCCTTGCGGCAGGCCGGATCGGCAGCGGCCAGGGCGCGGTAGGTCATGAACACGCGGGGCCAGAAGTTGGTGGTGGTCAACAGCATGTAGCTGGCGCGCATGGCATAGGCCTTGGGCCCGCGGCCTACGCATTTTTCGTAGACATCGAAGGCCACGGCCTTGTGTTCGACTTCCTCGAGCGCATGCCAGCGCCACATACGTTCGTAGTGGGGCTCGGAGCCGGCAATGAGATCCGGGTTGCGGAGCAGGACGTCGCCCAGCAGCGCCGTGTAGTGCTCCAGGCCGATGGTCATCAACAGCGGTACGACACGCGGCGCGCGTTCTTTGATTTCGTCGAGCTTTGCCTTGACCCGGCCTTCGATCTCGCCTGCGGGCAGACCGGCAGCATCCATGACCCGGTTGTATTCGGTGTGCTCGCGGCTATGCATGGCTTCCTGGCCGATGAAGGCCGTGGCCGCCTTGCGCAGATCCGGGTCGGGGATGTCGTCGCGATAGGCGCGCACGGCATCGATGAACAGCCGCTCGCCGGCCGGGAAGAACAGCGACATGGCGTTCATGAACTGGGTGACGTTGGGCCCGGCCTTGTGCCAGTCGCAGACCCGGTCGGCCGGCGGAAGAAAATGCAGGTCGCGGCGTTCCGGCATGACCGGTCCGCTGTAGCCCGAGCCGTGAATATTGACTTGCGCTTGCCGATCGCTCATGACAAATCTCCTGCACCTGTGGCGCGTCGTATCGATCGTTTATCGGGTTGGCCGTATGGGAAAACGTGTATCGTCGGGCGATACGTTCTACCATGTAGCCAATTGGATACTCAATGTATCCAGCTGGATACTTGTTCGTCAAACCCTGTTATGACATCGCAACGCCTGATCTCTGCCGATACGCCGCGCGGTAAACGCCGACTCATCGAAGCCGCGGCCCGGCTGGCCATGCGCAAGGGCAGCACGCGCAGCCTCGTTCTGCGCGAAGTCGCGCGCGAGGCCGGGCTGAATCACAACACCTTCTATCGCCATTTCGACGATGTGCCGGGCATGATGCTGGCAATCGTGGACGACTTTGTCGGCGAGCTGCGCCAGGGCCTGCGGCGTGAGCTCATGCGTGTGCCCGCGGGTGAAGTGCCCTCGCCGTGGGTTGTCGGCTGGTTCTTCGATTTCGCGCTCGAGCACGATGCGGTGTTCACCGTGGCCTTTCGCGAGCGCTACGGCCCGCCGGGGCCGCTGCGTAAGCGGGTCGTCGATACCATGGCCGCGATCCGCGAGGACATGATCGTCGATTTTCAGACGCTCGGCTGGCTCGTCGAAGCGGATATCGACGACGACCTGCGTGCGCTCATCGACATCATGGTCAACGAGGTCTTTTGCATGGGCCTGGACCTGATCGACGACCCCAACCGTCGCGAGCGCATGCTCAAAACCGCGTCCGGGCTGTTTTCGCTGGTGATCGCACGGTTGGGTCACGCGCCTTGAATAGCGCCGCCGGGGCCGGCGGTGGTCGTGCGGTCTGTCCAGGGTTGCGAACGTCTACATTCGTTTGTGGTCAAGTAACTGCGTCGTCAACGATTGCTGCGCTGCAGCGCGTTTGGCTGTCGCGCCTATCGCTTGAGCACCGAGGTCCGCGCCTGTCGCATGATTATTCCGACCGTTCCGGGGTTCCGGCATATTCTGACCGGGATATGGTGGCCGTTGTTGTGGATGTTCGTCTGGGACGTATTGATTACGCTGCTGTATTTCGCCCAGCCCGAGCGCTACCAGGATTTTCAGTCCAGCGCCTTGTCGCGAACCACGCTCACGCTGTTTGGCACGGGCATCGTGTTGTTTCTCGGTTTTCGGTCGAATTCGGCCTACGCACGTTGGTGGGAGGGCCGCGTGCTGTGGGGTCTGATGATCAACGCCTCGCGCAATATCACCCGTTGTGCGCTGGCATTCATCGACAGCGCCGACGCCCGTGCCCGCGAACTGCGTGAAGCGATCGTGACCAACCAGGTGGCCTATGTGCATGTTCTGCGCTGCCAGCTACGCGGTACCGATCGCGCGGTACCGGCGTATCGCATACTCGATGCGAAAGACGCCGAGCGCATGCTGGAGATGAGTAACGCCGCCAACGCCCTGCTCAACGAAAACGCCCGCCTGGCGGGCCAGGCGCGGGCGGAGGGCTATATCGACACCATCCAGCAGTCGCGCCTGGAGGCCGTGAATATAGATATCGCCAATGCCCAGGGCGGCATGGAGCGAATCAAGAATACGCCGTTGCCCATGCAGTATCGGTTGTTTCCGCAGATGTTCGTGCGGCTGTTTTGTATCCTGCTGCCGATCGGCATTGCGCCGTATCTGGGAATCTTTACGCCCATCGGCTCGTCGCTGGTGGCGTTGATGTTTCTGGCCGCGCTGCATATTGGCGATGAACTGGTCGATCCGTTTGCCAACAACGCCCACGATCTGCCGTTAGAGGCCATGTGTACGACCATCGAGATCGATTTGATGGAATCGATTGGCCGACCGGCACCACCCGCGGTCGAACCGGTCAACGGGGTGCTGTGGTAGCCCGTCCGGCGGGCCGGCGAGCGGGCCCATCAATTCGCCGCGGCTGTGGCCGATAAATCGTGCGACGGCGCCGCCCGGATACCCGGCCCGGTATCGCGTGACCCATGTTTCGCGTTGGCCGGCTGACCCGTGGCCGGGCCGACTGCATAACTCAACAACGGCAGGCGAGCGCCTGCATACGCGATGCTGACACGCTGGGCCAAACGCTGCTGGGCACTGGGCGCGCCGGATTCCCCGCCGGCGCTGCGACGCCGCGTGATGCTCGTCAATCAGCTCGCCGCGTTGGGTTTTGTGACCACCGTGCCGTATCAGCTGTTCTACGGGCTGACGTCGTTGTCGTACTACGCGCCCGTGTTCGCCAGCAATATCGTGATCATGGCCGGCTATGCCTGGACGCTCTGGGCGAATTATTGCCGTCGGCACGATTCCGCCCGCGATTTCGTGGTCACCGTGGCCATGCTCCATCTGGTGATGGTGACCTGGTATGTCGGCCGCGATCTGGGCGTGCATCTGTTCTATTTCACGATCGTGAGTATTCTGCCGCTGCTGTTCGAGCGCGCACACACCCGAACGCTCGCCGCGCTGGCACTGATCAACGTCACGCTTTTCTGGCTATGCGATCGCAACTTCGGGTTTGCCGAAGCGCGCCTGGTCGTACCCGATGCGGTACTAACGGTAGCCTTCGGTTTCAGCGCGGTGGCTGCCGTCGCACTCATAAGCGCGTTCATGACGCTGTTTCGCTATCAAATCCGTTTCGCGGAAAAGAAGCTGACCGATTCCAATCTGGAACTGGCCCGCCTGAGTGCGACCGATGCCCTCACCCAACTGCCCAATCGGCGCGCGGTGGACGCGTTTCTGGCCAGCTGGAAGAAAAAGGCCGACGCCGTGGTCGGCGTCGTGCTCTGCGATATCGACTACTTCAAGCTTTACAACGACCACTACGGACATTTGCGTGGCGACGAAGCCCTGGCGTCGATCGGTGCCGCACTGCGGTCGGTCACGCGTCGCGATTTCGATCTGGTTGCACGCTTTGGCGGCGAGGAGTTCATCATCCTGTTGCCCCAGGCCGACCGAGCCTACATCCGCGACACGGTCGAGCGCCTGCGCGCGGCCGTTCAGGCGTTGGCGATTCCGCATGGCTACCGGCCGGATGGGCTGGCCGTGGTCACGGTGAGTATCGGCTATAGCCAGTTCGAAAGCGCCAGCAACGAGGCCGAACCATGCCTGGCCTCGCCAATCGATGCCGCCGACAAGGCGCTCTATCGGGCCAAGGATGAAGGCCGCAACACGGCCACCAGCGGGTTTCTGCAGGCTTGAATCTGGCCAGGGCGCGCGGTCCGGCGCAGCGCTAAGCGGGATCGGCCGACAGGCGGCCCTCGTATTGCGCGCATCAGGCCGGCGGGATGGTCAGCAAGCGTGCGGTAGATGAAAGCGCCCAGCCCGGGTTTGCCGATCGCGTGGCTGCGTATCCCCGTCACAGTCGCAACGGCCTCAGCCTCGGTTCAAATGATTGGTCGCGGACCCGGGCGCGCCGGCATGGTGCATAGAAAAAAGCGCAGCCCGAACTTGGTCGGGCTGCGCTGTGTTTTATCAAAGGCGGTGTCGGATCACGCCATGGCGAGCTGAGCTGCCGCGGCGCCGGACGCACTGTGCTGCGATGGGACAGGCGCTGCCTGCTCGGGCGTTGCGCCAGCCTCGCCAGCGTCGACGGTAAACTGGCCGACTTCGCGCGCCATTTCCATGGCCTGCGCGTCGAGCGACTTGCTTGCTGCGGCCACCTGCTCGACCAGGGCCGAGTTTTGCTGTGTCACCGACTCCAGCTGTGCGATCGCCTGATTGATCTGCTCGATCCCCTGCGACTGTTCGTTCGTCGCGCCGGAAATATCGGTGACAAGACCGGTGACCTCGCGGATGCGCTCCGCGATCGCAGTCAGCGTGCTGTGGGTTTCGCCCACCAGTTTGTTACCGGTATCGATGGTTGCGACATTGCGCTCGATCAACTGGCGTATGCGTTTGGCTTCGCTGGCGCTACGGCTGGCCAGCTGGCGCACTTCCGAGGCGACCACCGCAAAGCCGCGCCCATGCTCGCCGGCACGTGCGGCTTCCACCGAAGCATTCAGCGCCAGCAGGTTGGTCTGGAAGGCGATGCCGTCGATCGCTTCGATAATATCGGTGACTTCCTCGTTGGCATTATGAATATCGCCCATTGCCTGACGCGCATCGTCGGCGATCGACCGCGCCTGGCGGGCCTGCTCGGACATGTCATCCGACAGCTGCTGGGCGCGGCCGGCGTTTTCGGCGGTATGACGTACCGTCGAGGTGATTTCTTCCAGGCTGGCGGCCGTTTCCTCGATCGATGCAGACTGCTGCTCGGTACGTTGTGCCAGGTCCTGATTGCCCTGCGAGATCTCGCCGCTGGCCACTTCCACCGACTGAGCGCTGCGCTGGATATTTCTGACCAGCTGGGCCGTGCTTTCGGTGGCCTGATTGAAGGCCACGTAAAGCTGCGACAGTTCGTCGGTGCCGGGTACCGCCAGGCGTTGACTCAGATCGCCATTGCGATGGGTGATGTCATGCAGCGCCTGTTTGAGCGGGCGTACGATCGCACGCACGATGGCCACGGTGAGTGCCAGCGTCAGCAGCGCCGCGATGACCGCGATGGCGATATAAACCCACAGATCGCGGCGTGCCTCGCTGCGCAGTGCCTGGGCAGTGGTCATGATTTCGGCGGTAACCGCGTCTTCCACGTTCTTGAGCCGGCCGATCTTGACCGTCTGCCATGCGAACCATTGCTGCGGGTCGACGCCGAAACCGCCCTGGGCGGCGCGTTCGATGGCCAGATCCCGCAGGTCGTTCAAACGCTCGATTTCCGGCCCGGAAACAGCCTGCTCGTACTGTTGCCGCATGGTGGGTGAAGCAAGCGTCTTGAAACCTTTAAGAAATGCCGCTTCGGCACCGATCAACTCCAGGAATCGGCGATACAGGGCAGGCGACATCCGGTCGGCTGCAAACGCGTTGGCCAGCAGGGCGCGCTCTATACCGGCCAGATCCTTGGCTTCCAGCAGCTTGTAGTAGGCCGATATAGGCCGCGCCACATGCGCTTCGCTTGTGATATGGCTGAGTTTTCCGGCCACGCCCATGAGCGCCCCGTTGGTGCCGGTGTAGTAGGCAAGCGCGTCGCCAAGGGAGATCGAGAGTGCATCCACCCGATTGCGCATGGCGGACGTCTCATCCAGGCGCTGGCGGGCGGTATCGATCTGGGCGCGCAGGTCGCTGCCGAGTGCGCTGTCATCGAGCGTGGCGAGCTGGTCGATGAACAAATCGGCCGCGCTATCGGTGGCCGGGCGTTGTTCGCGCAGCTTGTCGCCAAAGGTCTGGCCCTGGCTGCCCAGAAAACCGGCGGTCATGCCGCGCTCGAGCTGTAGTTGGTGAACCAGGTTGCCGGCCTGCTGAGCCACGGCGGTCAATGATTGCAGGCGGTCCATGTCACCCACCATCTGCTGGCGTTGCACGATCCCGGTGATCGCGAAGTAAAGCATGGCCAGCGTGGGCAGAGTCAGTGCCAGCATGAACTTGCGACTGATCCCGATACGATGCAGCAGATGTGTCATGTTTGGTGAAAGAGCTGGGGACGCGTGACGAGCGAGCACGGGCATATCTCGCCAGTTGCCGTTGATGCCAAAGGTGCGTTCATCCAAGGCTTCTATCGGCAGCAGTCGGAGGGGGTTTAATCCGGCACGCTTTGCCGCGCCCTTTGGGCTGTGACGCCTTGCCGCGACTTGCCCAGCGTTTTTACGAGGCAACGCGTGGTAAGTGCCTGCCTGCGCGGACGCCGGCGCATGGTGATGGCCCGGCCGGCGCGGTGCATGACTGCGGCAGGTGAGCGTGGCGAGCGGGCAGTCGCGAGCCCGTGGCGCCAACCGCGCCCCCAGCCAATGACTGGCGGCGGTGCGATCAGGGGCGCCTAGCCCGGATCGCGCTCGAATTCACTCGCCGCGTTCATGATGTCGTCGAAATCGTCCTGTTGCTCGGCGGCGCGATCGGCCATGGCATCGAGATCGTCGGTGGCCGGCACGTCCGTGCGTGGCGGCGCCGGCGGAGCGTTGTCGAATGTCGATGCGCCGTCATCTGCAGCGCGCGGTGGTTTAGCCGGCGTCTTGGTGTTTTTGCTCGCGGCGGGCTTGGCGGCGGTATCCGGTTTGGCCGACTTCTGGTTCTCGCTGGCCGTCGCGCAGATACACACCTGGCCGTCGGTCCACACGACCTGGGTGATCTCGGCGCGCCATTGCTTGTTGGCGCGGGTGACGATCTGCACGCTATCGCCGACCTGAACGGGCTCCTGGGTCTTGCAGCCCCAGTCGCCGTTGCGCAGTTTGCAGGGGCTGGCTTCGATCAGATCGTTTTCACTCATGGCGGCGTTTTGCGTATTGGCAGGTTGTCAGGTGAGTCGTGCGCGCAACGCTATGGGGTTTGGCGCGTGATTTCCAGTCTTGCGCTGGAGCGGCCAGCGCCTGTATTCAAGTGCGCGCGCTCGAGTCGCGATCCGCACGGCGCAGCCCGTCGATGAGCACATCGATCATCGGTGCGACACGTTGCTGCCAGTCCGGCTCGGTCTGGATCAGGCACATGCCGACCACGGCATGCAGCAGATCGCGTGCGCCCAGCGCATCCCGTAGCTGATCGTGGGCGATACAGCGTGCAAGCAGGCCGTCGAGCGCCTCGACCAACCGTGCCGAGGTGGCCTGCGATACGGCCGATTTGGTTTCGGCCGAGATCGCCAGCGCCGCGATCATGCCGGTCTTGGTCGCCACCAGCGCGACCAGCGCCTGCAGCCAGTCGCGCAGGGCGGCGGCCGGATCGGGCGCGTCGGCAAGCGCGGCGGCGCGGGCCGCGAGTTGATCGACCTCGCTTTCGTAGACTGCGGTATACAGCGTTTCCCGCGCCGGGAAATGCCGGTACAGCGTGCCGATGCCCACGCCGGCCTCGCGCGCGATCCCTTGCAGACTGGCGTTCGCGCCTTCGGCGGCGAATACGGTACGTGCGGCCGCCAGCAGCCGTTGGCGATTGCGGCGGGCATCGACGCGTTGGGCGCGCGGGCGCGTTGTTCTGTTCACCTCGTTACTGGCCATGGTCAACGTATCTTTACAAAGCGGAGGATGCCTCCGTATATTGCCTTGACGCCCTGAACGCACGCGGTTCGCGTGTCACGGCCCCGTTCCTGCTGCTCATTTTACCGGAGGCTGCGCATGTCGCTGTCCATTCAAATCACTCTCAACGGCGAACGGCGCAATATCGCGCTGGACGATCCGCGTATCACGCTGCTGGATCTGCTGCGCGAGCGCCTGATGCTGACCGGCACCAAGAAAGGCTGCGATCGTGGCCAATGCGGGGCCTGTACCGTGCTCGTCGAGGGGCGGCGCGTGAATGCCTGTCTGACACTGGCCGCCAGTCTGGAAGGCGCGCGCATCGAAACCATCGAAGGCGTGGCCACTGGCGCGGCGCTGCACCCGGTGCAGCAGGCGTTCATCGATCACGACGCCTTTCAGTGCGGTTTCTGTACGCCCGGTCAGATCATGAGTGCGATTGGCCTGCTGCGCGAAGCGCGCGTACACGGGGACCCGGAACGGGTACGCGAACAGATGAGCGGCAACCTGTGTCGCTGTGGTGCCTATGCCGGCATCGTCGAGGCAGTGCTCGATGCCGAGCGCCTCACGGCACGCGAGACGGAACGAGGTGTGGCATGAATCATTTTGACTATGTCCGCCCGGCCACCATCGAAGAAGCCGTCGCCGCGGCCAGCGAGCCGGGTGCCGCCTATCTGGCTGGCGGTACCAACCTGCTCGATCTGATGAAAGGCGGGGCGGTCACGCCGTCGCGGCTGGTCGATATCACCCATTTGCCTGAACTCAACACGATCGAAGGCGACGACAGCGGCGGCGCGCGTATCGGCGCGCTGGTGCGAAACGCCGACCTGGCCTACGACGACAATTTTGCGCACGACTTCCCGGCCGTGGCCGAGGCGCTGCTGGCCGGCGCCTCACCGCAGCTACGCAATGCCGCCACGGTGGGCGGCAATCTGTTGCAGCGCACGCGCTGTGCCTATTTCTACGATCCGGCCAGTGCCTGCAACAAGCGCGTGCCCGGCGCCGGATGCGATGCACGTGGCGGGTTGAACCACAACCATGCCGTGTTCGGCTTCAGCGATGCCTGTATCGCCACGCATCCTTCCGATTTCTGTGTGGCGCTGGCCGCGCTGGATGCGGTCGTCGAGATCGCCGGGCGTGACGGCGTACGCGAGGTCGCGCTGACGGACTTTCATCAACTGCCGGGGGACACGCCGCACGAAGAGACGGTGCTGGCGCCGGGTGAGCTGATCGTCGGCGTGCGCCTTTCGGGCGAGGCGGCTGCGTTCGCCTGGCATTCGCGCTATCTCAAGGTACGCGAGCGCACGTCCTATGCCTTTGCGCTGGTCTCGGCTGCCGCCGCGCTCAAGATCGACGACGACGGCACGATTACGGATGCCCGCATCGCGCTCGGCAGCGTGGCCGCCAAGCCGTGGCGCGCACACGAAGCCGAAGCGGGCCTGATCGGCACGAGCGCTGGTATCGAGGCCTTCGCTGCGGCCGGCCGGGCAGCGCTGGCTGGTGCCGCGCCGTCCGGCGACAACGCCTACAAGATCCAGCTCGGCCAGAACGTGGTGGCCCGCGTGCTCGCGCGTGCGGCTGCCGGTACACCGCGCGAGTTGCCGGCACTGCCCGCCGCGCCTTTTGCCACCGAAGTCGGAGAGCTCGCCCATGTCTGATTTCGCCCCCATTACCGCGCCCGCGCGTCAGCGCCAGCAGGCGAGCATCGGCCAGCCGGTCAAGCGCCGCGACGGCGTGGCCAAGGTCACCGGCAGTGCCACCTATGCGGCCGACAATCATCCGCAAGCCATGCTGCATGCCGTCATGGCGGTGGCCACCATCGCCAATGGTCGTGTCGTCGCGCTGGATGTCGACGCCGCGAAGGCACACCCCGGTGTGGTCGAGGTGATGACGCCTGCAAACCGGCCGCCGCTGGCCAAGAACCCCGACGATCGCGACACCCCGTTCATGTTCCGGCTCGACGTGCTGCAGAACGATCGCGTGCGCTATGCCAACCAGCCGATCGCGGTGGTCATCGCCGACACATTCGAAGCCGCGACCGAGGGCGCGGCCCTGCTCGCGCCCCAGTACGAAATCGAGCCGGCCCAGCTCGACATGCATGCTGATAGCGAGGCGTTCGTGCCCCAGGCCGTCGGCCCCGGCGCGCCGGCCGAAAGCCATGTCGGCGATATCGATGTGGGGCTGGCCGGCGCCACCCGGCGGGTCGAGGCGACCTACGACACGCCCGCGCAGTACCACAACCCGATGGAGCCGCATGCCATCGTCGCGACTTGGGACGGCGACAAGCTCACGGTGGATACGCCCAGCCAGGCGATGACGATCGCGCGCGGGCGTCTCGCCGGGCTGTTCGGTATCGATGCCGACGATGTGTTCATCCGCAGCCCCTATCTGGGCGGCGGTTTCGGCTGCAAGGGCGCACTGATGAGCCCGCAGGTCCTGGGAATCCTGGCGGCGAAGCTGGTCGGGCGACCGGTCAAGCTGGTGCCGACGCGGGCGCAGATGTACGGCCCGCTCGGCCATCGCGCGCCCACCAGCCAGACGCTGCGTCTGGGCATGGATGACGCCGGCAAGCTCACCGCGTTGGCGCACCACGCACGCACCACGTCATCCGTGTTCGACGAGTTCTTCGAGCCGTCCGCGAATATCTCGCATACGCTCTATGCCAGCCCGGCGATCTCGACCACGCACGATGCGGTGCGCGTGCATACCGGCACGCCCATGTTCATGCGCGGCCCCGGCGAGGCCAGTGGCTCCATCGCGCTGGAATCGGCGATCGACGAGGCTGCCCATGCCTGTGGCATGGACCCGCTGGCATTCCGGTTGGCCAACTATGCCGACGTCGAGCCGATCTCCGGCAAGCCGTTTTCGTCCAAGCGTCTGTACGACTGCTATGCGCAGGGCGCCCAGCGCTTCGGCTGGGCCAAACGCGTGCTCGCCCCGCGTTCGATGCGCGACGACAACGGTCTGCTCGTCGGCTGGGGCCTGGGTACGGCCACGTTCCCGGTGATCATGTTCGAGGCCGAGGCACGAGCGATAATCCGGGCCGACGGCACCGGCGTCATGGAAACCGGCGCCCAGGACATGGGGCAGGGTGCCTGGACCGCACTCGCCCAGATCGCAGCCGACAGCCTCAAGCTCGAACTCGATCAGACCGTGTTTCGGGCCGGCACCTCCGATTTGCCCGATGGCGGCGTGGCCGGCGGCTCCGGGCATACCGCGACCGTGGGTAACGCCATCGATGCGGCGGGTCGCGATGCCATCGCCCGGCTCATCGAGATGGCCATCGCCGATGTCGAGTCACCCCTGCACGGCGTGGCCGCCGATCAAGTCGAGGCGCGCTGGGGCCGGCTTCAGGCCGGCGATGATGCAGCCCGTAGCGAAAGCTATGCCGATATCCTGCGCCGCGCCGGCCTGCGCGAACTCGTCGGCCACGGCCGCGGGCGTGCGGATGCGGATGTCGGCGAGCGCTATGCCATGCATGCCCACGGCGCGGTGTTCGCCGAGGTCAAGGTCGATCCGGATCTGGGCCAGATGCGCGTCACGCGCATGGTCGGCGCGTTCGCGGCCGGGCGGGTGATCAACCCGCGCATGGTCGAAAGCCAGTTCTTCGGCGGCATGATCTGGGGCCTGGGCTTCGCGCTGCACGAAAAAGCCGACACCGACGCCCGAACGGGCCGGATCATGAACGCCGATCTGGGCGAATATCACGTGCCGGTCAATGCCGATGTGGCGAATATCGAAGCGCTGATCGTCAACGAAGACGACCCGCACGTAAACGTGCTCGGTATCAAGGGCGTGGGCGAGATCGGCGTGACCGGCAGCGCCGGCGCGATCGCCAACGCCGTCTGGCATGCCACCGGCAAGCGTATTCGGCGTTTCCCGATCCGGGTAGCCGATATGTTCGCCGACGGCGCGACGGTGGGTTGAACGCCGCCGCGCCGGTTCGATGAGAAGGCCGGCATCCATCACGTGGGTGCCGGCCTTGGCTATCTGTCGACGACGGTAAGGCGACGCCTTTCGAGACGGCTTCAGTCGCTGCAGTTGCGCTCGGCCGCCTCACCGGCGAATCGGGCCGCAATCCAGGCACGCGCATCCTCGAACGAGGCCTCGACCGTGCCGCGATGGCCCTCCGGCGGCGTATCCGCGTTCTCGATCGTGTAGCTGCGATAGTCGACCGGCGCGCCCAGGTTGCAGGCCTTGGCGACCGCCTGATCGGTATACACCTTGGGCACGATGCGATCGTTGGCGGCCTGTAGTACCAGCAACGGCACGCTGGGGTAGACATGTTCGCTGCCGCCGAAGACATCGAGCACATCGTAGAGCGGCTGATAGTTCGCGTCGGCTTTCAGGAACTGCGCGGTGGTGAGATCACCCAGCGCATCGGGTTTGCGCAGACCGTTGAGGCAGCGCTCTCCGGCCAGCTTCAACACCGCCTGGCCGGCGTCCGTGGTCAGTGCCTGTGGGTTCACGGTGTCAGCCGAGGCCGCCGCGCCTTCCAGCACCAGGGGCAGAAACGGCGAGGCCGGCTGGGCTGCGTGGGCCTGGAAATACTGGATGATGGCTTCCAGATGCGAGGCCGGCGCGAGCGCGACCGCGCCGACGAGATGCAGTTCCGGTGCATAGGCTTCGCCGCGCCCGGCCGTGAACCACGCCGCTTGGCCACCCTGCGAATGGCCCATCACCAGCCAGTCAGTACTCAGGTCGTCGCTGAGCGCGCGGGCGGCTCGCACGATATCCACCGCGTTGCGTGCTTCGGATTCGCCGTTGAGATACGGATGTGGCCCCGGCGTGCCCAAACCCTGGTAGTCGGTCTTGACCACCGCATAGCCCAGCTGCACCCAACGATCGAGCGTTTTGTTGATGCGGTCCACATAATCCTTGTCGCGATAGCCGACATCGTTGAGCGACGGCGCACAGACATCGGCCGTGCCGGTCGTGCCGTGCGTCCAGCTGATCACCGGCCAGCCGCCCGCCGGCGCTTCGCCGGGCGGAATGGCGACTGTGCCCGACACCGCGATCGGGTCGCCGTTGATATCGGTCGAGCGATAGAGCACCAGATGGTTGCTGGCGGCGTGGGGCAACGCGGCATCGTTGGTGAGTGCGCGCGAACGAATCACATCGCCGGCCTGGGCGCCCGGCAGGGGCGAGGGTGGTGTATAGAACTCCGATACCACCGCTCCGGGCGCCGTATCGGCCGGTGCCGCCAGGGCGGTCTGTGCGATGGCCACGGTCGTACTCACGGCAGTCAGTGCCGCAAGCCATGTCGTGGTTAATGAACTGCCTCGTCGAACCATTGCTGTCTCCTCGTTATCGGCGCTGCGCGCACGCTTGTTGGTTATGAGCGGAGCAAACTTTACCCGAGCGACCCGAAGCGGCGTTGCCGATGCGTAGCCGGTGCAGCAAGCGCACAGAGAACTACGATCGGCAACGGCGATACGAGTGCGGCAGGTGTAATCCCGTGCGCGTTTGTATGACCGCCCGAGACTTGCATTCGCGTGCCCGATTGCGTTGTCTCAAGCCTTGGCGGCACAGCGCCGCAATGGGGCCGCTTATTCGGTGCCGGTCACCCGTCGCCAGGTTTCCATCAACTGACGCCCTGACTCTCCGTTGTCTTCGACATAGGAGTCGTAGATCGGCTGCATCTGTTCACGGAGTGCAGTTTTGTCCGACTCGGAGACTTCGACCACGTTTTCGGCTTGTGCGACGACCTTGTCATGCAGCGCCTTTTGCTCAGTGGCGAAATGCTCGCGCGACCATTCAACGGTGCGATTGACTGCCTGCGTGATCACGTCGCGTTCTTGGTCGCTCAAGGCGTCGTATTTCGCCTTGTTCATCAGCAACAGGTATGGCGCACGCACCACCGTGGCGGCCAGGTAAGTAGGTGCTACGTCAGCCAGTCCATAGTTCACATACGACGACCACGTGGTGGAGATTCCATCGACGGTGCCGGTCTGTAGTGCCAGGAATTGTTCTGCGGCGCTGAGCAAGACGACCGAAGCGCCCAGCTTGCGCAGTGCGACGTCCGACAAGCCGCCGGCGCCGCGCAGCTTGCGGCCCGAGATGTCGGTTACCGAGCGAGCGGGGTTGCGCAGGAACAGCTGGGCCGGGCCGGACGAGTTGATAACGCCCAGATACTTGACCCCGAACCGGGCGAACGTCTTGTCCATGAGGGCGACGGTCTTGGAATCCAGCGCCAGCTCGTACATCGCCTTGTCGTCATAGGACGGGGGCGGGAACGGCAGCGAGAAGATGTTGATCAACGGCACCTGGCCCGAAAGATAGCCTGCATAGACCGAATAGATATCCACGACGCCCTGAGAGGTCGCTTGCAGCGCCTCGCGGCCCTTGACCAGCGATTCGTTGGGGTAGACATCGACGTTGAGTGCGTCGGTGTGTTGATTGATCTGGTCGGCGAAATACTGCGCGGTCTTACCGCGGAAGTCCTCGGTCGCGAAATAATGACCCAGTCGCAGCGTCTGCTGCGCCCAGGCCGAGCCTGTCGCGAGCGTGGTCAGGGCCGCCATGGCCAGACATAGGGTTTTCTTCATCGTCATCGTTCATCTCCTCTTGGTCTTATGTCGTTCAATAGATAGCCAGGCCCGGAAAGAAACACAGCGCGATCAGCACGAGCACATACATCATCATCAGCGGCGCCGTACCCAGGATCACGTCGCGCAATGACGTCTCGGGTGCGCAGGATTTGACGACGTAGAGACACAGCCCGACTGGCGGGGTGACAACGGCAAGGCTCATGTTGGCCATCAGCACGATGGCGAACCAGACCGGATCGAAATGCAGGGCCACCACGGTTGGAAAGATCACGGGCATCGTGATCAGGATGATCGAGGTCACTTCGAGGAACATGCCGAGAATGAAAAACGCCAGCATGATCAGCGCGAACACGAGCCAGCGCGAGACCTCGAGTTCGACGACGAGCGCGGTCAGTTCCTGCGGCATGCGGGTGATACCCAGCAGGTAGCCGAACAGCATCGCCCCGACCAGCACGAACAGCAGCATGGCGCTGATCCGGGCCGAGGCATACAGCGAGCTGACGATACGTTGCCAGGTCAGACGCCCCTGGATCCCGGCGATGACGAATGCGCCTACCGCGCCCACGGCAGCGGCTTCGGTTGGCGTTGCGATGCCGGCGTATATCGAGCCGATCACAAGTACGATCAGCAGCACCACCGGCATCGACAACTTGATCGATTCGAATGCGCTCGCCGTATCCATCGGATCGCTGCGGATATCGGATCGACGCACCATGAAGCTCACGCAAACGCAGCACAGCACGGTAATAATCACCCCGGGCACGATGCCGGCCAGGAACAGATCGGCGATCGGCGTTTCGGTGACGACGCCATAGATGATTAGCGGCAGGCTCGGCGGAATGATCATGCCCAACGGGCTGCCGCCAGCGACCGCGCCTGTGGCGATACGGCGCGAGTAGCCGCGGGAGAGCATTTCGGGAATGGCCACGCCGCCGATTACCGCGGCCACGCCCACGGCGGTGCCACTGACCGCGCCGAAGATCGCGCAGGCGACCACGGTGGCCACAGCCTGGCCGCCGCTGATGCGTCCGAGAAAGCGTTCGACGGCAATGAACAGATCGCGCCCGATGCCGGTGGCGCCAATGATCTCGCTCATCAGGATGAACAAGGGAATCGCGGTGAGCACGAACTCGGATGTGGTGCTCCAGGCGGTGTTGGACATCGCGGCCACCGCGCCCCAGCCCCCCATATAGAACAGCCCGAGCAGTGTTGTACCGGCCAGCGAGAACGCCACCGGCACGCCGAGCAGGATCAAAAGCAGCAGTACGCCGAGAAATATGAAGCCGAGAAACATGCCGCTACTCCGAGCGGTATCGGGCACCGCTTACGGTGTCCCATAGGCCGATGACCGATTGCAGCAGCAGCGCCAGCGATCCGAGCGGGATGAGCGACTGCGGTAGCCACAGCGGGGTCGCGAGAATCGTCGAGGCACGCCAGCCGAAGGCATAGTTGGCTGATGTCATATGCCAGCCGCTCCACAGCAGGGCGGCGGCAACGACCGCGGCGATCGAGAACATCGCCAGGTCGGAGACGAGCTGGCCGATACGCCCGCCGGTCTCGCGAAGCAGATCCATACGAATATGCCCGTCGTTGCGCAGGGTCCAGGCCGCACCCAGGAACGTCACCGCGACCAGGAAATAGCTGGCGAGCTCGGTCACCCAGATGGTCGGCCGGCCAAAGAAATAACGGCTTGCGACCTCGTAGGTGACCGACAGCGCCATCGCCACGATCACCAACGCACACAGGCCGAATAACAAGCGGCTGAACGTTTCCAGCATGTTTCGGATAGCGGTCATTGATCTCCCCTTGGATGCCGGCCTCATCCGCCTCGCACGCAACCGGTTTTGTGTTCTGATTTCGATAAAAGCTACACAAGCTTTGACAAACTGTATACTGTTTTCGCTAAAGAGTATCCGCCTGTGCACCATTCGAGGCACGAATCGAACCGCTATGAATTTGGACGAAGAACAATCGACTGAAACGCAGCCGTCTGTTTCTCAATCAGAAACAGTAACCAAGGGGCTGGGTCGGGATATCATGATCGGGCATCGAAAGCCCGGCGATTTCCTGTCCGAGGCGCAGATCGCACAGCAGTACGGGGTATCGCGTACACCGGTTCGCGAGGCGATTCGTACACTCGCAGCCGATGGCCTGGTGACGCTTCGCCCGCGACAGCGTGCGGTGGTCAAGGGGCAGACGGCTGCCGAGATACTGGATCAGTTCGAGGCGATGGCCGAGTTGGAAGCCGCCTGTGCGCGTCTAGCCGCTCGGCGACGTAGTAGCGACGAACTCGCGCTCATGGAACGACACCAGGCCGAGTGCCGGGCGCGCTGTATCGATGACGATCCGGCCGACTATTACGAGGCCAACGTACGCTTCCACGAAGCCATTTACGCCGCCTCGGGCAACCAGTACCTCGGCACCCAGACCTTGCGTCTGCGTGATCGCATGTGGTTCTTGCGCATCACTCAGGGACGTTTGCCTGGGCGCCTGGCGGAATCCTCTTCGGAGCACGACGCGGTGCTCGACGCCATACGCGAGCAGAACGAGGACCGCGCAGCGAACGCCATGCGCACGCACCTCATCCTGCAGGGGGAAAGCCTTCACACGATGTTGAAATACACCAACGCAGCCGGCGTGGTGCATATCTCGGAGATGCGTTCGACGATCGTCGAGCAGCTGGGACTGGACACGGGAGCGCGTGAATGAGTGTCTCAAATACGCCGGGCGTCACACTGCAGATGGCCGACGGTATCGCACGTGTGACCCTGTCGAACCCGGCGCGCCGCAACGCGATTACCCGGGGCATGTGGTTGGAACTTACGCAGATCACCGAGCAGCTGGCCGCGCGCGATGATCTTCGTGTGGTGTTGATTCGCGGCGAGGGCGATATTGCCTTCGCCTCCGGTGCGGATATCAGCGAATTCGATGAGTCGCGCCGGGATCCGGCCCAGGCCGAGCAGCATACGGACATCATCCAAACTGCCCTGGATGGCCTTGCTTCGATTCGTGTGCCGGTCGTGGCCTTGATTCACGGATTCTGTATTGGCGCCGGGACCGCGATCGCGCTCGCCTGCGATATGCGCTACATGGACGACAGGGCGCGTTTCGGGGTGCCGGCCGCGCGGCTGGGTATCGGCTATAGCCCGAACTGGATCAAGCAACTGGCCGACGTGGTTGGCCGCGCAGTGGCCGCGGAAATCCTGACGACCGCGCAATTCTTCGACGCGGAAAAGGCTTTGCGCTGCGGTTTTGCAAACGAGGTACGGCCAGCCGCCGCGCTGGACGAGTTCGTGGAGACACAGATCCGCACGATCGCCGCCAACGCGCCGCTCACGCTAACCGCCGCGAAAATCAGCTTGCACGAGATATACGCCTTCGAAAGCGATCGTGACTGGCAAGCCCCGTTCGATGCGGTTCACGCCTGTGCACAGAGCCGCGATTACCTGAACGCGCTCACGGCATTCGCCAATAAACAGAAGCCGGTCTTTCACGGCCATTGATACAACGACGCTCAAGGTGAGGCCATTGATACCAGTCTCCACGCTCCCGCAATCGTTACGTCAGCACGCAATGTCGCAGCCCGATGCGCCGGCGCTGTGTTTTCATGCCCACCGCCAGGATTGCGCCGAGGCGTGGATTACGTACGCGCAAGCCGATGCTCGCGTGCGCCAGATTGCCGCGGCACTGCGATATCACGGCATCGCCCGGGGCGACCGTGTTGCCGTGCGGTTGGATAAATCTGCGCAGGGGCTTCTGCTTTTTATGGGCGTGCTGCGCGCGGGCGCGATCTATGTGCCTGTCAACCCGAGTTTCACCGCTCGTGAAGCGAACGTTCTGCTGCAGGAGTCCACGCCTGCCTTGCTCATCGACAACGACGCGCAGGCACTGAATCTGGAAGACGCTATCCGCTTGCGCACACTCAGCTATGACGACGGTGCCTCGACCGATCTGCTGAATGCGCCGGCGATGGATATCGATAGCGTCGATGAACCCGAGTCGGCGGATTATGCCGCCATGCTTTTCACCTCGGGCACGACAGGGCGTCCGAAGGGCGCGCCGCTGACGCATGCCAATTTGATGGCGAATCTCGATTCGCTGGCCACGGTCTGGCAGATCGGCCCAAGCGATCGCGTGCTGCATGTATTGCCCGTATTCCACGCGCACGGGCTGTTCGTAGCGGCGGCCATGCCCTTGCTGCGTGGCGCGAGCGTGATCGTCACCGAGACGTTCGATGCCGCGCAGACGGTGCAGCTGTTACCCGAAGCCACCGTCTTCATGGCCGTACCGGCGATTTACACTCGCTTGCTAGCACAGCCGGAATTCGGTCCGCAGGCATGCCGCAACCTGCGTCTCGCCACCTCGGGCTCGGCGCCGTTGTCACCAGAAATGTTCACCGCACTCGAACAGCGTATGGGGCTTAAGGTGGTCGAACGCTATGGATTGACCGAAACCAGCATTCTCACCAGCAACCCCATCGACGGCACGGCCACAGTCGGCTCGGTCGGCAAACCGTTGTCGATCGTCGAATTGCGGATCACCGACGCGCAGGGCAACGCGGTGGCCAACGGCGAAGTCGGCAGTCTGCAGGTGCGCAGTCCGGCGACGATCAGCCACTACTGGAACCGTCCCGAGCTCAAGGACGAGTGGACCGCCGATGGTTTCTTCGATACGGGCGATATGGGGCGTATCGACAAAGACGGATTTGTCTGGCTTGTCGGCCGCAAGAAAGAGCTGATCATTTCGGGCGGTTACAACGTCTATCCGCGCGAAGTGGAGAACGTGCTTGAAACGGTGCCGGGGGTCGACGAAGCAGTGGTGCTGGGCGTGCCGCATCCGGATTTCGGCGAAGGCGTGCTCGCCGCCATCCGCCGTACCGCCGGCGAGCCGGTGACCGAGGACACGATTAAGCAGCATGTCATCCGGGATCTGACCAGTTACAAACGGCCCAAGGCGATCGTATTCGTCGATGACTTCCCGCGAAACGCCATGGGCAAGGTCATGAAGAAGACGCTGCAACAAACCTATAGGGATATCTTCTCGGCGAGCTGATCTTTCGAACGGGCGATGTCACACCTTGCGGGTGGCACAGCGGCTTATGCGTCAACGGCCTCCACCACCGACACATAGTTGGCCACGGCTGCGCCGCCCATGTTGAAGATCAGTCCCAGCTTGGCGTTGGGCAACTGTAGTTCGCCGGCCTGGCCGGTGAGCTGACGATAGGCGATCGCATGCATGGACACCCCGGTAGCACCCACCGGGTGACCCTTGGCCTTTAAACCGCCAGACAGATTCACCGGCAGGCGGCCGTCGCGATAGACGCTGCCGTCTTCGAGCGCGCGTGCGCCCTGTCCCTTGGGCGCGAGGCCCATGGCTTCGTAGGTGAGCAGTTCGGCGATGGTGAAACAGTCGTGGACTTCGGCGAAGTCGATATCGTCGAAACGCACGCCGGCCTGTTCGATGGCCATGGCGAAGGCACGCTCGGGGCCTTCGAAAGACACGAAATCGCGCCGGCCCATGGGCAGGAAGTCGTTGACGTGAACGGCCGAGCGAAAGCGCGCGGCATGTTCGAAGTTCGCGGCGTTGTCGGCCGCGGTGAGCACGATCGCGGCGGCGCCGTCGGTGACCAGCGAGCAGTCGGTCAGGCGCAGCGGCGGGGCGATTTCCGGGTTCTTGTCGCTGACCTGGCTGCAGGCCTCGAACGAGAATGCCTTTTGCATCTGCGCGAGCGGATTGCGTAGCGCGTTTTCGTGATTCTTCACCGCGATATGCGCCATGGCATCGAGGGGGCTGCCATAGCGCTCGTTGTATTGCTGTGCGGCCACGCCGAAAACCTGTGGGAAACTCAGTTGCTTCTCGGATTCGTCGTTCTGATAACCGGCGCCGGCAAGTGCTGCGGTCACGTCGGCGGTCTTGCGATGGGTCATCTTCTCGGCGCCGACGACCAGTACGGTTTTCGCCTGGCCGGCGAGAATGGCGTTCATGCCGGCATGAATGGCCGCGGAACCCGAGGCACAGGCGTTTTCGGCCCGCATGGCCGGTTTGAAGCGCCATTCGGGATAGGCCTGATGGATCAATGACGAGGCAAAACCGTCGGTCACGAGGCCCGAGTTGAAATGGCCGAGATAGAGCGCGTCGATCTGGTCGGGTGCGAGGCCGGATTCTTCCACTGCTTCACGTACGGCCGCCACGATCAGCGCTTCGAGGTTGTCGTCCAGTCGGCCGAATTTCGTATGACCGCTGCCCACGATCGCCACTGTCTTGTCCATGTGCGCTCTCTTGGCTTGAAGGGTTGAACGCCAATGTCTGGCGTGTGTCGAGTGCGCTCCGTTGTACGAGCGCGGGGCGCTTTACGCAAGCGTTGTGCGTTCGTCTGGTCGCGTCATCCTTTTCGATAAGCTCTTGGCTCTTGTCGAACAATGGACATCTGGCATGACCACGCGCCGTCTTCTGCTCAAACAGTGTGCTTCAGGGGCGGCGTTGTCCGCACTCGGCCTGTCGAAGCTGTTGGCCGCGCCGGCTGGCGATTTCAATGCGGCGATACGTGCGCTCGAACAGCGCCACGGCGGGCGTTTGGGCGTGGCCGTGCGCGATACCGCGAATGGCCGTGAGGCCGCGCATCGCGGCGACGAACGTTTTCTGATGTGCACTACGTTCAAGGTACTGGCTGCCGGCATGATCCTGGCCCGCGTGGACGCCGGCGAAGAATCGCTCGACCGGCACATCGCTTACGGCAGCGACGATCTGGTGACCTATTCGCCGGCAACCGAAAAGCATGTTGGCACCGGCATGACGCTCGGCGCAATCTGCCGTGCCGCGATTACATTGAGCGACAACACCGCGGGCAATCTCATGCTCGACAGGATCGATGGCCCGGCCGCACTCACGGCCTTTCTGCGCTCGATTGGCGATGACGTGACCCGTTCGGATCGCTATGAAACCGCGCTCAACGACTACACGCCGGGCAACGATCACGACAGCACCACGCCGCGCGCGATGCTGGCTTCGATGCAGCGGCTGCTGCTGGGGGATCGATTGAGTCGAGGCGCACGCGAGCAACTCGCGGCGTGGATGCAGGCCAACGAAACCGGCGATGAGCGCCTGCGTGCCGGGCTGCCTGGCCGCTGGTCCGTGGGCGACAAGACCGGTTCCGGCGACAACAACACGGCCAACGATATCGCCATCGTCTGGCCTGATGGCGGTGCGCCGTTGCTCATTGCGACGTATTACACCGGCTCGCAGGCCTCGAATACCCAACGCGATCGCGTATTGGCTGATGTGGGTGCCACAGTCGCGTAATGGCACGCGCAGCCCGACCGATGACACACGTTTTGTAAACCCAGTATTTTAAATTCGAACCGTGGATAATCACGGTTTTCCGGGGTGCGGTGTCGCGCCCTTGCCCGCGAGTTGCCAATGAACGATCAGCCGACCAACGATTCCCCGTGGCATCTGCTGCGACGGGTGATGCCGATCGCACTCGTGGCGGTGGTGGTGGCCTTGCTGGTGTTCGAGGCCGGTCATATCGATCTGCATGCGATCCAGAAACAGCTGGCCGCGATCGCACCGCCCTGGCTGGCGGCGCTGGCGCTGGGCGGTCTGGCCGCGGTGGCGGCGGCGGCCACCTACGACGTGATCGCGGCGCGGGTGATCGGCTATGCCCGAACGCCGCTGGCCGGGCTGCGGGTCGGCATGCTGGCCACGGGTATCAACAACGTCGTGAGCCTGTCGGGGCTGACCGGTTCGAGCCTGCGCGTGTTGCTGGTGACCGGCGACGGGGTGAGTTCAGCCGCGGCCTTGCGCTATGCCGGCATGGTCGCGACCGCCTCGCCGCTGGGGCTGTCCGTGCTGGCCTGGATCACGCTCATCGTGCGCCCGGCGATTCTCGCGGCCACGCCGGTACCGGAATGGCTGATGCTGGTCGCCCTCGCTGTGATCGCGCTGTATCTGCCGCTCTATCTGACCCTGGCGATGACGTCGCTGTTGCGCATTGGCCGGCTGGCGGCGGTGGAACGGCTGAGCGCGATGCAGGCCGGTGCCTTCGTGGCTGCTTCGGTGCTGGAATGGCTGCTGGCGGCGTCGGTGCTCTGGGGCGCATTGTGGGTATTGGCCGCGCCGCCACCGCTGGCTGCGGTGCTGGCCGCGTTCGTGCTGGCGGCCACGCTGGGCATGCTGAGTTTTCTGCCCGGCGGTTTTGGCGTGTTCGATGCCACGCTCGCCGGGCTGCTGGTGGCCCACGGCACCGATACCGAGACTGCGGTGGCCGCGCTCGTGCTCTATCGCGTGGCCTATTTTCTGGTGCCAATGCTTGCCGCACTTTTCCTGGGGGCGAATGTGCTGGCCAGCTCCCGGCTGGCGGCGAACCTGCGGCGTCATCCGATCGTGTCGATTCTTGCCTGGCCGGTGGCCCGGGCGGTGGATCTGGGGATTCGTCTGCTCTCGGGGCTGACCGCGGCGGCCGGTATTCTGCTGCTGGCCGGGGCCGCGTTTCCGAATCTGCTATCGCATAACCGCCTGTTGTCGCAGTGGCTGCCGCTGGCCGCGATCGAGGCCAGCCACCTGGCCAGCGTGGCCATCGGCCTGAGCCTGATCGTGGCCGCACGCGGGCTGTCGCTGCGCCTGCGGCGGGCGTTGTGGTTGGCGGTGGGTCTGTTGATCGCTGGTGCGGTGTTCGGGCTCACCCGCGGGCTCGACTGGGGCACGAGTCTGTTGCTGGCGGTGATCGCGGTCTTGCTCTACGTCAGCCGCGGCTCGTTCGAACGCCAGGGCAGTCTGTCGCGCCAGGTCGGCGCCTGGCCGTGGACGCTCGCGCTGGTGCTGGCCCTGATTGGCTACCTGGTGCTGGGGCAGTCGTTCTATAACGGCGGTTCGCTCAACCCGCTGGTCTTCGGTATCGATGTGCATTCGACGCGTTTTCTGCGCGGTGCCGTCGTCGGTCTGATTAGCGTGATCGTGCTCGCCATCTGGACCTGGCCGCGCTGGGCCGCCCCGACCCTGGAGCTGCCCAGCGCCGGCGAGCTCGACGAGCTGGCCGAATGGCTCGAGGCCCACGGCTCGAACGGCTATTCGCATCTCATGCTGCTGGGCGACAAGAGCATTCGCTACAGCGGTGATGAGCGCAGCGCCATGATTGGCTATGCCAGCGTGCGTAACCGGCTGGTGGCATTGTCGGACCCGGCGGGCGACGCTGCCGCGCGACGCGCCGCGATCGTGGATTTCCGGCGTCTGGCCGATGCTCAGCACTGCACGCCGGTGTTCTATCAGGTGGGCCCGGACGATCTGTCGGCCTATCTCGACAACGGTTTCGCCTTGTTCAAGCTCGGCGAGATCGCCCGCGTGAACCTGCTGGAATTCTCCATGCAGGGCAAACGCAATAGCGACAAGCGCGGCGCGCTCAACCGGGCCGAACGGCTGGGCCTGCGCTTCGAGATCGTCGAGCCGCCGTTCGACGATGCGTTCCTCGACGCGCTGGCCGTGGTTTCCGATGACTGGCTGGGTGAAAAACCGGCTGAAAAGACCTTTTCGCTGGGCTGTTTCGATCGCGATTATCTGCAGCGTGCGCCGATCGCCATCGTGCGCGACAGTGACGATCGGTTGATCGCCTTTGCCAGCATTTTGCCCAGCTACGGCCATCACGAGGAATATTCCATCGACCTGATGCGCCATCTGGGCGATGCCCCCGGCGGCACCATGGATTTTTTGTTCGTGCGCCTCATGCAAAGCGCGCAGGCCGACGGCTATCGCTGGTTTTCGCTGGGTATGGCGCCGCTGGCCGGGGTGGGCGATACGCCCTGGGCGCGGCCGGCCGAGCAGCTCGCCCGGCTGGCCTTCGAGCACGGCAATCGCTTTTACAACTACAAGGGCCTGAAAGCGTTCAAGGACAAGTGGCACCCCGAGTGGCAGTCGATGTATCTGGCCTACCCGCCGGACACGCGCCTGTCGACGCTACAGCTGGATATCGCCGCACTCATCGCCGGCGGTTACCGGCGCATTCTCGGTCACGGCTGAGGCGCTCGCGTGTCGCGGCCGGGCGTCGTGTCGGCGCGGTATTCGCGGCCGCTGTGTAGGTCGATGTAGTAGGTGATGACGGTGTCGTTCTCCGGCCGGCGTACCCGGCCATCGTCGTCGATCGAGATATAGCGCGGCGGCGTGATGCGTGCGCCGGTGTGGGTGTTGAACAGCCCGTAGCGCGTGCAGCAGTCGGTGTTGGTTGGGTCGGTGGGGGCGATGTCCTGGGCATAGGCGGCCACGCCGCGTATCAGCGGGTCGTCGTGCAGACGCACATCCGCCGAGCGCACGACCCAGCGCGCTTGCTGGATATCATAGAGGCCACTGCGCCCCTCGGCGTCGATGCCGCCATACAGGTGGTCGCCGAACGACCGGCGGGCGACCTCCTGCATGGGCAGTTCGCTGAAGTGCAGATCGGCGTCGAGCACGCCAAACGGCTTGGCATAACGAAACAGAATGTTGCCCGTGTCGGAGATGCTGTAGAGCCCGGGGCGCGGTTGCCAGTTTTTGGCCCAGTGCCCGTCGCTGTCGAAAAAGAAGACGTAGGGTTCGCTCGGTTGCGCGTCGCCGCGCTCGAAGCGAAGCACCAGTACAAACCAGGGGCTGTTCGGCAGCGCCTGCAACAGGGGCGCGAACTGGGTCGTGTTGAGCGTATCGGCCGGCATGCGCTGGCCGTCGGCGAACACGAAATCGGCCAGCGTGGTGGGTAGGGGCTTGTCGAGGTCGGGCAGCAGATAGAAGCGCCCGTTTTCGTCCTCGAATGTATGTTCGCGCACCAGCATGAGTGATTGACCGTGGGCGTCTTCGAGCACGGCGCGACGGCGTTCGGTATAACGATGATCGTTCACGGGCCGGCCCGTGGCATCGACGCGGCGATCGGTATCGGCTTCGGCCCGTTGCAGGAAACTGCCGTCGGCCAGCCGCGTGCGAATACCCTCGGCGATCCGCTCGAAGCGGGCCGTGTCGGTCCGGGTCGCGTAGAGCGTTTCGTCGATGACCACGGCGCCGTCCGGCCAGTGGCCGATCCACAGATCCTCCGGGCGTTGGCGCTCGGGCTGCCAGCCGTCGCGCCAGTAGCCATCACCGGTGATGCCGCGATCGGCTCGGTCGCGTCGCACGAGTGTCTCGCCGGTCGCCGGATTGATGACCCGCCAGACCGCACGCGGGACATAGGTCACCAGCCACGGCCCGGAATGCGAAGTGCTGATGATGTTGTAATCGGGCAGCACTCGCCAGTCCCAGAAACGCCACCAGGCGTTGTATTCGGTCTTGGTGACCACCAGCGCGGCCTTGCCTGTGTCGATGAGTTCGAGCGCGGCATGGTCGCGGGCGAGCACGTTGCGACCGGTGGCATCCACCACGCCCCATTGGCCGTTGTCGGCGGCGACCGGCGCATAGCCATGCGCGCCGGGCCGGGCATCGGCAAAGCGCGGCGCGACGAGCTGGCGCTGGCCGTCGGCCGTGACGAAACCGAATGTTCCGGCGTCGCTACGCCAGGGCATCATCGCGACATCTGATGGCGCGCGGCCATCAGTGTTACAGGCCGTCAGTGCGATGGCCACCAGCAGCGTCAGCGCCAGCCAGAGCGCGGTGCCGGTCCGCCGGCGCTTGCGATCGGGCGATTGCGTAGCGGCGATCATGGCGTTTGTTCTGCGGGCGTTTCGCGCTGGCCGAACAGCCGGCCGCAGATAGCGCCGGCGATCAGGGCGATGGGCAGAAAGAGTACTGCGTTCAACTCGCCGATATCGGTTTTCCACAATGCCGTAGCGCCAATCTGCACGAGCCAGCCGAGCGTGCCGGCGAGCGCGCCGAGCCCCCAGCGGCTGGTATGCCCTGTGGCGTACTTCAGCCAGCCGAAGACCGCCCCCGCGATGGCCGCGGCAGGGCCGGCAAAGGCATAGGCGAAGATCGAGAAAAACAGCCAGCTGCCGATCACCTCGTCGGCACGAATCGATACATCCAGGCTCGATAGCAGCAGCATCGGCAGTATGAACAGCGCGGTGCCGATCGGCGGGCCGGCGAGTGCGAAGCGCCAGGTTGCCGCCCAGATGTGTCGCCAGAGATGCCCGATACGCGCGGGCGCTACGGCCGGTTTTTTCGTGTCGGGCGGGATTGGTGCGGTCATGGCGGTACGCATAGTGCCGCGTCGGCGCGGCCGGCGCTACGCCGGGCGATACAATCGGGAAAAAAGCGAGTGTAAGATTGCGTGCTTTCTCGGCGTGCTAATGCCGCTTTCAGGTCAATGGGTTAGTCAATGACATCGGTTTGGGTACGGGGCGTCGCCGCTGTGTGTGTCGTGGGTTCGGTGCTGTTGACCGGCTGTAACCAGCCTGGCGGCACGGCCGTGCTCGAGTTCGGCGAGCACGATCCGCTCAACGGCGGTATGCGCGCCCTGCCAGATACCCTGCGCTCCTCGCTGGAGGACCAATTCGGCGAGTTCGGTCGCCTGCGTATCGAGTCGATGGAGCCGGTCGAAATACCCCATCAGAGCGAGTCCAACCCGGGGACGACGTTCTATAGCCATCGTTACCGTCTGCGGCTGACGTTCGTTGATGACCTCGACGACAGCCAGCGTGATGCGATACGCGCGATTTTCGACGGGCTACACGACGCACGCGAAAACTGGCCGCGCGGGATCACGGTCGACGGCCACACCAGTGACGTGGCACTCGGCGAACGCGGCGCCTCGCTGATTTTTTTCAAGGAATACCGGTACGGCATCGAGATTCCGGCCGCCGATAATCCGACGCATTGCACGGTCTGGCTCGAATTCGAGCCGCCGCTGCCGATCGATATCGACACCTTTGCGTCCGCAGCCGCAAAGAATGCAATCGATTTCGCGTACGCCCCGTTGCAACAGGCTTTCGCATCGGATCACTTCGCGGTGGCCGGTCCCGGCGACCCCGGGGTCGACAACGTGTCCCCGCTACAAGAGGTGCGGCTGGACTTCGGCGTCGTCAGTGACGCCATCGACATGGGCGCGGGCCGTGCCGGCATGGCATCGAGCGGCAGCCAGCAAGCCTGCAACCAGCGCGTCGCCGAGGCCGGCCGTCCGTTTTCCTTCACGACCGGCTGGACGTTCGATCGCGTCGTCGATGCCGAGCTGAATTTTCCGGAAGGGGCTGACCCACCGGACGTCCCGTGAGCAGCTTTGGCAACGGCCTCGGCCAGGCCGCCATGCAGCCGCTGATCAACAGCCAGCCGCAATGGATCACCATCGCGCCGCGCTTGAAGGAAGAATGCTTCGCCGAATCGAACGGCGTCATCAATGCCACGTTCGTGCGGTGCCGGCGTGGGCCAGGAGCTGACGCGGTACGATGCGGCGGGGAATCCCGTGGTGTTGAGTGAGCGGGCGATTCCGGAGTGGTGAAGGCTCTAAGCACTGAATATCTAATCGGCCAAGCCGCGAATTCGCATAGCAGCGGGCAGGCCACTCCCAAACTTGGTAAGTCGGGCGCTGTTTTATTGCTACGCGGAAAGTGCTTTAAGCGCTATATCTAGGATCGTTCGTATATTTGGTGTTAGGTCTCTTCGTAATTCCTATGGAAATATCGGTTCTTTCAAACTGGTTTGGTGTCTTGAGCGGTGTGGCTTTTGGAGCTACTTGGTTATGGAAGCTTCAAATTTGGTTGCGAAGAAATGTTGCCGAGGTAAGAGAGGCTGCAGACGATGGTAAGCATCTCGCAACTGAGGTTTTAGATAAAGCGACAAGTCCCGCTCGAAGAGCAGACATTTATGCGTTCATCCATTTCAGAAGTACTGAAATCGAGGCTGAAAGAACACGGCAGCTAATATGTAATATAGCAATATCATTTTTTATAGTATTTTTCGGGTTTGTTCTCGCACTATTTGAGCTGCTTTTTGTGACTGATTCTGTGTCTTGGCTGAGGCTCTTTCTGTATACCACTTATTCTATGCTCATAGTGTCGTTCTTGGTGGCGCTTTACTTTGGCTGGAGAGTTAAAAAATTGGATCTCGCATGGCAGAGTAGCGCTCATGCAATTTTACGTGGCCGTGCGTTCGGCTATATAGATGACACCTAACTGGGCACTGCAGTTGATCGCCCAAAGCGCTGCCGCGCTTCGGCCGGCAACTGAGCTTCGGCGTTAAGCGGTATGAATGTGACCCCTTGGCTTTGGAACGAGCTTCGCGACCTCTTCGATACCGACGACGGCTCGCTTCCCGAGGTTCGTGTCGACTACCGGGACCCGGCAGCCACGGGCGCCGGATACGCGCTGCTTCGCGGACGCGCCGCTCGAGTGGTCAGCGACAAGGCTTATTTCTGGTCAAAGACCCATGACGCCGAAGGCTCGCTGGACTTCGTCTCCGATGCCGCGGCGCTCGTTGCTTCCGGCGAGGCCGAGGCGTTTCACGTAGTCCTCGGTGGGGTCCAGTCCCGGAGCGCTGCTGTCCCCGACTTGGGCGTCTTCGTGTTCGCGGATCAGCTAGCTCTCGACTACCGAATGGGGCGGGCCTGGGGTCCAAATGAGCTCGAGGCCTTCTTTAGTCTGCTGGGCGAACTCGCATCGCTCGATCCGGCCGCTAACCTGTCTCTCGAAGAAGGAGTGCTTCCTGATGTGGTCGCCCGTTTCCAGAACGCATGGCGACGTTGGTCCGCTGAACATGTCACCTAACAACAGCATGCAGCGGACGGCGCTGCGCGCCGCCGGTGATGCTGAGCGTTATACGAGGAGTGTGAATTGAGCGTCGAAAACTTCGCCACCCAGTTACGCGCGACGATCCAAAGAATCGAAAGCCAGGGAACTGACGTAATCGCTTGCCGTGACTTGATTCACTATTTGGATGATGTAATTCAGTCGCCACCCGGCGATCTAGATGCTGCGCGTCTCGCGCAGTACGAAGCCGAATTACAACAGTACATTGAGCACACGAAGAGCCAGAATGCAGCGCAACTCGAAATGTTCCGTTCGGTCATTAGTTCTGGCCAAAATGCTATCCGAACGTCATTCTTGCTTAATGGCGGAGCGGCGGTTGCTCTGCTTGCGTTCTTAGGTCATCTAGCTACGTCGAAGCCGAACTTTGTGGCGCTCTTTGCCGATGTGCTTTTACCGTTTTCGATTGGGGTATTAGCCATAGCAATCGTTTCCGGTTTCACGTATTTAAGCCAATGGTTTTACAACTCAGAACGAGCTTGGTCAGTCAAAGTTGGCTTCGGTCTGAACATAACTTCAATCGTTTTAGGTTTGTCTTCATATGGCGCATTCGTCTGGGGAATGGTTTCGGCGGCAGAAGCATTTCAGAAGTTCGCATAACGAAACGCTACAGTTGACCGCCCAAAACGCTGCCGCGCTTTGGGTTCCCTGCGCAGCCTGCGGCCGCTCCGGCGGCAACTGGGCTTAGGCGTTGGGCGTAATGGCAGTTTCTGGAAAGATCGTTATAGCTGTGCTGGTCATTTCATATCTAACTGCGCTGATCGCGTTAGTCATTGTGATCCGTGTGATCCGTGTGATCCGGTCTGATCCGGGGACAGTATATGGAACTCGTGATCCGGGGACAGTATATGCGTGATCCGGGGACAGAGGTGATCCGGGGACAGTATATGGAACTCGATTTTCGAGAAGGTCCGGCCGCTGCTTACCAGGTGTCGATCATCGGCCGGCGTTTGCCGGCGATGGGCTCCAGCCCGCCGGGCGGGGTGGCGCGCAGGCCGCGCAGAATCCAGTCGCGGGAGTCCGCCGGGTCGATGACCGCGTCGATTTCCAGGGCGGCGGCCATGCTCAGCGCCTCGCCGCGCTCGTAGAGCTTGTCCACCAGTTTTTTGAACAGGGCCTCCCGGGCTTCCGGGGTTTCCTGGGCAGCCAGCTCCTTCTTGTAGGCCAGGTTCACCGCCCCTTCCAGGCCCATGCCGCCAAACTCACCGCTGGGCCAGGAGGCGCAGAACATGGGCGCGTGGAAGGAGCCGCCGGTCATGCCCTGGGCGCCCAACCCGTAGCCCTTGCGGGTGACCAGGGAAAGCAGCGGCACGGTGAGGCTGGCGGCGGTGACGAACAGGCGGCAGGTGCGGCGCACCATGGCGGTTTCTTCCTCGGAGGGGCCGACCATGAAGCCCGGGGTGTCGCACAGGCTGACCAGGGGAATGCCGAAGGCATCGCAAAGCTGCATGAAGCGGGACGCCTTGTCGGCGCCGGCGGCGTCGATGGCACCGCCCAGCACCTTGGGATCGTTGGCGATCAGCCCCAGGGGCCGGCCCTCGATGCGCACCAGGGCGGTGATCATGCCGGGCGCGAAATCCTGGCGCAGTTCCACGGTGGAATCGGTATCCACCAGCACGCGGATAAGATCGCGCATGTCGTAGGCGTGCAGCCGGTTCTCCGGCACCGACCGGCGCAGCCAGCGCTGGTCTTCACAGGTCCAGTCGGTGACCGTGCCCTGGAAGTAACCCATCAGTTTTTTCGCCAGGGCAGCGCCTTCCGGTTCGTCCTTCACCACGCAGTCGATCACGCCATTGGCGCGCTGCACGGATACCGGCCCCACTTCCTCCGGCTTGAACACGCCCAGGCCACCGCCTTCGATCATCGCCGGGCCGGCCATGCCGATGCAGGCGTTCTCGGTGGCAATCAGGATGTCGCTGGTGCCCGCCAGCACCGCGTTGCCGGCGAAGCAGCGGCCGGACACCACGGCAATGCGCGGCACCAGCCCGCTGAGCCGGGCGTATTGCAGGAAGCTGGGGCCGTCCAGGCCGGCCACCTTGGTGGCGTTGTCGGTGTCGCCGGGGCGGCCACCGCCGCCCTCGGCGAAGAAGATCACCGGCAGCTTCTGCTGCTCCGCCACCTGCAGAATGCGGTCGGTCTTCTTGTGGTTCATGGTGCCCTGAGTGCCGGCCAGCACGGTGTAGTCGTAGGCCAGCACCGCGCAGCGGCTTTTTGTCTCATCGAACAGGTCACCGTTGACCGCGCCGATGCCGGTGATCATGCCGTCCGCCGGGGTATTGGTGATCAGGTCGTCCACCTCCCGGCGGGCGCGCTGGGCGGCGAAAGTAAAGGCGCCGTATTCGATAAAGCTGCCCTCATCGACCACCGCCGCCACGTTTTCCCGGGCGGTGCGCTGGCCGGTCTTGCGCCGTTTCGCCACCGCGTCCGGGCGGTTCTCGTCGCGCAGCAGGGCTTCCCGGGCCTGTAGCTTGGCCAGGTCCGGGCGAATGTGGTCCAGGTCGATCTCTTCTTCTTCGGCATCGGCGCCCACCGCCACCTCGCCGGGCTCGATAAACAGCAGCGGATCACCGGCGGCCACCGCGTCACCCACCGCGAAGGTGATCCGGCGCACGGTACCGCTGGTGGTCGCTTCTACCCGGTGCTGCATCTTCATGGCTTCCACGAAGGCCACCGGCTGGCCTTCGCGGACGCTGTCGCTCTCGGCCACCAGCCATTCCACCACCACCCCCTGCATCGGCGTGACCACGGCTTCGGTGCCCGGCGGCGCCTGGACCGAAGGCCCCTGGGTTTCCTGTTCGCCACCGGCCTCGCCAAAGTGCAAGGACGGATGCTCACCGCCGTTCACCAGCTCGGCCATGTGGTCGTCCACGAAGCGGGTGTACACCCTGTTGTCCACCACCTCATCCCGTTGCAGCAGGTTCTGCAGGAAGCCGATGTTGGTGTCCACCCCCTCGATACGGAACTGGCACAGGGCCCGGTAGGCACGGCGCACGGCGGTGGCGTAGTCGCCGCGCCCGTGCACGATCAGCTTGGCCAGCAGGGAGTCGTAATGGGGGCTGGTGCGATAACCCCGATAGCCGAAGGTATCCACGCGGACGCCGAGGCCGGAAGGCGGCTCGAAGGTGGCCAGGGTACCACCGGCGGGGCGTGCCTCGCCGCTGGCGTCCATGGTTTCCATATTGATGCGCAGTTGCACGGCGAAGCCGGAGGGCGCCGGCACCGCATCGCGGCTCAGACCTACGTCCGCCAGCGAGGCGCTGCCGGCGATCTTCAGTTGTGTCTGCACCAGATCCACGCCGGTGACTTCCTCGGTGACGGTGTGCTCCACCTGCAGGCGCGGGTTGGCCTCGATAAAGGCGAACCGGCTTTCGTCCGCGTCCACCAGGAATTCAAAGGTGCCCAGGCCCCGGTAGCCAACCCGGGCCGCCAGCCGCAGGGCCGCTTCCAGCAGCTTTTCCCGGGTGGTCTCGGACAGGGTCGGCGCCGGTGCGATCTCCACCAGCTTCTGGTTACGGCGCTGCAGGCTGCATTCGCGTTCCCACAGGTGCACCGGCGTGTCACCGCCATCACCCACCACCTGCACTTCGATGTGCCGGGCGCGGTCGATAAACCGCTCCACGTAGAGAGCACCGTTGCCGAACGCGGCTTGTGCCTCGGCTTCGCAGCGCTTGAACGCCTCGGCCAGGTCATCGCCGGGCCCGACGATGCGCATGCCCCGGCCGCCGCCACCGGCGATGGCCTTGACGATCACCGTGGCGTCGTCGCCGAGACCATCACGGAACGCCTGCGCCTGCTCCAAGGTAGTGTCAGCCCCGGTGCCGGGCACCACCGGCACCTGGCATTCCTCCGCCAGCACCCGGGCGCGGGCCTTATCACCGAGCAGAGCCAGCACCTCCGGGGTGGGCCCCACGAAGGTAAGCCCGGCCTGCTGGCAGCGCTCGGCGAACTCACGGCTTTCACTGAGAAAACCGTAGCCCGGGTGCACCGCGTCACAGCCGGTCTCCAGCGCCACTTTCACCAACTGCTCGCCGTCCAGGTAGGCGGCGGCGCCCCGTCCCGCCAGGGCCACCGCCTGATCGGCCACGCGGGTGTGCAGGGCGCGTTCATCGTCGGCGGGGTGGACCGCCACGGTGGCGATGTTCAGGTCGGCGGCGGCGCGGGCAATGCGCACGGCGATTTCGCCGCGGTTGGCGATCAGCAGTTTACGGGGCATGGCGGTGGTCCGTTTCTTATTGATGGCCGGCAAGATAGCGAGATACTGACTTGCACGTCAATTAGTATTGACTCCTGTTTTATTTACTTGCAGATTAGTCAGCATTGACTTTCAAACTGCCCTGTACAGGAGGCCGGCGTGGCCCGACCGGAAAAGAAATCCCAGCTTGGTCAGCCGCCCATGAAGGACCAGATCAAGACCGCCGCCCGGGCGCTGTTTATCCAGCGCGGGCTCAGCGACGTCAGCTACGGCGACATCGCCGAGGTGGTGAACACCACCCGCGCCAACCTGCATTACCACTTTGGCAACAAGGCGGCGCTGATCGAGGCGGTGTTCCAGGAAACCTTCGATGACCTGGAGCAGCAGTTCCAGCACACCTGGGCGCAACCGGGGCTGACCCTGGCGGAACGCATCGGCCTGGTGGCCGCGGATTGCGAACACCGCTTTTACGAGTTCAATGACAATGAGAAGGGGCGCAACCCCTGGAGCCTGTCGGCGCGGGCGCGCTTCGAGCGGCACCTGATTCCAGAGCGAATCCAGGAAGGCATTTCAGACATGTCGCGGCACTTCGAGGACTACGTGTCCCATTCTGTGAAGCTGGCCATCGGCAGCGGTGAACTACGCCCGGACACGCCGGTACGCCAGGTGGTGATGCTGATCACGCCGCTCTGGTATTTCGGCTCCCTGCTCACCCAGAACAGCGGCCTGAACAAACTGCTCGACCATTACCAGGCGGTAATCGACACCGTCACCGCCGCTTACGGCAACGCATAACAATAATTTCCTTCGGCCCCTGAAGAGGCCGACCGTGGATGTGCTCGAACGGAGATAAATCATGGCGCACGAGCAAGACCGGCCAGATCGGTACCGGGAGAGTGCCGTCGGCCAGCCTCTGCTGGCGGTGAACAATCTGAACATCGCTTTCGCCCACGGCGACGGCGAGACCGCCATTACCCGCGATGTGTCGTTTACCGTGGGCCACGGCGAACGGGTCGGGGTGGTGGGCGAAAGCGGCTGCGGCAAGACCGTTACCGGACTCGCCCTGCTGGGCCTGCTGCCGGAACGCACCGCCCGGGTGCGCGGCGAGATCCTGTTCCAGGGCCGCGACCTGTTGAAGATGCCGGCCCGCGAGTTGCGCCGCCTGCGCGGGCGCGACATCAGCATGATCTTCCAGGAGCCCATGAGCGCCCTGGATCCGGTATTCACCCTCGGCGAACAACTCACCGAAACCTTGCGCGCCCATGAAAAGGTAAGCCGCCGCGAAGCCCGCGAGCGCGCCGTGGCCGCGCTGGAGGATGTGGGCATTCCGTCGCCGCACCTACGCCTGGACGATTACCCCTATCAGTTCTCCGGCGGCATGCGGCAACGGGTGATGATCGCCATGGCACTGATCTGTCGCCCCAAGCTGGTAATCGCCGACGAACCCACCACCGCCCTGGATGTCACCGTGCAGGCGCAGATCATCGACCTGTTACGGGAACTCAGCGACACCACCGGCGCCGCCCTGCTGTTCATCACCCACGACCTGGGCGTGGTGGCCGAAACCTGCTCGCGGCTGCTCACCATGTACGCTGGCGAGGTGGTGGAAAGCGCCCCGGTGGACACCGTGCTGCGCCGCCCGGCGCATCCCTACTCTTCCGGGCTGCTGCGCTCCCTGCCAGGGCTGTGCGAGCGGGGCGGCCGGCTGCCTTCCATTCCTGGGCGCGTGCCGGCGCCGGGGCAGATGCCCGCGGGCTGTCGCTTCCAGGCCCGTTGCCCCCATGCTGCCGACGGCTGTGAGCAGAGCCAATCGCTGCGTGAGTTGGACACCGAACGCCTGGCGCGCTGCTGGCGCGGCGCCGAACTCACACTGCCCGGAGCGGTGACACCATGAACGCACGACTGACGCCCCGGGCCGCCAACGGGGCCGGCGTGCGAGCTGACCGGGTGCGCGTGCACTTTCCCACCCGCGCCGGCACCGTCAGGGCCGTGGAGGATGTGAGCTTCGACATCCGCGCCGGCGAAACCTTCGGTCTGATCGGCGAATCCGGCTCCGGCAAGACCACCCTGGGCCGGGCTCTCGCGGGCCTGCAGCCACTCAGCGGCGGTCGCCTGTTCTACGACGACCGGGAGCCTTCGTCCCTGAACCGGGCCGAGCGCCGGCGGCAGCGGCGCGATCACCAGATCATCTTCCAGGACCCCCATGCCGCCCTGAACCCACGCATGACCATTGCCCAATCGGTGATGGAGCCGCTGGATATTCTGCGCGATGGGGACCGCGCCGGGCGCCGCCGGGTGGCCGACGAGGCCATGGAACGGGTAGGCCTGGCGCCAGAGATCGGCCGCCGCTACCCCCATGAGCTGTCCGGCGGTCAGAAGCAGCGGGTCAATATTGGCCGCACCCTGACCCTGCGGCCGCGCTTCATCGTTTGCGACGAGGTCGTCGCGGCCCTGGACGTCTCCATTCGCGGCGACGTTCTCAATCTGTTCGCCGACCTGCAGGACGAGTTCGGCATCACCTATGCCTTTATCACCCACGACATCTCGGTGGTGTCCCATGTCAGCGACCGGGTGGGCGTGCTCTACCTGGGCCGGATGATGGAGCAGGGGCCCACGGAGGCAGTCTGCGAACAGCCCCTGCATCCCTATACCCAGGCGCTGCTGTCGGCGGAGCCGTTGCCGCTGCCCAGTGGTCAGCGCGACCACCGCCGCCGCATCCGTTTGCAGGGCGAAATCCCCAGCCCGCTGAATCCGCCGTCGGGCTGCCCGTTCCGCACCCGCTGCCCGCGCGCCGAAACGCGCTGTGCCGAGCAGGTGCCGGCATGGCGTGAGGTGGCACCGGACCACCACGTGGCCTGCCATTTCGCCGGCCCCGTCTGATCGCCTGAGTGACCGGTTTTTTCCGAACAAAACAACAAAACTCGAGGAGAGCCCTATGAACATGAAGTCAGAGCCCAAGCAACCCCGGCATCCGGACGACGATACCCTTGATGTGGGCGGCCACGCCGTCTCCCGACGGGCCTTTCTCGGTTACCTGTCCGGCGCCCTGGTGGTGGGCGCCCTGGGCGCGCCGGCAAAACTGTGGGCGCGGGGTGGCGCCGTGCTGCGGGTGGGCGCCAACTCCAATCCGTCCAGCCTGGACCCGGCCACCGGCGGCTCCGGCTCGGATCATGTGTTTCTGTTTCCGATCTACGACACCCTGGTGACGTGGGATTTCGACAGTCTGAAGGCCGAGCCCGGGCTGGCGGAAAGCTGGGAGTTCACCGATCCGAAAACCCTGGTGCTGCATCTGCGTAAGGGCGTCACCTTCCATGACGGCGCGCCGTTCAACGCCGAGGCGGTGAAAACCAACCTGGACCGCAGCCGCACCGCCGAGTTTTCCAATATCCGCTCGGATCTGGGCTCGGTGGATCAGGTCACCGTGAACGGCGAGCACACCGTTACCCTGCATCTGAAAAACCCGGACACCGCGCTGCCGCTGATCCTCTCCGACCGGGCCGGCATGATGGTGTCGCCCAAGGCCCTGCAGGCCAACGACAACCGGGTGGATCGCACCCCGGTGGGCACCGGCTTCATGAAATTCGAGAAGTGGAACGACGGCAGCGAAATCAGCGTGACCGCGTTCGACAATTACCACGGCACCGATAAACCGAGTCTGGCCGGCATTACCTTCTCGATCATCACTGACAGCGCTACCCGCCTGCGGGCGGTGATGTCCGGCCAGGCGGATCTGGCCTACCACCTGGACGGCCGCCAGAAACCGCTGGCGGAAAAAATGCCCACCCTGCATGGCGTGATCGGCTCCACGGTGTACTGCTATCAGCTCTATCTGAACATGTCCCGGGACACCCTGGCGGACCGCCGCGTGCGCCAGGCGTTGAACTACGCCGTGGACCGGGATGCCTTTATTCGCGGCGCCATGGCCGGCTCCGGTGAAGCCGCCTATATGAATCTGCCCAAGTCCCACTGGGCCTACGACGCGCAAACCGCCGAGCTGTATCCCCACGATCCGGACAAGGCCCGGGCGTTGCTCAAGGAAGCCGGCTACGCCGATGGTGTGACCCTGGACATGCGCGGCTACAACGACCAGTCCTCGGTGCAGATGCAGGAGCTGCTGCTGGCGCAGTTCGCCCGTGCCAACATCAAGGGCCGCTTTCGCACCGGCACCATCGCCGACATGTCGGCGGAATACTTCGCCAAGAAGCAGGGCGATCTGCTGCTGTCGGCCTGGACCGGCCGGCCGGACCCGAGTCTCAGTTATTCGCTGATGTACAACCAGGAGTCCTACTTCAACGCCGGCGACAAGGCGCCGCCGGAAGGCTTCGCCGAGGCGCTGCTGGCGTCACGCAGCAGCGATGACCTGGCCACCCGCAAGGAGGCCCTGGCCAAGGTGCAGCGGCTGGTGATGGAAGACGCCCTGGTGGTGCCGCTGGCGTTCCGGGAAAGCATCGTTGCCACCAACGACAAGGTGCAAAACCTGCGCAACAACCTGCTCGGCAAGCCCAAATTCAACAGCGTTTCGCTGAAGGGCTGACCCCGTGGCCAACCGCGTCAAACAGCGCATGGTGGCGGCACGTCTGCTGCAGTCCCTGCCGATTCTGGTGCTGGCCACCTTTATCGTGTTCTGCCTGATGCAGCTGATCCCTGGCGACGTGGCCGTGACTCTGGCCGGCGAAAACGCCTCCATGGAGCGCATCGAACAGATCCGTGAAGCCTACGGCCTGAACCAGCCGTTCCTGGTGCAGTACGGCCAGTGGCTTGGCCACGCCGCCCAGGGTGAACTGGGCGCGTCGCTGCTGTCCGGTGAACCGGTGGCGCAAACCATCGCGCGCACCTTCCCCAACACCTTGCTGATCGCGGTGTACGCGGTGCTGCTGTCGGTGCTGGTGGGCGTGCCGCTGGGCATTGTCGCCGCCACCCGCGCCGGTTCGCCCCTGGACAGCACCATCATGGGCGCCGCCTCCCTGGGCGTGGCGGTGCCCAATTTCTGGTTCGGCATGATCCTGGTGCTGTTCCTGGCCCTGGGGCTGCAGTGGTTTCCCGCCACCGGCTTCGTGTCGCCCACGGAGGACTTCAGCGGCGCGCTCTGGTACGCCACCCTGCCGGCGCTGGCGCTGTGCACCAACGGCATCGCCGAAGTAGCCCGGCAGCTGCGCGGTTCCCTGGTGGAGATTCAGTCCTCCCAGCATGTGCGCACGCTGCACGCCAAGGGCCTGAGTCCGGCGCGCATTCTCTGGAAACACGGCCTCAAGAACGTGAGCGTCAATCTGCTCACCGTGATCGGCCTGCTGTTCAACAAGATTCTCGCCGCCACCGTGGTGGTGGAAGCGGTGTTCGCCATTCCCGGCATTGGCAGTTCCATCGTCAACGCGGTGCTGCAAGGGGACTTCCCGGTGGTGCAGGGCGCGGTGCTCGCCATGGTGGTGACGGTGATTCTGGTGAATCTGTGCACCGACCTGGCCTGCACCGTGCTTGACCCGAGGATTCACGCATGAACGTCATCGTTTCTTCCGCCCGCGTCGGCCACCACCCTGAACCGGGCCTGGCCCGGCGGGTGCTCGGCTGTCTGCGCGGCGATCCCCGTGCCGCTTTGAGTTTGCTGGTGCTGGTGCTGATTCTCGGCACCGCCCTGCTGGCCCCCTGGGTGGCGCCCTACGACCCGGCCCAGCAGGATCTGGAGCACATGCTGGAAGGGCCGTCGGCGGCCCACTGGCTGGGCACCGACGATCTGGGCCGGGACGTGCTCAGCCGGTTGATCCACGGCGGCGCTAATTCCTTGTACGCCGCCTTGCTGGCGGTGGGGGTGGCGCTGTTGCTGGGTATTCCCCTTGGCCTGATCGCCGGCTTCGTGGGGGGCTGGACCGACGTGGCCATCAGCCGCCTGATCGATACCTTCCTGTCGTTCCCGGCGATCATTCTGGCAGTGGCGGTGACCGGTGCCATGGGCATCGGTCTGACCAACGCCATGTTTTCCGTGGGGCTGGTGTTCGCGCCGCAGATCGCGCGCTTGATCCGTGCCCGAACGCTGGTGGTGCGCCAGGAGTTGTACGTGGACGCGGCGCGCTGCTTCGGCGCTTCGCCGTTGCGTCTGCTGGGCCGTCATGTTTTGCCCAATGCGATCCAGCCGGTGATCGTGCAGAGCACCTTGCTGCTGGCGGTGGCGTTGCTGGCCGAGGCCAGCTTGAGCTTCCTGGGTCTGGGGGTGCAGCCGCCGGACGTGAGCTGGGGCGCCATGATCGCGCGGGGTTATCTGTATATGTCCCTGGTGCCGGAGCAGATGTATGCGCCGGGGCTGATCATCATGATCACGGCGGTGGCGTTCAATGCGTTGGGGGAATCCCTGCGTACGGCTTTGGACCCGACGGCGCGCGGGCATGGTTGATTTCGCGTTTGGGCTGGGAAGTGGTTCTGGACTCTCCAGTGAGGCGTGCCAAAGGTTATAAGAATCAAGGAGAACAAAGATGTCCACCGTTTCTGCGACCGGTTTTGAGCCGGTGCCGGTACCCGGTTCCGTCTGGGCCGGAGAGAGTGTTTCCTATCTGCGTGGCGAGAAGCCGCTGCACGAATATCTGTTCCAGCACGCCGAGGAGGTGCCGGATCGGGTCGCCTATATTTACTACGGCACCGAGATCACCTGGGGCCAGGTCGGCGACGCGGTGCGGCGGCTGGCGGCGCATCTGCGCGAGAACGGCGTGGGCGCCGGCGACCGGGTGGCGTTGTTCATGCAGAACTGCCCGCAGTACATCTTTGCCCACTACGCGGTGCAGGCGCTGGGTGCCATGGTGACGCCGGTGAACCCGCAGTACAAAGCCGCCGAGGTGGCCTATCAGTTGAGCAACGCGGAGACCAAGGCGCTGGTGGTGGCCCGGGATCTGTATTCAATCGTCGCCGAGGTGCGCGACCAGGTGCCGACGCTGGCCACGGTGGTGAGCACCGCCTACGGCGACTATCTGCCGGAGCAACCCACGCTGACCGTGCCCAAGGAGTTGCTGGGCGAGCCGTCCGCGGCGCCGGCGGACACCGACGATCTGCAGGCGATCCTGAGTCACACCGCGCCGTTGCAGCGCTTCGAACCGGTGGATCTCTGGAACGGCGTGGGGCTGATGACCTTCACCTCCGGCACCACCGGCCGGCCCAAGGGCGCCATGCTCAGCTACGGCTCCAGCCTGTTCAAGATGGCGGTGTCGTTCACCGCCAATCGCATGAGCGAGGACACCGTGAGCCTGGGCATCGCGCCGCTGTGTCATATCGCCGGCATGAACTTCGGCGTTTACCAGCCGGTGTATGCCCGCCAGACCCTGGTGATCCTGGCGCGCTTCGATCCGGCCACCACCGTGGATGCCATCGAGCGCTACCGGGTACGCAACTGGTACAGCATCGCGCCCATGCTGCGCGCCATCCTCGACCTGCCGGGCGTGACGCAACGGGACCTGACCTCGCTGACCAACAACCCCTGCACCAGTTTCGGCATTCCGCTCACCGAGAAACTGGCCGATGAATGGAAGGCGCTCACCGGCTGCCAGACCCACGAAGCGGCCTACGGCCTGAGCGAAACCCATACCTCCGACACCTTCATGCCCAAGGATCGAATCAAGTGGGGCAGTTGCGGCGTGCCCATGGCGGAAAACGAAATCCGCATCGTCGATACCGAAACCGGCACCGAATGCGCGCCCGGGCAAAGCGGCGAAATCGTGGTGCGCAATAAAGCGGTGTTCAAGGGCTACTGGAAGCGCGACGAGGCCACCGCCCAAACCCTGCGCGACGGCGCCGTGTACACCGGCGATGTGGGCTACCTTGACGCGGAGGGCTACCTGTTCTTCACCGGTCGTATCAAGGAAATGATCAAGTGTTCCGGCTACAGCGTGTTCCCGGAGGACGTGGAAGCGCTAATGCTGGACCACCCGGCCATCGCCCAGTCCGCGGCCATCGGCATACCGGACGATCAGCGTGGCGAGACGGTGAAGCTGTTCGTGGTGCTCAAGCCCGAGTACCAGGGCAAGGTCAGCGAGGCCGAGCTGATCGACTGGGCCAAGGAGCACATGGCGGCCTACAAGTACCCGCGTCAGATTGCCCTGATCGATAAGCTGCCGGCCACGCCGGCGGGCAAGGTCTTGCGCCGGTTGTTGAAGGACGATTGAAGCGCTGGGAAGAGCGCCCGTTCGACCGTCCCGGGCAAGTCTGCGATTCAAGCCCCGGCGATAACGCGCGCCCGGCGGTTGCGGCATTCAGGCAATGGCTGATGGGGGAGCGGTAACGAACCGGCGGCCGGGTGAGGGCTGAATTGTATGCACGCGCGCCCATGCCGGCGCTCGAGGGTATGAGAAAACCACAAGACTGGCCCCGGCCGGTTCGGCGGGCCGCTTGCCTGCGCGTCGCCGCTGCGGCCTTTGGCCCTGCGAATACGTTCGGCGTCAGTGCGACTGTTCGAGCAGGGCGTTGCGGCGCAGGTGGTGATAGAGCATGTCCACGAAAGCCTGCAGGCCCGCGCTGTCGCTGGCCTCGACGCGGATTACGCCGATATCCATGCCGGGCACGTCGGCATCCAGCGTACGCCGCGATAGATGTTCGCCGTCCAGCGTCCAGGGTCGAAAGATCAGATCCGAGAGGATGGTAATGCCCACATTACGCCCGACCATGCTGCGCACGGCCTCGATCGAATGGCTCTGGAATACGATCTCGGGCAACACCGGGCTATCGCGCCAGTAGCGTTTCCAGGTGGCCACGTGTTCGTCCATTTCCAGCAGCACGAACGGGTAGGCGGCCACGTCGTGCAGCGTGATCCGTTCTTTTTTCAATAACGCATGGCCGGGGCTCAGCCAGAGCCGGCGCGGCGAGGAAAACAACACGTCGCAACGCAAGGCCGGATCGGGCGCGATGTTGTCGGTGACCATCACGCCCAGGTCGAGTTCGCCGTTTTTCACGCGTCGCTGCATGCCGGCGATATCGTCTTCGATATAAGTGACCGACAGTCCCGGCAGCATGGTCTGTTGCCAGCGCAGCAGGCGCGGCAGCAGATAGGCCGAGATGGTTTCGGTCACGCCTACCCGCAGGTGCCCGGTGAGGTTTTCCGGTTCGTCGTCGAGGTTCAGCCGTGCCTCTTCGACGGTTTGCAGGATACGCGTGGCGTACTGCTGCAGGCGTCGGCCGCTGTCGGTGGGCGTGAGCCCGCGGGCATGGCGAATGAACAGCTGCTTGTCGACATCTTCTTCCAGGCGTTGCAGTGATGCCGACATCGACGGCTGCGAGATATGGCAGCGCTGGGCCGCCTCGGACAGCGAGCCGGTATCGACCACCGCCAGAAAATGTCGCAACTGCTGGAGCTTCATGTATAGGTTTTATCTATATTTTGATCTCGAAAATACATATTAGATTGTTTAGAGCGCACGCCGGTAGGGTTTCTACAGGCTCGAATACAGGGAATACCGTCGGTGAAGCGCCGTTTGCCAGGCTATTGCACGCTGTGCCGCTCGCGTTGCGGCACGCTCAACACCGTCGAAAACGATCGACTGGTGGCAGTCGCGGCCGACCCCGATCACCCCACCGGCCAGGCGACCTGTGTCAAGGGCCGTGCTGCCCCGGAGCTGGTTCACAGCCGCGAACGTATTCTCTACCCGCTCAAGCGCAGCCAGCCCAAGGGCGCGGCCGACCCCGGCTGGCAACGCATCAGCTGGGATGAGGCGCTAACCGAAATCGCCGACAAGCTGGCTGTTTACCGAGATCGCCACGGCGCTGAAAGCGTGGCCTTTTCGGTGACTACGCCCAGCGGTACGCCCATGTCGGACAGTATCGACTGGGTCGAACGCTTCATCCGCCGCTACGGCAGCCCGAACACCATCTATGCCACCGAGCTGTGCAACTGGCACAAGGATGTGGCCCACGAATTCACCTTTGGCTGCGGCATGCCCACGGCAGACTACGGCGCCGCGCGGCTGAATATTCTGTGGGGGCACAACCCGTCGAGCGTGTGGCTGGCGCAGGCATCGCGGCTGGCCGAACAACAGCACGCGCACGCACCGCGCGCGTTGCTTGTGATCGACCCGCGCGCCACGCCCCATGCCCGCGATGCCGATTTGTGGCTGCAGATCCGGCCCGGCACGGACGATGCCCTGGCCCTGGGCCTGGCCCGGCTATTGCTCACCGGTGAGCGCATCGATACCGATTTCGTGCGCCGCTGGAGCAATGCGGCCCTGCTCGTCGACGAAGCGAATGGACGTTTTCTACGCGCGGATCAGATCGTGGCGGGCGCCGCGGGCTTTGTGGCCTGGTCGCAGGCGGCACAGGCGGCGGTGTGTGTGGACACCCATCTGCCGCCGGACGCCGATGCCGCAGCCGATTGGGCGCTCGCCGGGCGTTGTGACGTGACCCTGGCCGATGGTCGCGCGGTCCAGGCGCGGCCGGCGTTTGCCCACTATCGCGATGCCTGCGCGGCATGGACGCTGACGCGGACCGCCGATACCACCGGCCTGGCCCCGGGCGATATCGTGCGCGCCGCGCAGATGATCGCCGCGGCCGGTTCGGCAGTGAGCTATCACGGCTGGACCGGCATTGGTCAGCATGCCAATGCCACCCAGACCGAACGCGCCATCGCCACCCTCTATGCCCTGACCGGCAGTTTCGATCGGGTCGGCGGCAATCGGATTTACGGGCCATTGCCGCTTGCCACCATCAACGATATTTCCCTGCTCGAACCCGGCCAACGTGCCAAGGCGCTGGGCCTGGCCGAGCGCCCGCTGGGCCCGCCGGCCTCTGGCTGGGTGACGGCGGGCGATGTGTACGAGGCCGTGCTCGATACAACGCCCTATGCCGTACGGGCGCTGTTCGGCTTCGGCGGCAATTTTCTGGTGTCACAACCGGATCCGCAGCGCGGCGCGGCTGCGCTCGAAGCGCTGGAATTTCATGTGCATTGCGATCTGTTTCATACGCCGACCAATGCCTTCGCCGACATTCTGCTGCCCATCAACACCCCCTGGGAACGCGAAGGCCTGCGTCCCGGCTTCGAGATCGACGCCCGTGCGGCCGGGCATATCCAGCTGCGCCCGCGCATGGTCGCGCCCCGGGGCGAATCGCGTGCCGACCACGATGTAGCCATGGATCTGGCCTGCCGGCTGGGCATGGCCGATTACTTCTTCGGCGGCGATATCGAGGCCGGCTGGAATCACATGCTCGCGCCGCTGGGCCTCGATGTGGCCACGCTGCGGGCCGAGCCGGCCGGACGGGCCGTGCCGGTCGATAGCCGCGAGCGCAAGTACGCATGCCGGCTGGATGATGGCGCGGTCGCAGGTTTTGCCACGCCCACGCGACGCGTCGAATTCTATTCCGAACGCCTGCACGTCCACGGCTATGCGCCGGTACCGCGAGCACGCGCACCAAGCGCGCGGAATGCCCGTCTGCCGCTACGCCTGACCACCGCCAAGGATGGCTATTACTGTCATTCCCAGCACCGCAATATCAGTTCGCTGCGTCGGCGCTCGCCCGATCCACGCGTCGCGTTATCGGAAGCGGCCGCCTGTGAGCGCGCTATCGTCGATGGGCAATGGGTCGCCCTCGACGGGCCGCTGGGGCCGATACGCCTGCGCGCCCGGGTCGATAGCACGCTGGCCGATGATGTGGTGGTGGCCGACTACGGCTGGTGGCAGGGCTGTGCCGATCTGGGCCTGCCCGGCGCGCCGATCGGCGGCGCCGAGAGCTTCAACCTCAACGCCATTCTGGATGACGACGCGCGCGATCCGGTGAGTGGTGCGATCGCTCTGCGTAGTGCCTGCTGTGACGTACGCGCGCTGGCCAACGATCCGGTCTGGACCGGCTTTCGCGAGTTGCGCGTCACCGCCATCGAGCGCGAAGGCGAGGCCGTGGCCAGCGTCTATCTTCACGCCATCGATGGCATGCCGTTGCCCGCTTTTCGCCCGGGCCAGCATTTGCCGTTGTCGTTCACCCTTGCCGACGGGCGCGAGGCACGGCGTTTCTATTCGTTATCCAACGCGGCGGTGGAACATCCCGCGTGCTATCGCATCAGCGTTAAACGTCTGGCGCAAACGCCGCAGGCGCCGGCCGGAACGGTATCCAGCCATATCAACGAGGCGTTGCGCGAAGGCGATATCGTGCGTGCGCGTATGCCGGCGGGGCGGTTTACGCTACCCACCCGTCACGCGGCGCCCATCGTGCTCATCGCTGGCGGGATTGGCATCACGCCGTTTCTGTCGCTGCTGGAAACGCTGGCTGCGACGCGCGGCGAGGGCATGCCGGAAATTCATCTGCTGTATGCCAATCGCAACAGCGCGACCCATGCCTTCGCGCAACGCCTCGAGCAACTCGAGCGCGAACTGGCGCGATTGCAGGTCGTGCATATCTATAGCGAAGCCCTGGCCACCGATATGCGCGGGCGCGACTACGACGCCGACGGCTATATCGACGACCGCTTCATCCAGGAAGACTGGATCGCACGCCGGGCGCGTTTCTATCTGTGCGGGCCGGCGCCAATGATGCGCCAGCTGCGCGGATGCCTGGCCGCGCGTGGCGTGTTCGATTTCGAGATATTTTCCGAAGCGTTCACCTCGCCCGCCCCGATCGAGCGCGCCGGGCTGAGCGCCCAGACCATCACGCTCACGCGCTCCGGCCGGTCGTTTACCTGGCGGCCCGACCAGCCCTCGATTCTCAGCAGCGCGGAAGCCGCGGGCATCGAACTGCCCAGCGGTTGCCGGGCCGGCCAGTGCGAAAGCTGTGCGCTGCCGCTCGTGGCCGGGCGCGTGCAGACGGCGGTGGCGACCGACGCCCTGGGCGACGATCTGTGCCTGACCTGCCAGGCCGTGCCGCTGACCGCCGTGGAGCTGGACGCATGAACGCGGCCTGTGTGCCGGCGCCGCCCGCGAGATCTGATTTATTTATTGCGATTGGAACGCCCCGATGTTGACCCTGGATGCCCGAACCGCCCGCCGCAATCTGCCTTTCGATCGTCTGGTGCCGACGTTGCGCGATGCTTTTATTGCCGGCTGCGATGCGCCCGAGCGCCATCACCACCACGGTGTCGGTAATGCCGACGACAGCACGCTGCTGCTCATGCCGGCGTGGTCCGAGCGTTATATGGGCATCAAGGTGGTGAGCGTGTTTCCCGGCAACGGCCGGCGCGGCATGCCTGGTCTGCATGCCAGCTATCTGCTGTGCGATGCCGATACCGGCAAGCATCTCGCGCTGATCGACGGCGACCAGATTACCGCCCGGCGCACCGCCGCGGCCTCCGCGCTGGGCGCGTCGTATCTCGCCCGTGGCGATGCCAGCGAGCTGCTCGTGCTGGGCGCGGGGCGTATTGGTTCGCTCATGGCGCCGGCCTATGCCAGCGTGCGCCCGATCCAGCGCGTACGGGTATGGAACCCGACCACCGCGAATGCCGATCGGCTGGTACGCCAGCTCAACGACGACGGCTTTGACGCGCGTGTGGCCACCGATTTGGAAGCTGCGGTGCGCACGGCGGATTGCGTGGTGGGGGCCACGCTGTCCACCGAGCCGCTTATTCGCGGCGCCTGGTTGCAGCCGGGTGTGCATGTCGATCTCATCGGCAGCTTTTCGCCGGTCATGCGCGAAGCCGATGACGAGCTTTTCAAGCGCGGCCGCGTGTTCGTCGACGTGTACGGCGCGCTGCATGAAAGTGGTGATCTGATCGAACCGCTACGCAGCGGCGCGCTCGCCGAGGCCGACATCCAGGCCGACCTGGCCGGCCTGTGCCGCGGCGATCATCCCGGGCGCGAGCACCGCGACGACATCACCGTATTCAAGGCGGTGGGGACCGCGCTGGAAGACCTGGCCAGCGCCACACTCATCTATGAAGCGAGCCAGAGCTGATTTTCTATCGATAACGGGCCCAGCAGCCCGAAAAAGGGGGATTCCACCATGTTCAGTGCACTCACTCGCGGCTGTGTCCGCGTCTTCGACCGCTACCTGCCCGATCCACTGATTCTGGTGCTCATCATCACCCTGATCGTGTTCGCCGCCGGCATGATCTTCCAGGGCCACGGGCCGGTGGCCATGCTCGGCTTCTGGCAGGACGGCTTCTGGAACCTGCTCAGCTTTGCCATGCAGATGGCGCTGATGCTGGTCACGGGCTTCACCGTGGCCAAGACGCCGCTGTTCATGCATCTGGTGGCGCGTATTGCCACGGTCGCGCGAACGCCGGTGCGTGCGGTGGTCATCGTGGCCTTCGTGTCGCTCGTGGTCACGTGGTTCAACTGGGGCATCGGGCTGGTCGTGGGGGCGATCCTGGCGCGTGAACTCGCCCGCCGGGTCGAAGGCGTGGACTATCGCTTGCTGGTGGCCAGCGCCTATGTCGGCTTCATCATCTGGCATGCCGGGCTATCCGCCGCGGCACCGCTGGTCGTCGCCACGCCCGGGCACTTCCTGGAAGACAAGATCGGCCTGATCTCCACCAGCGAAACTCTGTTCAGCCCGCTCAATCTCATCATCTGTGCGGTCATTCTCGTGCTTTTGCCGGTGGTGTGCGGCTTCATGATGCGCGGTCTCAAGAACCCGGTCACGGTCAAGGCCGACCAGCTCACCGACGAGCCGACCGACACAACGCACGACGAAGAAACCCGCCCGGCCGAACGCCTGGAGCAATCCAAATGGCTGGCCTGGATTAGCGCCGCACTTGGCTTCGCCGCGGTCATCGCCTATGCCGTAGGCGGCGGCGGGCTCAACCTGAACATCGTCATCTTCGTGCTCATCTTTCTGGGCCTGGCCCTGCACGGCAGCCCGAAACGCTTTCTGGAAACGCTGGACGAAGCCGTACGCGGCGTGGCCGGCGTGCTCATCCAGTTCCCGTTCTATGCCGGCATCATGGGCATGATGAGCGCCTCCGGGCTGGCCGCCGAACTGGCCAACGGCTTCGTGAGCATTTCCAGCGCGCATACGCTGCCGCTGGTGAGCTTCCTGTCGGCCGGTTTCATCAATATCTTCATCCCCTCCGGCGGCGGCCAGTGGGCCGTGCAGGGGCCGATCCTCATCGAAGCGGCGCAATCGCTGAATGCCGATATCGGCGACGTGATCACCGGCTTTGCCTGGGGCGATGCCTGGACCAACATGATCCAGCCCTTCTGGGCGCTGCCCGCACTCGCCATCGCCGGCCTCAAGGCCCGCGACATTATGGGCTTCTGCGTGGTCATCATGCTGGTTACCGGTGGCGTCATCGGCGCGTTGCTGCTGATCTAGAACAGCCTGCCTGCGCGTCGCGCGCCGTTTGGCGCGCGACGCGCAGGCGGCACGCCGTAAAAACATGCTCGCCGTCCCTGTTGTGGTAACAAACGTAACCATTGGCCCGCCTTGATTCGCCCCGAATCTGCGACCAATGACTAATCAAGGCCCGCTAAAGCGGGCCTTTTCTTTGCGCGCGGTTTTATGGAATGTTCTCTACTGGGCCTCGCAGCTACGCCTGCGCCGGCCCACCGCGCGGCACGCTGCGCGAGACGAGGGGGAACATGAACTATCCAATCATCGCCGCGCTGGCGTTACTCGCCGGCGCCACCACGGCTGCACAAGCCGACCCTGCCAACGCGCTCGGCCGAGCCGTGGGCACCTTCAGCAGCGGCGTCAGCCAGGCCGCCGTGCAGCCGCTCATCAACAGCCAGCCGCAATGGATCACCATCGCGCCGCGTTCCAAGGAAGAATGCTTTGCCGAAGCTAACGGACTAAATCTGTTAGCGTCAATCCAAATAACCACCGGGGAATAAATGGCTGATTATATTTACGTAGACAACTCGAATTTGTATATCGAAGGCAGGCGAGTAAGTGCGGTACAACAAGGGGGCGCAGAATCAATCTACGAAGCAATGAATCTCGGAATTCTAGATCATGGGTATACGATCAGTTTCGGGAAATTACACCAGTTCCTAACCGGTGACGACCTATCAAAAATTAAGAGGGTCGCTTTGTTTGGATCTCGCCCACCACCAAACGATGGTATTTGGCAGTTTGCAGAGCGCGCGGGCTTCGAGCTACATCTGGAAGACCGGAATATAGCTAACAAAGAAAAAAAGATTGATACCGGTGTTGCCACGCTTATCACCAAGGACGCATATAAGTGTGGTGATGCCGATGCTGACGTCTTTACCTTGGTATCCGGTGACGCAGATTATGTACCTACGATCAAGGCGCTTGCCGAAGACGGCTACCGCGTCGAGGTGGTGTTCTGGGATCACGCGGCGAAAGAGCTCAAAGATGTCGCTTCAAAGTTTGTTTCGCTCGACGAACACTTGGAGCACTTGAGACTCTAGCTTTAACCGGTCGCTGTAGTTGACCAACCAAAGCGCTGGCACGCTCCGCCCCGGAAACTAAGGGTAGGCGTTAGATGCAGAAGAAAAAGGGGACGAGCATTGACTGAAGCGAGGGGCGAGTTTTGTCAGTATTCCTGAACGCATTTCCAATTAGAGTCCCTGATACGGAGCTTACGGCTCTCCAAGTCCCGTACGAAAAAGAGACGCTGGATAGTTTTCGCGCGCACCATGGATCAAGGCATTCCTTTCGTCGCCAGGGGGACAACATCCTGATCTTTTCAAAGGATGGAGCGTTCCCCGTGTCCGGGACGCCGCGCACGATCACGTTCAAGGATAATTTCGGCATCTTCTGCTCTCTGGTGAAGGATGGTCTGACGAAGCACCTCGTCGGACTAGGCCGCAATCCCATCGGCTTTTCGCCCATTGAGCTGGTGAGTGTAAAGCGGGAAGACAATCTTCTGGTTCCAATTCTTGGTGATGCTTACCCATTTAAGGTTTGCGCGAAATATACAATCGATACACGCATCGTTAAAGGGCGGCCATGCCTTGTTATTGATTGCACAACACGACGGGTCCTCAAAGAAAACGGTCTGTACTTCTTGGAAGCCGGATTCGATCTTATGGGCCGTTATGTCGTCACTGAGCAAGACAATGGATACCGTAAGCTCCTCGGGACAGTGAGCGGATGCAAGCGTGAGGCACTCACCGTGACGATGCCTGATAATCACGTGGTGCAGGTCAATGCGAAAGACGTCTACCTCGAGGCCAGCCGAGTAAATTTCGACGATTACATCCTGCATACGCATGGTAAGGAGAAAGACGTCATCGTCGAACGCATTCGGCAAGCTGTCTCAACATTCAACAGTGGCAAGAATAAGAAAGCCCGCATTCGCGCGCTTAAAAATTACATTCAGTCGAGAGAAATTTCGCTGATTGATGGCACGACCATTGACATCATGGAACCGCCGGATATTCAAAGCCAGTGCGGCCAGATCCAAAAAGCAGTTTTTGTTTTCAACGATAATGGCGAGGCCAATTGGGCTGAGAGAGGTCTCACTCAGTACGGTCCGTATACGAAGCGAACCTTCGACAGGAACGACCCTTCAATCTGCGTGATTTGCGCTCAACATGATAAGGGACGTGTTGAGCAGTTTGTACGAAAACTCTTGAAAGGTATTTCGCGAAGTAAGTATTTCAGCAACGGTTTTGAAGGAAAGTTTACGATCGGAACCAGCCGCATCGAAGTGTTCATGACCGCCAGCGACAGCGTGGATGCATACAAGGAGGCCATTGAGGCTGCGATACGAAAAAAAGCCGATGACGGTGGACGGTGGGATTTGGCTCTCGTTCAGGTTCGGCAGTCTTTCAAAAAGCTCAAAGTTAATGAAAATCCTTACTATTTAGGAAAAAGCCTCTTTTTCTTGCATCAGATCCCTGTGCAGGATTTCACAATAGAGCTTTTAGGACAGTCCGATTACTCACTGGGGTATTCGCTTAACAATATGGCGTTAGCCTGCTACGCAAAGATGGGCGGCATACCGTGGCTTCTAAAATCGTCTCCGACCCTTTCTCACGAACTTGTGATAGGGATCGGTAGCGCAAATATCGGATATCAACGCGGCGTTGATAATCAAAGGATTATGGGAATAACCACCGTTTTTTCCGGTGATGGCAGTTATATTATCTCGAGTACTTCGAAGGCGGTTGTGCCGGAAGCCTACTGCGAGGCGTTAACTTCTGTTCTCGATGAAACCATTGAGAAGATTCAGAAACGTATGAACTGGCAGAAAGGCGATACGATTCGTCTAGTTTTTCACGCGCAGGTCAAGAAGTTCAGCAAGGACGAAATCGCTGCTGTCAAGACTGTCGTAGAAAAATATCGGGAATACCAAGTTGAGTATACGTTCCTGAAAATATCTGAGAATCATGGCCTGCATATGTTCGATTCCACGACGGGCGGAGAGAAAAAAGGCAAGCTCGCGCCGCAGCGAGGAAAGACGTTCAAACTCTCCAAACATGAAATGCTCGTCTACTTAATCGGTCAGCGAGAGTTACGTAACGAAACTGACGGCCACCCACGGGGATTGATCCTCGATGTGCACAAGAATTCGACGTTCACGGACATAAAATATTTAAGCACACAGGTGCATAGTTTCGCCTCACATTCTTGGCGCAGTTACTTTCCCAACCCGCTCCCTGTGACGATCAGCTACTCCAACCTGATCGCTCAGAACCTTGGATGGTTGAACCAGATGCCCGGCTGGAGTAATTCTGTGATGATCGGGAAGATAGGTCAGTCTCAATGGTTCCTATAGGGCGGGAGAATGCCTACGAACTGCGCGATCACCTTTATAATAAGGTGGTCGAGTGGGCTCAGATCGACCCTTTTAAATCCTGTTTCCTATATTTCTTGGGGTTGTCGAACGGGAGGGTTTCGTCCTTCGATTTTGCGGTGCTTCCCTTGTATCAGCGATGCGCGATTGCGGGCCTCGGTGTTCTGGATGAGGTGGTCTCGCGTAAGGATGTTTCCCGCCTTCTCGGGCAAGCTGCCAAAATCGACTCCACGCCGCGCCCATGGGTATCCGACGTGTTTGGAGTCATGGCGGTGAAATGGCTTGTTTTGAAATTGGACGATGACCGCATCACTCGGGAGTTTGAAAACTGGAAATCAGGGTTCCTTGCGCAACAGGTGAGTAGTCACGGTCTCAATGCCTTCGAGAAGGACATAGCGGTGTATGTTAATAGCGATGAATCCGCAGTCTATACGAGCGCATGCGTCCCACTCTTCCTTCATTACCTGAAGATTCAGCGGATTAGCGATCATCAAGAGCGGCTTTCGCTTATTGACCGTTTTATGGGGGAGTTCCGAGCGCAAGCGCAGCGAGATGCGTCGACAGCTTTTTTGAGCCTGATGGTGTACGTTTTTGATCAGGTCAACCAGGATTTGGCCGTGGTGCCCCCGAAAGGTTGGAGCCTCGGCGACCTCCTGGGGTTTCTGGAGCATATTCCCGTCGGCCTAAAACGCTGGACATGGGAGGACGTCGGCAGGACGAAAGGCGCGGAGCCAGTTAAGTGGCCCATTATGAACGAATACCATGTGCAGAACCTTCTTTATGTTTTGCTCGCTCCAGTTTTTAAGAACATTGCCGACGAAGTGAATCTCCAGCCTGTAGGGCAGAAGAACCCTCGCATCGATCTCTACCTGCCGTCGCTGCATACGATCATCGAGGTGAAGTACCGCAAGAATATGAAGAAGTCTTTCCCGGCGCTCGTTGGCGAGATCGCTGAAGATGCATCTCTGTATCGTGCAGACGCGAAATACACGGAGGCATTGATTGTCACCTTCCTGTGGGATTGCACTCGCGCGACACAGGAACATGCGAAGTTTAAAGAAGGTGTTTTGAAGATCGGCGGGATTAACGGTTGTGTCGTAGTTAGCGCGCCATCAACAATAGATTGCTGACCGCGGTGATCACGGATCCGGAGACGCGCGAGTGATCCGGGGACAGTATGAGGCGCCCCGGCTGTGACGGACACCCAGATCAGGAGACAATCCTGACGGAGGTGCCCTATGACCGAACGACAAACGTTCTCAGCCGAATTCAAACGCGAAGCCGTACGCCTGCTCGAAAGCGGAGACCGGAAAGCCGCTGCTTTAGCCCGAGATCTGGGCGTGCGGCGCAACTTGCTCTACAAATGGCGAGACGAGATACGCAGCAAGGGCGATGACGCCTTTTCTCGCAAACCGGGCCCGAAGCCGGCCGCCGAGGCCAGCGAGGTCGAACGACTTCGCAAAGAGCTCGAAGCCGTTAAAGCCGAACGCGACATCTTAAAAAAAGCGGCGGCGTACTTCGCCAGAGAGCTGCCATGAAGTACGCCTGGATCGCGCAGCATCGCCAGTCCCATTCGATCACGACCTGTTGCCGGGCCCTGGGCGTAAGCCGTTCGGGCTTCTACGCCTGGCGCCAGCGTGGCCCGAGTGCTCGAGCCCAGGCTGATAAAGCGCTGACGCAACGGATTCTGAAACTGCACCGTCAAACGCGCCAAGCCTACGGAAGCCGCAAGATTCAAGCGGCCCTGCGGCAAGATGGCGTCTGTGTTGGAAAGCATCGTGTGGCTCGTCTGCGACGCGAAGCCGGTATCGTCACGCGCCGTCGGCGGCGGTTTCTGATCCCGGGCCGGGCGAAACGCCAACAATGGATGGCACCGAACCGGCTCAATCGGGATTTCTCTGTCGCAGCGCCGGATCGTGTCTGGGTGGGCGATATCACCTTTATCGGCTTGCCCAACCGCTGGCTCTATCTGGCCGTACTCGTCGATCTCTATGCGCGACGTGTCGTTGGCTGGTCGATGTCGAACCGGATCAATCAGCCCTTGATCATGAATGCGCTCGATATGGCGATACAGCGCAGACAACCAGAGCCGGGACTCATCCACCACTCGGATCAGGGCGCGTTGTATAGCGGCCACGCGTATCGTGATTATTTGGCCCGACGACAGATCACGCCGAGCATGAGCCGCAAGGGCAACTGCTGGGATAATGCGGTCGCCGAAAGCTTCTTCAGTACGCTGAAAAACGAACTGATCTGGGGCCGGCGGTTCGAATCGCCATCACAGGCCAAATCGGCGATCTTCGACTACATCGAGGTCTTTTATAACCGACAGCGACTACACCAATCGCTGAACTATCAAACACCGGAGAGCTACGAACGTAAGCTAGCCACTAACCCCTGATCTGGCTGTCCGAAAACGCCGGGACATCTCAGTATATTTAATTCAAGCATCGTGTTACCCCAGTTTGCTCTGGTCGCGTATTCGGTGGATTCAGATCGCGCTGTCCCCAGATCGCGCCAGGCCCCCGATAGCCGGCTTGGGCAGCCACGCGGGCGATCGGGTGCGGTGTACGGATCGCTCCCAAGCAGTCGTTATAATCGGCCGCCAATCCATAAAGCCGGCCCGCGGGGTTCTGTGCAGCGTCTATCGCAGCCTGAGGCGGACTGGGGTGCGCGATGACTCCTGCGTTTTTTGCATTGCTATTCGTGCTGGCTGTCAGCATTCCATGGTGGCTTCGCTACCAGCGCCACCGCAAAGTGTCGCGGCGGCTGGCCGCGCAGCATGAGGCCGATACGCTATCGCCGCGGGACCGGCTGGCGGTTGCCCTGGCGTATCCGCACGAGGTGCTGATCGATGGCCGCGTGCATGCCACGGAAGGCGAGTTCAGCGTCACGGGCGGTACGGGCTCCGACGGGCGAATCTACATCGGCGATTTATGGGTGCGCGTGCATGAAAGCCTTCTGGCGTCGATCGCGCCGTACTGCACCGCCCGCGTCGTACGTGCCTGGGACAAGTCGCTGGTGGTCGAGCTTAACGGCGTACCCGTGCTGCCCACGCTGGTAGCGGGCGATACGCTGCCGGAAATCGACCCAGACCACGGCGTGCGACTGATGGGCGAATACCGTGAGAGCGGCGCCGATTTTCGCCTGCGTTTGAGCGACAGCGCTGTCGAAACCGGTGGCTTGCGGGTGATAAGCGCGAGCCTGATCGCTCTGGGCGCGGTGATCGTGATGCTGGCTGTGCCGAGTGTGCACCCGGTGTGGTTCGGGGTCGGCTGCCTGCCGCTCGTCTGGGGGCTGCTCGTCTATAAGCCCGGGTCGAGCGTGGGCATGTACAAGCAGGGCGAGCGCCTGTTCCGGGTGCGCGGCCGTGTGAGCGTGGCCGATTGTGAAGCGGGTATACCGGGCAGCGAACGAATCGGCGAGCTAACCGGCGATGCGCAAGCGCGCCTATCTCAGATGATGATTCACCAGGCGGCCACCGGGCCGGTGGTTAGCTCGGCCCAGCGATGGCCGGTGGTGCTGATCGGCAATATCGTGTTTCGCTACCCCGAACACTGGCTCGAAACCCTGCGCGGGCGTACCCCGGCGGTCGCCGACGTTACGGTAACGGAGCGCGGCCGCGTGATCAGCCATGGCGCGTTGTCGCGCTACAACGAGCTGAAACGCTTTCCGCCCGTGGATTGGCGCTCGCACGCGTTGGTGGCCGGTTTGGCCATGGCGGCGATTGCTATCGCACTTGTCAGCGGCACGCGGGCCTACCGCATGCCCGTGGATCTTGCGACCAGTGCATCGGCGCTGGACTGGCTCGATCGGTTGCCGGCGACGCTGGTGTTCTATGGCCTGGCGGGGCTTGGCGTGTATCACGGTGTTTGTGCCGTGGTGCGACTGTTGCGCGGGCGCGATCGCAGGGCGCGCCTCGCGCGCTGGTTGGATACGCAATAATGCGCCGCGAACGCCGGCGGGTGGTGACCTTGTCGTGGCCGCACACGAAACAGCGACCGGCTACGTCGCTGATGCGGGGACAGCGCTGATGCGGGGACAGTATACGGAACTCGTGAACCGGCTAGCGGGCTCTGCGCTAAGCGCGTCCAGAAATCCGAATTAAGGATGCGGCCCCGATGCGCGGGCGTTGGCTCGAAGCGGTAGGACCGCACGGGATTCGCGCCTGGCATCGGTGGCCGGCACCTCATACATAAAAACCCCGCGGGAGAACCCGCGGGGCGTGCTAGGCGTCGAGCCGTGGCCCGGGGCCGCCGGTCTTCTCAGGAGGACGAGGCGTCGCCGTCTGCGTTGGCGTCAGACGGCTCGGAAGATTCGGACTGTTCCGGGCTTGCCGGCTCCGAATCAGCCTGTTCCGGATCGGCCTGTTCCGAGCCCGAAACGCTGCCGCTTCCATCCTCGACTTGCGTGTTCGCGTCGTCGCGTGTGACACGCCAGATGGCGTTTGTCAGGTCGTCGGCAACGAGGACTGCGCCATCCGGGGTGACGGTAACGCCGACGGGGCGGCCGCGGGTCTTGTTGTCTTCGGTGAGAAAGCCGGAAACGAAGTCGACCGGGTCGCCCGCGGGCTTCCCGTTCTCGAACGGGATGAACACGACGCGATAGCCCACCGGGTCGCCGCGGTTCCAGCTGCCGTGTTCGCCCACGAACACGCCGTTGGCGAATTCGCCGCCGACCTGCGCATTCGAGAAGTCGACACCCAGCGGTGCGTGGTGCGAGCCAAGGCTGTAATCGGGCGCGATGGCGGCTTTGACCTTGTCCGGGTTTTCGGGTTTGACGCGCGTGTCGACGTGTTGGCCCCAGTAGCTGTACGGCCAGCCATAGAAGCCGCCTTCCTGCACGGTCGTCAGGTAATCGGGCACCAGATTCGGGCCGAGTTCGTCGCGCTCGTTGACCACGGCCCAGAGCTGGTTGCTATCCGGCTGGATGGCCAGATCGGTGGGGTTGCGCAGACCGGTGGCGTAGGCGCGATGGGCGCCGGTTTCGCGGTCGATCTCCCAGATTTCGGCGCGATCGACCTCGGCTTCCATACCGCGCTCGGTGATGTTGCTGTTGGAGCCGATTCCCACATACAGATGCTGGCCATCCGCGCTGGCGGTCATCGCCTTGGTCCAGTGGTGATTGATCTCGGCCGGCAAGGGCGTGATCAGTTCCGGCGCGCCACTGGCCTCAAGCTGGCCCTCCTCGTAGTCGAAACGAACGAGCGCGTCCTGATTGGCCACGTAGAGGTCGTTTCCGACCAGCGCGAGGCCATAGGGCGCGTTGAGGTTGCGGGCGAACACGGTCTGTTTTTCGTAGGTACCGTCGCCGTCGGCGTCGCGCAGCAGGGTCAGCCGGTCGCCGCTGTCGACCGAGGTGGTGCCCTGGGATTTGATGATGCCGGCGATGAAGTCCTTCGGCCGTTTCTTGGGCGCTTTGCCGCCGCCCTTGCCCTCGGCGACCAGAATATCGCCATTGGGCAGCACGATCGTCTGGCGCGGCACCTTGAGATCGGTCGCGATGGCGTTGATCGTGTAGCCGTCCGGCACGGTGGGCTTTTCGTCGCCCCAGGGGGCCGGCTCGGGAATCGTCATGTTGGGCAGCAGGCCGCGCTGCGGTTCGGGCAGGTTCGGGTTGGGGCCGAACTGTTGGGCGGTGTCCGCGGCCTGCATGCTACCGGCGGCCAGCGCCATGGCCACCGCGGTGCTGTAGAGAATGGCTTGCGTTTTCATGAGCGGACTCCGCGACCGAGACGAGAAAAGCCGAGCAGCGTGGCGGCGCAGGAAAGCACGGCGACGGCGATCGACAGCACGAAACCTGTGGGCATCATCGCCCAGGCATCGCGCGCATGGACCAGGGCGTTGATGAAGCCCAGGATCCAGGTCACCAGAAGTAACCCGAAATACAGAAGGTACGTGCCGCGCTTGTCTGCGCGGAACAGGCCGATCAGCGCGCACAGCATGGCGAAGCCTGTGAATACGAGCGCGCCGGCAATCAGCCAGGAGGCGAACGTGCTCCAGGTGATGAGGTAGGACGTGGCGTAGCCGTAGTCGGCCAGCGCGGCGCCGAGAAAGAGCGGGAAGCTCCCGGACAGTATCAGCGCATGAAGCGGATGAATGCCGCTTCGATACGGTTGGTGGGCGGTCGTCAAGACAGACTCCTGTGGGCGCAACCCAGAACGCGCTGCTGCGTCGGGTCTTGGTTACGCAAGTGGTTTCGGACCAGTGTATTAGGCGTGGCAAACCCCGCATAAAGTATTTCTACCTACGAGGGTGGCTGCGATCGCGATGCTGGACGGCTTGGTGTGTGAACGACACGCCCCGTCGTGCGGAGCCCTGGCCGCGAAGCACCGGCTGGGAAATCCGAGCAGGCCGGGGACGCCTCAGTGCATTTAATTCAAGCGGCGGATTGACGCGCTTGGTACGGGGCGCGTTTTAGATGCGGCGTTACATAATACTGTGCCCAAATCGCGAGCCGACTTGGACCGGGCGTCGCTAATACAAGGCTGAGTTGCCACGAAAACGGGGATTTCGATGAGAATTGTATGGGTGGTAGTTACGGCGCTCGTCATGACCGGGTGCGCGAGCCTCGATTCCTTGCCGCAGAGCGCGGACGAGGCGGCGTTCGATGGCGAGCGTGGCAAGACGGGATGGTCCGAATACCAGGATGGTGATGTCTTTCAAGGCTATAACGGCGACCAGGTTTTCGAAGCCGCGAAGGTCGGGCTCAAGCAGACGGGGTTTGCGCTCAAGAAGGTGGATCGTTCGCGGGGTATGGTGTTGGGCGAGCACGGTATTACCCCATTCGACTGGAACGTCGTGGCTGGCGTCTATCTCAAGCAAGTGGGGGCTGATACTCGCGTCCACGTGGTCGCCGAAGGGTCGAAGGATGTCGGTTTCTTCGGCGACACGACATCGGCTGACTGGCCTCGCAATATCTTGAGGAATATGCGCGAGTATCTTTACGCGACGTATTGATCGCCAGGCTCGCGGCGGCATCTGTATATGAGCACGGGGTCCGAGGCGTCTGGCGCGCCGCTCCGGTCTGGGCATCCAGACTCGCTCAGGTCGAATGGATAGGTCGATCCAGCAATTGGGCCGCCATCCGGCCTGCTTCCTGAATCGGCCCGGCGTGGCCTTCCCGCATGGCGGTGACGACAGCGCCGTCGAGTAGCAATATCCACCGGCTTGCCTGCGTTTCGGCATCCGCGTGGCCGGCGGCGCGTAGTGATTCGGCGATTCGTTCGATCAGCGCGTGTTTGTGTTCGACGGCGATCTGGTGCCAGGGGCTGTTCCGGTCTGCGGCTTCCACCATGGCGTTGATGAACGCACAGCCACGAAAATCGTTCTCGGCGTAGCGCGTGGCCATAGCGTCGAACAGCGCCAGCGGCTCGCCGTCGCAGGCCTCGAGGATGTCATCGAACATCTCTAGCCACGCGGCATCACGCCGGGCCAGTACCGCGGTAACCAGCGCATCCTTGCTTTCGAAATGGCGATAGAACGACGCGCGTCCGACGCCGGAGTCTTCCAGCAGGCGATCGATCCCGACCGCCTGAATACCGTGGCGATAAAACAAGGCCTCGGCGGAATCGAGCAGGCGTTCCCTGGCTTGCGTGGGCATGCCAGCCAGATTAGTCCAACAGCGAGCCTGTTGGAACCGATCGGTTCCATCTTGTATAAACGGTACTGAATGGTTCCATTTTGCTTTGGATGGACAACAGCCCATGGCCACGGCGATCGCTTCGCTCGCGCTAACCGCCGCACTCATCCTCGGTTCGCCGGGGCCGGCGCCCATAGCGCTTGCGGCGTCGAGCGCCACGTTCGGCCTGCGCCGTGCGCTGCCGTTTTACCTTGGCATCATGACCGGCCTTGCACTCGTGGCCTTGGCTGCGGCGGCCGGGCTCGGGGCGTTGTTCAGCCAGTTTCCCAACTTTCGGCGTGTTTTGGAGGCGGTCGCTGCGCTTTATATCGTTTATCTCGCCTACCGGATCGCCACGGCTTCGCCACCAGGCGATCCGGCGAATGCCGGCGGTGCGCCGCGCTTTCGAGACGGCGTATTGCTCAACGTGCTCAATCCGAAGAGCTACGCGGCGTTTGTTGCCATCTTTTCGCAGTCGCTACTGCCGATTGAGTCGCCGCTCTGGGCGTACGGCCTGACCGCTGGGACATGCCTTGGAGTGGCGGCATCGACCAACCTCGTGTGGATGGCGAGCGGCCAGCTGCTAACGTCCTGGCTGCGCCGCCCACGCGCGGCACGCGTGATACGTAGCGTGCTCGCCACGGCCATGGTCGCGGCGGTGTTTTGGGCGATGTTCGGTTAATACGAGCGATGAATGGATTGGCGACCGCTTTGCGTCATATGCAGAATACAACGCTTGGCCGCGAACGCCCGTTGGCGCGCTTCGGCCGGTCACGGCGCTTTTAGGGTTCGCACTCAGCGCCTTGCGCTTCACATTGCCTGGTATCTGTGATGTCCATTGCTTTGACCGTATTTCAGGGCCGCGCGGGTGATCGTAATGATCTCGCCATCCCCGGCGCCCAATCGATCGGCGAGGTATTGGCTACAGAACTCGGCATCCGTGCGACCCCCATCGGAACGCCGGAGAAAGCGCTCGGCGCCGATTGGCGTATCGAGCTTGACCAGGCGATGGCGGCCTTGCGAGACATCCAGACTCATTTCGAGCGGGTGATGGTCGAAGGCCGCAGGCCCTTGTCCGCCACAAGTCGGTGCGCGGTGTCGCTGGCGACTATTCCGGTTATTGCAAAGCATCGACCGGACGCCTGCATTGTCTGGTTCGACGCGCATGGCGATCTGAATATCCCGGAGACATCCGACAGCGGCTATTTAGGTGGCCTGGCTTTGGCAGGGCCCGCCGGTTTATGGGATTCGGGCCTCGGTGCGGGGCTGGCGCTTCACAACATCATCCTCGTGGGACAACGAGACCTCGATCCCTATGAGATCGAGTTGATCGATACGGGGCGTGTCACGCATATCAGGCCCGGGCCCGCGTTTGTCGCGCAACTCGAAGCCGCAGTCGCCGGACGCCCGGTTTATATTCATCTGGATTGCGATGTGCTTGAGCCAGGCATTGTTCCAACGGACTATGTGTGTCCGGAAGGGCTATCCCTGCAAGATATTCACGAGACCTGTGTTGCCTTGGCGCGCAGCGAGGTGATTGGCGTCGAGATCGCGGAATTCCAGCATGCGTGGCACCCCGAGCAAAGCCCCGTCTCGCCAGCGCCGTTAATCGAAGCACTCGAGCCGGTGGTCAATGGACTCAAAAGCGAGCCGACGCAGACTCGCTAGCTATTCGTTAATGCCAGCGCTGCTGCGTGACGTGGCCGTGCCGGGCGTTCGGCGAATCAGGCAGTGCCTGGCGCTTGGCGCGTGATGCGGCGAAGATCGGGCTGCCATACGCGGCTACGCAATGGGGTATCTTTGCTATTCGGGCGGGCGGATGTTGGGGGCGGGGATGGTTGGACGGGCGCAATGGGCGGTGGCATTTGCGGTATGGGCGATCGGTGGCTGGATGCCGCTTGGCGCGCAGCAAACGGATGCAGAATTCGAAACCCGTCTCGACGGGGTGATTCGCAGCGCCTGCCATGGCTACATGATCGACGCGTTGCCGGATATGCTTTCGGGCGCACGGGATTGGCTCGACGAGAATTCGCCGTTTTGTCGAGAGGTACGCAGCTTGCCTGACGACCAGCCGCTGGTACCGACGATCGAGGCATACGATGCCCTGGACGATCGGTCTATCAGCGCGTTGCGTCGTTATATGAGTGCGGATAACGAGATCGTGGTCGAATGCGGGGACTGGATGTGTCAACACGTGCGTATCGAGGCGCGTGATGCCGGCCATCCCGTCGATCAGGCTGCCTATCGCCGGGTGGCAGCGTATTGCGATGAAAACTACGAGTGCATCGAGCGCTGGTTCGACAGCTGGCCGCGGGCGTTGCCGGCGCCACAGGATTCGACCCAGGCGCAGGCGCCGATGAGCCTGGAACAGGCACGCGCGGTGGCACAGGAAAAATATATCGTGATCGATATGGCCTGCCAGTGTTCACTCGAGGCCTGGGGCTGTTATGTCGCGCCGGCAGGGCAAGCCTCGCGTATTGCATCCGAAGTGGAAGCGGCCCGCCGTCGCACCTGTATCACGTGGCATAACGAAGAAATGATGGCTGCGGAACCGACAACTGCGGCCCAGGCGCAGGCGAGCGCACAAGGGTACGCACACGCGCTGGCGGCCGTTCGACAACACGACGCGCGTGCGCTGGCCCACGGCGCCTCGATGGCCGGGCAGGGGGGTACACGACGTGGGGCCGCGACCACACAGTCGGCGCCTCAATCGGCCCAGCGCGGCGGCGCCAGCGACAATTCGCTGAGCTGTTACGACCCGCGTGCCGAAGTCTGTGTCGACTACCGTCTTGCCGGCAGCCAGGATGTGGCGCGCTTTCGCGACCAGTGCGTACGCGGCGGCAACCGGGTTCTGCCCGGCGGCTGCGATCAAAGCGGGCCCAGCTGCAGCATGCGCAGTGGCGCGCGTAGCCAAACCACCTACACGTACGCAACAGACCCCGCGCTCGTCCAGCGGGCGTGTATCGCAAACGGTGGCCGGTTTTCGCGATAGCGTGTGAACAAACGGCGGGCGGTTTTGACGCGTTCGCAGAGATTCGTGCACTGACGCCGGACGGGATCGGTCGCGTTTCGATTGCGACTTAGTGATCGGCGGCCGACGGCGCCAGCCGGAAGTGATCGAAAATCCAGTGTTTGACCGTTGTGGCGGCAGCACTTAACGGCGACTGGCGGTTGTGCACCAGAAACAGGTGGCGTCTGGCCGGCAGGGTGGTTTCGAATACCCGGCAAAGACGCCCGGCCCCCAGCGCCGGACCGCCCAGGACCGGGTCCGTAAGCCAGATGCCCAGATCGCTTTCGGCGGCCTGCATGGCGAGCATGGAATGGTCCGAGTACAGATTGTCTGTCGGCTGACCGGTCAGCCCGGCCTGCTGGATCATCCGCTGCCAGTCCGGGTGCAGGTGGTCGTGCAAGAGCGTCGTGCCGGTGAGGTCTGCTTGCGCAAGCCGAGGGAAGCGCTGACGATACGCGGGGCTGCATACGGCCATGACCTGCAGTGTTGCCAGACAGCTGCTGTGGAAAATCGGATCGGCTTCGGGCAGGTAGCGGATGGCCAGATCATGGTCCGTGCCGTCGAGCGTGGACAGCAGCGATGAGGCATGCAGTTGCAGTTCGATGTCCGGGTGGTCCTGGCGAAAGGCGGCCAGTTTGGGCCCGAACCGGATCATGGCGAAGCCCGGCGGCAGGGTGAGCCGGACGGTCCGGCTGCGATTGATACGCTGCATGGACACCGTCACCCCGAGCACCTCCGACAACGGCGGGTAAATACGTCGGTAGAACGAGTTGCCGGCCTCCGTAAGCGTGACCTGACGTGCACTACGCACAAACAGCGGCAAGCCGAGCCATTCTTCCAGCGTCTTGATCTGTTGGCTGACAGCCCCCGGCGTGACGGACAATTCGTCGGCCGCCTGCTTGAAGCTCAGCGAGCGGGCGGCGACGCAGAAGTAATACAGGGCTTTCAGGGGCGGCTGGCTCATGGCTTAGAAAACCTTATTCAAGCAGGTAAAAAATATCGTTTGTCCGTCGATTCGGGCCTGTTGAGAATAGATCAATTGATTCTGGAACGGACAGGAGCCTGGCATGCGTTTCCCCCGCCTGAGCGCATCAGCATGGATCACCCTGGGCGCGGCCTCGCTGCTGCTGATGTTTGCCTTTGGTTTTCGTGCCAGCTTCGGTCTGTTCGTCGAGCCGATCGCGCACGCCAACCAGTGGGGGCGGGATGTGATCAGCCTGGCGCTGGCCATCCAGAACCTCGCCTGGGGCGTGATCGCCGTGCTGGCCGGTGGCCTGGCGGATCGTTTCGGCAATACGAAGGTGCTGGTTAGCGGCGCGCTGCTCTATGCCCTGGGGCTCTGGTTGACCGCGGGCGTGGACTCGGTCTGGACCCTGCAGATGGGGGCGGGCGTACTCGTGGGCGCGGGTATCGCCGGGACCGGTTTCGGCATCGTGCTGCCGTTGATGGCCAAGGCGGTGAGCGAGGACGATCGGCAGTGGGTTCTGGGTGTCGGCACGGCGGCAGGTTCCATGGGGCAGTTTCTGATCGTGCCGATGGCACAGCAGCTGATCGATCTGTTCGGCTGGATCGGGGCGCTGAATGCCATGTCGCTAATGGCCATGGGGATGGTCATCCTGATCATGCCGCTGGCCCGACGGGTACGGCCCGAGCCGACAGCACCGGTGAGCGCGGTCAGCGCACAGGATTCCTTCGCCGCCACCGTGGGCCTGGCTCGCGGGCATCTGTCCTACTGGTTGCTGACGCTGGGATTTTTTGTCTGCGGGTTCCATCTGGCTTTCATCACCGTGCATTTTCCGGGCTACCTCACGGACAACGGTTTCGATCCGGATGTGGCGGCCTGGGCGATCGGGCTGATCGGGCTGTGTAACGTGGTCGGGGCGATGGTGTCGGGTTACATCTCCGGTCGGGTGTCGATGAAACGCCTGCTGATGTTCATCTATATCGCCCGCGGCATCGTGACCGTGGCCCTGCTGGTGTTGCCGCTATCGCTGACCTCCGTGCTCACCTTCAGTTGTCTGACCGGCTTTCTCTGGCTGGCGACCGTGCCACCCACGACCGGACTGGTGGCGACCATGTTCGGCACCCGCTACATGGCCACGCTGTACGGCGTGGTGTTCCTCGGCCACCAGCTGGGCAGCTTTACCGGCGTCTGGCTGGGCGGCTGGATCTACGAACGCACCGGCCATTACGACGCCATCTGGTGGACCAGTGTGGTACTGAGCCTGGTCGCGGTGGCGATGCATTGGCCGATCCGCGAGCACCGGGTGGCCAACCTGGCCCCGACCGCGGCCTGAGGTCTAGCCCGGGCGGCGCGTCCGGTCGCCGTGTTCGGCCGGTCGTGGGATTGCACGATCGCTGACACGAGGGCGCGGATGCCGAGTTGCGCCCGGCCCGCCGTCGAGAACGGTCAATCGGATAACCGATGAGTACGCCGGTTCGTCTTCCCGGTCATGTTCGGCAACGGCCGTTCCACGTTTTGGTTAGCGAACGGCTCGGAGGCTGATCCAGGTCAATTCGATGGATAGCCAGACTTCATACGATAGTTAAGTCTGAGCCCTGGATCGTGCCGCCAAGACAGGAGTGTTCGCGCCATGCCGAAAAAGACAGTGCCCGGTTTCGATATCCCGACGACTGCGCCGGACGGTTTCGAGCACGAGCCGGATGCCACGGCGGGCTACTGGCATCATCGCCCCGACAATACCTTGCCGCCGCCCGATTTCATTGGGCCCTATGCACGACATCGCCCGTTGCCCACGCCGGGCGTCGAGGACAGAAAGGCGTGGATCATAGGCGGCGGGATTGGTGGCCTCGCGGCAGCCTTCTATCTGATCCGCGACGGCCATATGCCGGCTTCCAACATCACGGTGCTGGAAGAGATGGATATCGAAGGCGGCTCCATGGACGGCGCCGGCGATGCGCGGCACGGCTACATCATCCGCGGCGGGCGTGAAATGAACTGGAACTACGACACGCTGTGGGACGTGTTCCAGGACGTGCCGGCAGCGGAACTGCCGGCAGGCTATTCGGTACTCGATGAGTACCGGCTCGTCAACGACAACGATCCGAACTACTCGAAGGCGCGGCTCATGCGCAATCGGGGCGAGATTCTGGACTTTACCGATTTCGGTCTGTCCACCGCGCAGCAGTGGGAAATGATTCGCCTGATGCTCAAGCGCAAGGAAGACCTCGATGACATCACCATCGAGGACTACTTCAGCGCCGGTTTTCTACAGAGCAATTTCTGGGCGCTCTTTCGCACCATGTTCGCCTTCAAGAACTGCCACAGCCTGCTCGAAGTCAAACTCTACATGCACCGGTTCCTGGATTCGGTGGACGGTTTTGGTGATATGTCGGTTCTGGTGTTTCCCAAGTACAACCAGTACGACACCTTCATCAAACCGCTGGCCGATATGCTGCGTGAGAAGGGCGTGCAATTTCAGTTCTCAACGCGCGTGCACGATCTGGAATTCGACATGGCCGGCACGCGCAAGACCGTGACCGGTATTGATTGCCGCGTTGCCGGCGAGCCACGCCGGATTGGTATCGGCGCAAACGATCTCGTTTTCGCCTTGACCGGGTCGATGACCGAAAACACGGCCTATGGCGAGCTCGATACGGTGCCGCAGCTGGATGTCGGCCGACACGAGCCGGGCGAGCACAGTGGCTGGGCGCTGTGGCGTAATCTGGCCAAGAAATCACCGGTTTTCGGCCGTCCCGAGAAATTCTATGGCGACACCGACCGCTCCATCTGGGAATCGGCCACGCTGACCTGCAAGCCCTCGCCGCTGGTCGATAAAATCAAGACGCTTTGTGTCAACGACCCGTGTACGGGGCGCACGGCGACAGGCGGCATCATCACCTTCACGGATTCGAACTGGCTGCTGAGCGTTACCTGTAATCGGCAGCCGCATTTTCCGGATCAGCCCAAGAACACGCTCGTGCTGTGGGTATACGGCCTGTTGATGGACCAGCCCGGTAACTACGTCGAAAAGGCCATGCCGCAATGCACCGGCCGAGAGATTCTCGCCGAGCTGTGCTATCACCTGGGTATCGAAACGCAGCTCGAGGAAATCGTGGCCCACACGAAAGTGCGCACCGCCTTGATGCCCTATATCACCGCGCAGTTCATGCCGCGCGCCGCAGGCGACCGGCCGGCGGTGGTGCCGCAGGGCTGCACGAACCTGGGCCTGATCGGACAATTCGTCGAAACCCGGAACGACATCATCTTCACCATGGAGGCGTCGGTACGCACGGCCAGAATTGGCGTCTACAAGCTGCTCAACATCCCCAAACAGGCGCCGGACATCAGCCCCACCCAGTACGACATCCGCAACCTGATCAAGGGCGCGCGTGCCTTGAACAGTGGTCAGCCATTTCCCGGCGAGCGGCTGTTGCATCGGTTACTCGAGCGGACCTACTACGCCCATATTCTGCCGCCGCTTCCCGAGAAGAATGCATCCAAATACGATGCGGTCGAAGGCGAAATCGACGCGCTGACAGCCAAGGCCGGCGACGCACTCAAGGGCGTGGCGTCGTGGGTGACGAGCTTCCGAAAGCACTTCGACAAAAAACGGGAATGAGCCTGGGGGCGCGTTGAATTGAAACGCACTCGAGGCTGCTCTTGGGCGATGCACTCAAGCGCGATCGCGTGGATAAGGCAATCGAAGACGCTGCCAGCGCCGCCGTGGCGGCGTTGCGGCCCCACGGGCGGCCACTGAATTGCGTGAGTACGAGGCGGGCATCGCCACGCACATCCCGCCGCGCGCCGAGCAGTAGACGCGACACGACACCAACGTCAGTCCGACGGCGACCGGGACGTTCGCTGCACCGCCCGGGTGCGTGACGCATAATTCGCGGCTTTGCTGTGCGTGCGTTGGTCCGTGCCTCGCGTATGGAATCGCGCACTGCAGGGCGGGGATATCGGTTTCAGGTCGGCACACCGGGCCGGCGTGTCGCCCCCGGTATCGATATTGGCCTCGCAATGCCCAACAACTACCGCGGAGAGTCGCTCGTGTCTGCTTCACGTATTCGTCTGCTGTGCTTCGTACTGCTGGCCATCGGCCTGGCGTATTGGTTGCTGCCGATACTGAGTGCCTCGGCTGCCTCGCCAGATATTAAATCGCTGTCCGAAGTGCCCGATGGCAAGCGCCATCCGCAGTGTCTGCCGTTTAAGGACCAGGAGCGTCTGGGCGGGCGGTGTTACAACCTGCACGATGTCGGCGCGCCCACGCGCCAGCAGGCCGAGCGCTTCGACATGCAACTGGACGAAGAGGGCAAAAACATCACTGCCTCCGGCTTTTCCGATATCACCGGTTACTTTCGCGATATTCAGGTGATGCCGTCCGGCGAACTGGTCGCTGTCGGCGGGCGTGGCCTGAAACTGGCGCATAGCGATGCCGAGGCGCGCCATTGGACCGTGGATTCGTTTTCGGGCTTTGCCGATGGCGTGCTCGGTCTGGCGATGCGCCCGGATGGCCACGGCTATGCCGTCGGCCAGAATGGGGGACTGATTTTCGAAACCCGTAACGGCGGTCGCGACTGGGAGCCGTTCAACCGTGTGTTCGACGATCCGCGCGCGCCCGAGATTGAACAGCTGAACGTGCCGATGGGGCTGTTCGACGTCGCCTACGCCGACGATACCACCGTGGTTGCGGTCGGCTACGAAAGCCTGTTGCGCACCACCGACGACGGCCAAGACTGGCAGCGTGTCGAGCTACCCGTGCCCATGGACGACGTCAATCTGCAGGAGGTCTTGTTCACCGGCCCCGAGGTGGGCTGGACCGTCGGCAGCGGCGGTACCGTGTTGCGCAGCGAGGATGCCGGCGCGAGCTGGCAGGCCGTGGATATCGGCGCCGAGGACGCCCACCTGACCACGGTCGACTTCGTCGATGCCCAGCACGGCTGTATCGGCGGCGGGGTGAGCGTGTGGTGTACGCGCGACGCGGGCAAGACCTGGCAGGCCACCAAACTCGAGTTGCCCCGGCCGGTCATGTACGAGCCCGAGGTTGGTGTCTTTCGCCTGCGTTTTCGCGATGCGAAGCGGGGCTGGCTGATTACCAACGATGGGCTGGTCTATCGCAGCGACGACGGCGGCCAGAACTGGACGCTATGGCTGGATCTGACCCGGCCGGGGCGCACCGATACCGGCAGCGTCAAGCTCGCGGGCCTGGCCCTGGGCAAGAAACGCGTCTGGGTGGTGGGCTCGGGCACCCTCAAGCCCGGGCCGGACGCCGATCCGCGATGGGATACGCAACGCTCGCCGATTCTGCTGTCGTGGCCGCTGGATCCCTGAGCTCCGCTTGGGCGTAGCGCCGAGGTGATCAGCCGGCTGGCGATCCGTATGGGCGCATCAGCGATCGGCTAGCCTTGCGCGCCCGGCAGCGGCAGCTCGGCGATGTGTCGGGCCTGCTCGTCGGGTACGCCCAGCGCCTGTAGCACCATCTTTGCGGCGATACGGTCGGCGTGTTCCACCGGGCCTTGTTCGACCAGCAGGTTCATCGCGCCCAGGGTGGCGGAGATGACGATGCTCATGGCCATTTCCTCGTTGGCGTAGTGGAAATCGCCCTGTCGATGGCCGGCCTGGAGGTCGGCGCGCAGATAGCTGCCCAGCGCCGAGCGCATGCCTTCGGCGTAGCGCACCACGCTGATGAGCGCGCGCGTCCAGTCCGGGTCGCTGAGTGCTTTGTTCATGAAGGTGCGTACGGCGATGCACAGGCGTTCGGCGCCGCTGTCCACGGCTTCGCTGGCGACCAGGATCTGTTCCGATAGCTGGATCGCCAGCTCCAGGCCGACCGCTTCGAGCACCTGCTCGCGCGAGCGGAAGTAGTTGTAGATGGTGCCGTTGGACACCCCGGCTTCTTCGGCCAGGGCGTTGAGTGCCAGACCGCCCACGCCGGCCCGGGCATAGATGCGCAGGGCCGCATCGAGCAGTTGTTGCCGGGTGCGGGCTTTTTTCTTGTGGCCGCGGGTCAGCTGCGACTTTTTGCGCGTATTGGAATGGGCGTTAGTGGCCATGAAACGGTTCGGTGAACGGCTCGGAAAACGCCATGATACTGGGAACGTTTCAATATTGAGTAGCCGTCAGCGTCAGCGCTTGCAGGCACTGCTCCACGATACGGTTAGCCTGCGTTGCCGGGCCGTCATGCAGGATGACGCGATCAGGGCGGCAGACGAGCACATGGCCGCGGGCACTGCCCTGGACCAGGCAGTCGGAGAGGTCTTCGGCAAAGGCGATGTCGCTTGTCGCGTGCTGGCCGCGCAGGCCCACATGCACAAAGGCGCCGCCGTGGGCTTGCCAGCGGGCCTGGGTGGCAGCGTCGAGCCCGGCACGGGGGTCGATGCCGAGGCCGATGAGGGTGAGATGGTCGCCGAGCACGTCGTCGCTGAGCCGTACTCACGACCGAAATCGAACGCGCGGGCGATCCGCACGCAGCACAGGCCCTGTCCGAGCTGGATCTCGACGCAGACCAACTGCCCGAACGCACCGCTGCCATGGTGCTGGGCATCCTCGGCATGGACCCCGAAGAAGCGCGACGCCTGTCCCAGCGGCCGCTGCCGCCCATCGACGGCTTTCTGAAGCCTTTTTCCAGCCGCTGATTCGCCGCCGCATCGTGTCTCGCGAGGGCCGCCGCCTCGAAGACGCTGCCGAGCTCGGTACCGGCCTCGCCAACGTCGATGTGCCTGTCGGGTGGGGCGAGCGTGGCAGCGGGGCCGCTGCATCGCTATCGCGTCAACTCGGGTGATTTATGCCCATTGGGCGGCTTGCACGAGATCGCAAGTCGACCGGCACGCCTGGACACGAACTCGGATCGGCGCACGTCCGGATGCGCGTGCTTTTACGCGTGGCTAATCAGTCGCGGGTGAGAATCTTTTCTGCCGGCCGGGACATGAGCTCGTTGAGTAGCGGGTTCTGGAAGCGTCGGTCGGCAGTGATGATGTAGAAATCCTCGTAGAGGCCGGGCAGGGCGTAGTACTCCTGCAGGGTTTCGTTCTTGAGCTCGTCGCGGACTACCACAGGTGGTAGCAGGGCGATCGCGCCGGTATCGCGAGCGAGCAGGCGCATCATCGCCATATCGTCGACTTCGGCGATGATGTCCGGGCGGCGCTGCAGCTGTTCGCAGAGCAGATCGAAGCCGGTGCGGATGCTGCTGCTGGGCCCCGGCACGACCAGCGGGCAGTGATCCAGGTCGGCAGGGAAATCGAATTGCTTGCCATCTCCCAGCGGCGGGCCGACGAGGCTGATCGGCTGACGGGCGATCCGTCGGCAGCGTACCGGGTTGCGGGTATCGCCCTGAATCGCCTGATTGGAAAGAATGGCATCCAGGTCGTGCACATAGAGCCGGCGGGTGAGTTCGTCGAGCGTGCCCGATTGCAGCACCAACTCGACGTCCGCGTTGCCCATCAACGGCTGAATCAGGTTTTCCTGAAAGTTGCGCGACAGGGTGGCGACGCTGCCCAGACGCAGGGCTTGCCGATGGCTGGTCTGGCCGTCGCGCAGCATGGCCTGCATTTCGCTGCCGGTGCGAAAGATGGTTTCTGCATAGTTCATGGCCACGTGGCCGGCCTCGGTGAGTACCAGCTTTCGGCCTTCCCGGGTAAACAGCGGCTGGCCGAGCTGTTCTTCCAGTTGTTTGATCTGCGCGGACAGCGACGACTGCGACACATGCAGACGCTCGGCGGCTCGGGTCAGATGCTGTTCGCGGGCCACGGCCCAGAAGTAGTACAGGTGGTTATAGTTGAGCCGCGACATGACTGTTCGTTTTAAGAGAACGGTTTGTTATCTATTTTGTATTTTACCGAACATCGTCCCGGCGGCAAGATAGCCTGTATTACCGCACAGGAGGATTCATGGACGCGTTCACCGGCTTGTTCGGGCCCGGGCTCGAATGGAGCATTCCGGGCCTCTATGTGCTCGCCGCGCTGATGACCCGCGTTGTGTCTGCGCCGGAACCGGCCTGGCGAATGGCACGGGTGGCGTCGCTTGCGGCCATGCTGATCGCCCTGGTCGCGGCGATCATGGCTGTATTCACGGCCTCTGCCTCGGCCCCGGTGCAGCTCGCCGGTACGGCCGGTCTGGTGCTGGTGACCTTCCTGGGCTGGGTGATCGTTCGCTTCGCCGCGCCGTATCTGGCCGGCGAGCCTTGTCAGAAACGTTTTTTGTGTGGGGTATCGATCACGCTGGCCAGTGCCGCGCTGGTGAGCACCACCGACAATCTCGCCGTGCTCGCCCTGGCCTGGAGTGCGACCAGCCTGGGCCTGCAGCCGTTATTGACGCTCTATCCGCGTCGCCCGCGTGCCGAACGGGCAGCCCACAAGCACTTCATGAGCGCCCGACTGGCCGATATCACCATGCTGGGGGCGGTGGTGTTGATCGCCTGGCAAAGCGGGTCGCTATCGCTGACCGCGCTGTCGGCCGCGCCCGCGCTCACGCCGTTACCAACGGGCCTGACGATCGCGGCCATGCTGCTGGCGATCACCGCGATCGTACGCTGCGCGATGTTGCCCTTGCACGGTTGGGTGCTGCAGGTCATGGAGGCCCCGACGCCGGTATCGGCATTGCTGCACGCGGGCGTGGTCAATCTCGGCGGCCTGGTGCTGATCAAGATGGCCTGGCTGATCAATGAATCGTGGGCCGCACAGTGGCTGTTGCTGCTCGCCGGCGGGCTGTCCACGGCGATTGCCGCGGTGGCGATGATCGCGCAGTCGAACATCAAGGTTCGGCTGGCCTGGTCCACCTGTGCCCAGATGGGCTTCATGCTGGTCGAATGTGCTCTGGGCGCCTGGCATCTGGCCCTGCTGCATCTGCTCGGCCACTCGCTCTACAAGGCCTTTGCGTTTCTCAATGCCGGTGATCGCGTGGTGCGTGCCCGCCGGGCCCGGCTGTGCCCGAATGTGTCGGGGGCGATGTCGCCCTGGCTGGTCGCGCCGCTGGTGGCCGCTGCATTGCTGGTGCCGATACTGCACGGGTTGAACCGGCTCGAAGGCAGCTGGGCGGTGTTTGCCCTGATCAGCCTGATTGCTCTGGCACCCTTGCTGACCGGTATGCGCCCGCAGCATGGTGGGGCCGCGCTGCGCAGCGGCCTGACCGCGGCCGCGATCGTCGCGCTCGGCCTGTTATGGCATCTGCTGTTCGACTCCTTCATGGCGCCGCTGCTGCACAGCGAGCGCACCACGGGCCAGATCCTGTGGATCAGCGGCCTGTTTACGCTTCTGCTGCTGTTCCAGGGTTGGCTGCGCGCGGGCCGGCGTAGCCGCTGGCTGCACCAGGCGCTGGCCAATGGGCTCTATCTCGATGATCTGATCAACCGGCTGCCCGGCCTGCGCCGGCCGCGATTCGGCGAACACCGGCCGGTCGGCCCCACGTTGCAGGAACAGGAACGCACCTCATGAACACGCCCGCCGATTACGCCGAGGACCGGCTGCTGCCGATCGCCGAGGCGGCCTGCGATGCCATCGCTCCGATCTGGCCGCTGGACAGCTTCATCGCGGTCAATCCGTACTGGAGTCATCGCTACCGGCCGATCGCCGACGTTGCCGCGCGGCTGGCTGCGCTGAGTGGCACCTCGTTGCTGATGCGCCCTGATTACTACCGCCAGGCCTGGCAGGCGGGGCGTATCGGCCGGGCCGAGCTGGCGCGCGCCATCGACGCCACCGGTTACGACGGCGACACCGACACCCTGTTGCAGGCGCTGGATGCGCCAGGGGCGCAGCCGGCGTCGCTGCCCACGCTGGCACGTATGGCGTCGATGCGCGGCGAGCCGCTGCCGGCCCGCAGCTGGGAAGCGCATGTGCGCGATCAGATCAGTCTGTTTTGTGCTGCATTCTTCGATGATGCCGAGGCCGAGTGGGGTGTCGACCAGGACGGCGGCCTGTTTGCCCAATGGCGGGCCGACTTTCTCACCCATCCGGGTACCGGCCCATTCGGGCATGCGGCGCTGGGCGAGCGCGCCCAGGCCCTGCCCGAGCAGGCGGCCGCGGTGTTCACGCAAATGCTCGCCGAGCTCGATCTACCCGAAGATCGCGTACCCGCCTATCTGCTGACGTTGTTGCTGGACATCAACGGCTGGGCGTCCTGGTGTGCCGGCGAGCGCTGGCGTGCCCGCCAGGCCGGGGATGACGACGCGCGTATCGTCGATCTGTTGGCCATCCGGCTGGCCTGGGACTGGCTGCTGGATGACGGCCAGCGCGGCCCGGGCAGCTGGCATGAACAATGGTTGCAACAGTGGCAGGCGCTGCCCGAACGCGAGCAGCAGCTACAGGCGCATTTCGACGCGCTGTGGACCTGGCAATACGCCAGCGAACTCGCCTATCAGACGCATCTGGAAGCGGTATTGCGCGAACCCGGCGCGGGCGCGACCGCGCCCACGGTCCAGGCGATTTTCTGTATCGATGTGCGCTCCGAGGTCATCCGGCGGGCGCTGGAAAGCACCGACCCGGATTTCGAAACCCGGGGCTTTGCCGGCTTTTTCGGGCTGCCGATTCAGTACCGGCCCGTCGGTACCGATGCACCACGCGCGCAGCTGCCGGGGTTGCTTGCGCCGGCGCTGGAAGTCTCCGATGCGGGTAGCAATGCCGCGAGTGTGGGTGAGCAGCGGCGCGAGCGTCTGACCGCCGCGGTGCACTGGAAACAATTCGAATATGCGCCCACGTCCATCTTCACGCTGGTGGAAACCCTGGGGTTTTTCTACGCCGGCAAACTGATACGCCGCACCCTCGGCCTGGCGGACGCGGAGCAGCCGGACAAGGCCGGGCTGGGGCCGACCGAGCGCGCCCGCCTGCACCCGGCGCTGACCAACCTGTCGTCAGAACAAGGCGCCGAACTGGCCGCCGGCATTCTTACCGCCATGGGGCTGACCGACAACTTCGCCTCGCTGGTACTACTCACCGGCCACGGCAGTCAGAGCGCCAACAACCCGCACGCGGCCGGGCTCGATTGCGGCGCCTGCTGCGGCCAGACCGGCGAGGTCAACGCCCGCGCGCTGGCCAGCCTGCTCAACGACGACGCGGTGCGCGACGGGCTATGCGCGCACGATATCCATGTGCCGCAGGGCACCTGGTTCATGGCTGCGTTGCACAACACCACCACCGAAGAGATCGAGCTGTTCGATGCCGATCAGGTGCCCGATGCCTTGCAACCGGTGCTCAAAGATCTCTACGTCACGCTGGCGAGCGCCGGTGAGCGCGCCCGGGCCGAGCGGGCACCGGCACTCGGCTTGAATGCATTGACACAAAAGCCCACTGCGCTGCACAAGGCCATGCGCCGGCGCGCCCGCGACTGGGGCCAGGTACGTCCGGAATGGGGGCTGGCCAACAACGCCGCCTTCATTGCCGCGCCCGGCCACTGGACCCGAGGCCGCGACCTGGCCGGCCGGGTGTTTCTGCACAACTACGACTGGCAACAGGACGACGACTTCCAGACCCTGCGCCAGATCATGACCGCCCCGATGGTCGTCGCGCACTGGATCAACATGCAGTACTACGCCTCGGTGGTGGACAACCAGCGCTACGGCAGCGGCAACAAGGTGCTGCACAATGTGGTCGGCGGGCATGTGGGCGTGCTCGAAGGCAATGCCGGCGATCTGCGGATCGGCCTGCCCTGGCAATCCGTGCACGACGGCGAAAAACTCATGCACGAACCGCTGCGCCTGAGCGTATGTCTGGCCGCGCCGGCACACGCCATCGATCGGATACTGGAAACCGAAGCCACCGTGCGCGATCTGGTGGTCAATGGCTGGCTGCATCTGTTTCGCATCGACGACGACTCACGCACGCTGATCCGGCGTGATGGCCAGGGTTGGCACGCCCGTTAGCGACCAGTGGTCGCCACGATGCGCCCGGGCCGCGCGTCAGGACGCCGCGTCCGTGGCCGGGGCGACGAGCGCTTGCAGCAGTATGCGACGCATGATCGGTATTTCGATTTCCACGCGCTGATGGCGGCCGTCCGCGTCGAGCATGGAGTGGTAGCCGATGTCGTGTTCCAGCCGATCGCCGTCGACTTCGATGCCGGCCAGCGCGAGCTGTTCGCTCAGCGGCCCGAGTCGTGCGAGCCGGTCCTGGGGCCAGCGCGACGAGATATAGGCACGACAGACGTACGTTTCGGGCGCGTCTTCGCCCGGCTCGTTCATCTGTTCAATTCGGCTGAGCCGAACGCCGCTGATATCCACCGATTGCGCATTAATGCCGTTGAGGGTGGCCTGCAGATCGGGGCTGCGCTGTTTGCGATACTGGCCGAGCATACGGTCCATATCGCTTTGCGGGGTAGCGCTTTCCTCGAGCTTGAGCGTATAGAGGCGCTTGACCAGATCCTGTGTCTGCGAGGCGTCACAACTATAGTCGGCACTGCTGCAGCCGGCCAGCAACAAAAGCGCGAGCGACCCGACGATCTGTCTCATGGCAACCCTGTCCCTGATTGAGAGCGCGGTAATATAGCAGGGGGCTTGCCGATAAAAATCCTTTCAAGGCATACAGTTGTGCCCAATTTAATGGCTTGGAAAACACCTGCCGGCGCCAGCGCCCCGTGGGGGCGCTGGCATTGGGGCCATGGTTCAGGCAGCCGCGCGTATCAGCGGCGCGGGGGTGGCCTCGTAGCTATCCACGAGTGCCTGCCAGCGCTGTCGTTCGGCGGCCAGGTCACAATCGCCCGTGGCGATGACTGTGTCGACGATCTGACGAAACAGATCGGCAAATGCGGGCAGGCCGGCCGCCATTTCGGGGGTGTCGGGATGCATGAAGTTCAGATTGGTGCCATGGCCCACCCGGTTGACCCAGTAATGTACCGACTTGGCGTTACGCCGGGTACCGATCACGGTATAGGCATGAGCGGACAGATCGCGAAAGGTCGGGATCAGGCGCGTATCGATGAACGACAGGCTGGTCATCTCCGGGGGCATGCTCGATAGCGTGGGATCGATGACCTTCTGTGCCGGATAGATCGGTACACCCACCATGAAACGCACCGCCTTGTTGGCCTGCCGTGCGGCGGCGACGGTATCGGCAAAGCGATCCGCGATCGGAAACTCGAGCGGCACCGGGTGGGCGAACCAGCCCATCGTGTAGTGTTCCGCCGGCGTGCTGCGGGTCGAGCGCGGGGTGCAGATCGTGAATGTGTCCGAGCCCCGCACGAGACGGTCGATGAGGGCCGCCACGGCCATGAAGCCGGCGCTGAGCGATCCATAGCGCGGCGACCACACTCACCATGCAGGCGCCTGCGGCCAATACGACGAAATGCTTTATCGAGGAAAAATGCTTCATGCCCGGCCCGGTCGTTGAATATTGCGATGTGGCATAGCGCCAGGAGGCTTGGGTAAACATCCGATTCGACCCGGCGTATATCCTCAGCTAACGACAGGCGTTGGAATAACTTTAAAAATATCCGTCGGTAAAAATTCGCGGACGGTCTGTCTTCTCATTGCAACAATTTGGTGCAGTGAGATGGCGTGGCTCAATACGGTTATTGCGTGTTTGTTGGCAGAGGTCGGCGTCCGCGTGGCAGGGCAGATGCCCGCGTTGACCAGGGCGCTTGCACGCGGCCGGTTTTGTGCGGGGGCGCGTTTCCAGGCGTTTTTGCACACGTACTAAACAGCACAGAGGCTGCACTTCGCGTGCTGGCGGCTGCCGTGCATTGGCGGCTAAAGCGTGGTGTTCGACCGCCTTTGCGCGGTCGTCGCTGGCAGGCGCGGAAATCGCGATTGTCAGGTGGCGGCCTGCGGATTTGCGGCTGATGCTATCGGGCCAGGCTCACCCACCGGTCATCGCAGAGGGTTTGTGCCAGCCAGTCGGCGACCACGCGCACGCGTGGCAGATAGGCCATGTCCTGATGAACCACGAGCCAGAGCTCGCGGGTGGCGGTCTGGCCGCCCAGACAGACGAGGTCGGGCACGCTATCGCCCACGCAACGTGGCATCAGACAGCAGGCGTCGGCCGCCCGGGTGAGCTGCGCGAGGATACCGTTGCGGTTGGCACGGGCGATGGTGTGTCGGTCGGGAAAATGCGTGGCCAGCCAGCGCTGTTCGGGCTTGTCGATGAATTGCTCGTCCAGATCGACCCAGGGCGCGGTATACGGGTCGGCATCGGGCCGTGTGGAATAGATGCCATAGGTGAGATTGCCCAGCCGCCGGGTATCGAAGGCACCGCTGGTGGGGCAGGCCAGACGCAAGGCGATATCGGCTTCGCGTTGGGCCACGCGCAGGTTGCGATTGCCGCCGATCAGATCCAGTCGCAGGCCGGGATGATCGGCCAGCAGGGCGGGGATACGCGGTGCCACGGCGTGTTCGAGCACGCCGTGTACGCCGGTTAGCCGTACCACGCCCGAGACTTCGCGACGACCCGGCGGGCGCTGGGCATCGACCAGTGCGTCCGCGAGTTGATCTTCCATGGCGCCGGCCGTTGCTAGCAAAGACGCGGCGCCTGCCGTGGCGCGCAGCGTCTGGCCATCGCGGCGCAGCAGGGGATAGCCCAGATAGTCTTCGAGCCGCTGCAGCCGCCGTGCCACGGTGGTTTGATTGACGCCGAGCTCGCGTGCCGCGGCACTCATGGTCCCGCCCCGGCAGACCAGCGCGAATGTTTTCAGGCCTTCCCAGTCGAGTGTGCTGATGGGCATCTTGGTTGGTCGGGTTCTGCGTTTATGCAGAATATACCTGCAAAGTAACCGATTTTAATTGCGAATTGGCAGGCTCATGCTGTGCGCACACTTTCCAAGGAGCGCCGAAATGACCGCCCAGACCATGTTGCAAATTGCCGAGGCCAACCTCCCCACGGGCACGCCCAGGGATGCGGCGCTGATCGTGATCGATGCCCAGGAGGAATATCGCGAGGGCGCCTTGAAGCTGTCGGGGCTTGCGCCCGCACTCGCCAACGTTGCCCGCCTGATCGCCCACTGGCGCGAACAAAACGGCACGATCATTCATATTCGCCATCACGGTGAGCCCGGGGCTGCGATGTTCGATCCGGATGGCCCGTATGTATCGATCATGCCGGAAGTCGCGCCGGGCGAAGGTGAGCCGGTACTGGTCAAACATGTGCCCAGCGCCTTCGGCGGGACCGATCTGCAGGCCCGGCTCGAGGCACAGGGCATCGACCATGTGGTGCTCAGCGGCTTCATGAGCCATGTCTGTGTGTCGACCACTGCCCGCGTGGGCAACGAGCTGGGCTATCGGGTCACGATCGCCGATGACGCGGTCACCACCCGCGATCTGCCCGCCGCCGATGGGCAGGGCGTGATCAAGGCTGCGGATCTGCATCGCGCGGAGATGACCATGCTCTCCGACATCTTCGCCCGGCTCTTGCGCACCGAGACCATCCTCGCGGGCTGAGTCGGTGTGCGCTACGCAACACGCCCCGTGCACGTATGGCTCGTGTGCGGGGTGTTTCGACGCGATAGTGGCCGCGCCGGTAAACCGGCTATGCTCGCTCGACCGGCGCGCCGCGCCGGGCCAAACACGCGGGGTGGGCTATGCCATATCTGAGTTTTCATGTGTCCCAGGATGTGTCGCGGTCACAGGCCCAGGCGGTTCCCGACACGCTCACCGAGCTGACCGCCACGCTGCTCGGCAAAAAGCGTGAGCTGACCGCGGTCGAAATCACCTGTGCAAAAGCCGGGCGCTGGTATGTGGGTGCACAGGATGTGGCCAGCCAGTCGCAGGTGGGCTTTTATCTGGAGATAAAAGTGACCGAAGGCACCAATACCAAGGGCGAAAAAGCGCAGTACATCGATGCCGTATTCGCCGCCGTGGCCGAGATCTTCGGCGACGTGGCCCCGGCCAGCTATATCGTCATCCACGAAGTGCATGCCGATGCCTGGGGTTATGCCGGCCAGACCCAGGAGTATCGCTATATCCGCGGTAAATCGCTATGAATCCTGCCTTCGTATAGGCGATCGGCCGGCCGCGCTCAGCCGCGTTCGCGCCATCGGCGCGGGTCCAGCCGGCCCTCGTACATGGGCAGCTCCAGGGCCGGGTCGTCTTCGCGCCATTGCGACCACAGCCGGTTGAGTCCGGCGGTGCCGAAGCGACGAACGCGGCTGACCTCGTCGAGGTTGAGCACGTCGGTGAGCGTGCCGGCCGTGGCGCCGGGCAGCTGTGCGCGCACACGGCCTTCCGGGTCGATGATGGCGCTTTCGCCCACACCGGCCGGCGTGCTCGCGTTCACGCTCACCATGAACACCTGATTGAAGATCGCATTCGCGCGAATGAGTACCTGCTCCTGGGCCCGGTCGCTGGTGGTGGTGGCCACCGGGTTGATGATCACCTCGGCGCCCAGCCAGGCCAGCTGACGACAGACTTCGGGAAACCAGATGTCGTAACAGATCGCCAGGCCGATACGCCCGACGCCCGGTATTTCGAACACGCTGAATTGCGAGCCGGGGCGATAGGGTTCGAACGGTCGCCAGGGGAAACACTTGCGATACGCGGCCACACATTCGCCCGCGGGCGAGAACACGGGCGCAGTGTTGTAGAGATGACCGTCCGCGCCACGCTCGCACAGGCTGCCCGGCTGCAACCAGATGCCCTGGCGACGCGCGATATCGCCAAGCGCGCGCATACGCGGGCCGTCGATGGGTTCGGCGGCGGCTTCGAGCTGGGCCTGGCGCTGTTCGGGCGTGCCCGCGCTCGGGCAGCAATGCATTTCCGGGTAGACCACCAGACGCGGCGTGTCCTTATCCTCGGGCCCGAAATTGGGGCCGAAGTCGCTCAGATGCACCTGCAGCTGTTGCTCGAAACGGGCGGTATCGTCGGCATCGCGCATCGACTGCGCAGGCGCCTGGATCGCCAGTACGGGAAGAAAACGCGTCATGGATTGCTCCACTGCGGGCTCATTCAGCCTCGCTGAATTGCACTTGCGGCGGTTGCCGGGTAAAGCCGCGGGTGAGATAGGCCAGTTGCGCGACGCCCAGCGCCAGCCAGATCAGGCCCAAAACCACCGCATGGCTGTCGAGCTGGGTCAGCAGGGCGAGGTTGACCAGCGCGCCGATGCCGGGAATCACAAGCCCGCCGATCACGCCGTAACGATCGCGTGTCGGCCGGTCGCGACGGTACATGAACAGCACCGATACGTTGACCATGGTAAAGGCGATGAACGCACCGAAGTTGATGAACGAGGCCGCCGAAAGCACGTCCAGGAATACGGCCACGATGCCGATTGCCCCGGTCAGCACGATATTGAATACCGGCGTATGAAAGTTCGGATGCAAGGCGCCGAACAGCCGCCGCGGCAGCACGGCGTCGCGACCCATGGCATAGAGCAGGCGCGAGGCGCTGGCCTGAGCAGCGATGCCGGAGGTGAACTGGGCCAGGACCATGCCGGCCAGAAAGATCGCCCCGAACAGGTCGGCGCCGATGGTACGCGCGATCTCGAAGGCGGCGGAGTCGGTATCGTTGAAATTCGCGCCCGGGTGGACCAGCTGGGTGGTATAGCCGACGGCCACATAGATACCGCCGCCGATGAGCGCGGTCAGCAGGATCGCGCGCGGGATATTGCGGCGCGGCTCGATGGTTTCCTCGGTGAGCGTGGTGACCGCATCAAACCCGAGAAAGGAATAGGCCGCGATGGCCGCGCCCGCGGCGATGCTCGACATGCTCGACTGGTCGTTGAAAAACGGCGTGGTGCTCAACAGCGCATCGGCACCGTCGACGGCGAATACATGGCGCAGCGACAGCAGCACGAAAAATGCGATGACCAGCACCTGAAACACCATCAGCAGCGAGTTCACCCGCGCGGCGAGCTTGATCCCATAGGCATTGAGCGCGGTGGTCAGACCGATGAAGCCCAGCAGGAACACCCAGCTCGGCACCTCCGGGAAGCGCGCGTTCAGATAGGCGGCGCCGATGAGCCAGATCACCATCGGCAGGAAGAAATAATCCAGCAGTACGCCCCAGCCGACCATGAAGCCCACGCGGTCGTCGATAGCGTTGCGCACGTAGGTGTAGGCCGATCCGGACGCGGGAAAGCGCCGCGACATGATGCCGTAGCTGTAGGCCGTAAACAGCATGGCCAGCGTGGTCAGCAGATAGGCCGTGGGCACCGCGCCGTGGGTGGCATCGGCGACCACACCGAAGGTGCCGAGCACGATCAGCGGTGTCATGTAGGCCAGGCCGAACAGGACGACGGCCTTGAGCGTCAGGGTGCGTTCGAGTTGTGTATCGGTTTGTGACATGTCAGTTGGTATGCGTGATTGTCCGGCGCGGCAACGAAGCGTTAACCTCGCGCGCCGGCGGGCCTGCGGTTGGCAGAACCCGTCCAAACCATGCCCGAGGCGCGATACACCGCTTTTGCAGATGGTCGGCGACGATCGATCCCAGGCCCCCTAAGATTCCTCAATGACCATAGCCACGGCACGCGCTCATCGTATATAACCCCTCGGGGGTACGTAATCGCGGCGCAGAGAGTGTTCAGGCATGCGTGATACGCACACGCGGGCGGCTATCGCCACGGCGATCCGGGCGTTGAATACCCCGCAGTTCATGCCGCGATTTACGGCGCTGCTGCGCTGCGTGGCCGCATTCGACAACCTCATCGTCATCGCCTACTGCGGCGAGCAGCGCCCGGAGGCGCTCTATCGCGAATATGTCGATCCGGTGGTCTATCTGCCGATGGATAGCGAATACCTGCAGGGCGCCTATCTGCTCGACCCGTTCTATCTGCAACACCGTGCCGGCCGCGATGCGGGCGTGGAACGACTGGCCGATATCGCCCCGGATCGGTTCCGGCGCAGCGAGTACTACCGCAGCTACTATCGCCAGACCACGCTGATCGACGAAGTCGCAGTGTTTGCGCGGGTTTCGCCGGGGGTGACGCTGACGGCCTGCCTGGGCAAGGATCGATCGAGCGGTACCCGTTTTCTGCCGCGCGAAATCAATGCGCTTAAGCGCTACGAGGCCACGCTCAGCGCGCTCATGGAAACCCACTGGCGCGACTACCAACCGGCGCCGGGCCAGCCGAAGCAGGCGCTGCCGCTGAGCCGTCGCCTGCAGCACGTACTCTGGCGTGAGCACGGCATCCAGTTGAGTCCGCGCCAGGCCGAGGTCGCGCTGTATATTCTGCGCGGGCATTCCTCGCGCTCCATCGCGCGGGCGCTGGGTATCAGCGCCCAGACGGTGAAGGTGTTTCGACGCCAGCTCTATAGCCGATGTGCCGTGTCTTCCCAGGCGCAGTTGTTTGCCCTGTTGTTGCCCTTGTTGACCCGGCTGACCGACGCCCAGTGAGCGCGTCATCAACGAATGTCCTGGCGTCTGGTATAAAAAACGGGTCGCGATGGTTTCGGGCGGGGGATTACCGCCAGCGGCTAGCCAAAGGGGGAAGGACAATGGTCGACGAGGCGTCGCTCGAACCGGTATGTCGGGTCGGGCAAGCACATCGGGTGAGCGCGGGCCAGGGCGGGGTCTGGTGGCGTGAGGCCATCGAGCTGTTGTCGACGGATACCGAGCACTGGATCTTGGCAACGCTGATTCTGCTGGCCTGTGGCCTGCTGGTTGGTTTGGCGTGTGCCTTCGTGCCTTATATCGGCGACTTGCTGACCGGGCTGTTCGTGCCGGTATTTTCGGTCGGGCTGCTGTATCTGGCCTACCGGGTGACCTATGGCCATGCCCTGGTCTATCGCGATGTGCTCATCGGACTGCGCCAGCGCACCAAGGCACTCCTTCTGGCAGGCGCGGCCCAGGTCGCATTGCAGGTGATCGGGTCGCTGGCGCTGTTGATCGTGATCGGGATGTCGCAATCGAGCGTCAGCATGGCCGATTTCCGCATGCCCGCCGAGCAGGTCGATATTTCCGGATCGCTGGGCGTGATCCTGTTCTTGGTCATGCTGCTGGCCATGTTTTTCTATGTCGCGGCGACCTGGTTTCAGCCGGCGCTGGTGTTTTTCGGCGAGCGCGGGCCGGTACAGGCACTCAAGCAGAGTCTGCATGCGGTTTTGATCAACTGGCGGGCATTCACGCTCTACGGCCTGGTCAGTGCCGGCCTGAGCATCGTGCTTGTCGGGGTCTTCGCGGTCCTGTTCTCGCTCATCAACCTGTGGTTGGGCGGCATGCTCGGTGTGCTGGCGCATATCCTGGTCGGCATTGCCGCGCTCGCCACCTCGCTGTTTTTCATCGCCTTGATGTCGTTGACGATCTATACCTCGTTTCGCGATATCTTCGGCCTGGAAGCCGATACGGGTTACGTGCTCTAGGCAAGTGGGGCGGCGCGGTAGTGCCCCTGGGCATCGCGGGCTAAAGTTTTTCCGTATCGCGGCCGATTGATCGTCATGGCGTATCAGTACCGTCGAGTGGTCGGATGTCGGAAATAACCCCCAGTGCAGCGAGTGGGGCGTTGTCGCATGCGGCGTCTCAGCCCCCAGCTGCGCCCGCGTCGCGTGGCGAAGAATCCGCGGCCGGCGCCACGCCCGCCCCCGTGCGGGTTGAACCCGTGGCCAAGACAGAGGCTTCGGCCGAGCAGGATTCGAAAGTCGGGCGGGTGCGCTCGCAGATCGAGGCGCTCGAACAACGACTGCGTTGGGAAATGCAGGCGCTCGAGGCCGCGCACACGGCTCAAGCGCGCGCGGCCAATGCAGTACTGGCCGGGGAAACCACGGACAAGCACAGCAGTCTGACCGCCGCCGTGCAATCGGCGCGCTCGCGTATCGCCGGTACCGAGGGTGAGCTGCAGGTCGCAAAAACCGAGTTGACCCAGTTGTTGATTGATTCCGGCCGGAATCTCGCCGGCAGCGCGGTCGACGTGCGGGTATAGACCGCCAGCAACCCCAAGTAGGGCCAGGGTTTTCGACAGCTGACGCGCTTACGCGTCCAGCAGTTCGGGCAGCAAGCGCAGCACCTGCTTGGAAAACCCCAGCCCGACATGGCTGCCCGTCACCTGGATATGCTCGACATCGTCGCTGAAGCGATCGATACAGGCCTGCCAGGCCACCACGCCATCGGCTTCGCTATAGATGGCATGGACAGGCCGTTCGATGGGGCGGGTATAGCGTTCCAGGGTGGCGGCTTCGAGTGCGTCCATCGACAGGCCGCGGCGTTCGTAGACATGGCTGACCGCGGTGTACTTGGGCCCGCCGACGACCGGGCTGCCGAGCGTGACGACGCGGCTGACCAGTTCCGGGTGCTCGCGGGCGATTTCGCGTGCGATATAGCCGCCCAGACTCCAGCCGACCAGGGCGATGGGTGTGTTCAGGCGATCGACCAGCGACCGCAGGCACTCGATCACCGATGGCGTCAGTTGGTCGACATCGCCGTGGTTCTTGCCCTGGCCCCAATCCCAGGTACGAAAGCCGCAGCGGCGCAGGTAGCGGCGGATGAGCCACATCGACGCCGGGCCAGCGCCCAGGCCGGGCAGCAGCATGACCGGTCGGTCCCGGCCGTCGATATGGCGCGGCAGGCGTTTGTACTGAGCCGGGTCGAGCGCGAGCCGAAGCGGGGTCAGCAGCTCGCCGGCGAGCAGACGCCGGCTGGGCGGCGTCATGCCGGTGCCGTAACGACGCTGAAATTCGGTAGTGTTCATGCCTGCGTAGGACAATTGTTCGGCCGGATCATGGTCGGAGTGTAACCGCTGCACGGGGCCATGGTGTGGGCTGCGCCTGCCCCGTTTGGGCTATCGCCAGCCGGTCTGCCAGTGCTCGTCGTCGTTCAGATCACGCCAGGCGAGTGTAATGCGTCGCCGGGTGAGCACGGCTTCGAGCACGGCCTGGGCCACATGGTCGTGCTCGTCACGCAGCAGTTCGACGACGATGAAGTGTTTTTCTTTCGCCCTCGGCCGGGTCGCCGTCCACTTGCTGTGATGGAGCTTGTCGGGATTGATGCGATTCATGGCGCTGTTCTACGCAGCGGCGTCGCTCGCCGACGCGTTCACGGTGCGGCTGACGCGCATGCCACCGATAAACCGCCCCGACGCCCACGATGGCGCCGGGATGCCGGCAGCAGCCATGCGATATCAGGTCGCTGCGGAACCCGATTCATCGAATCTACGCTCGAAACCGCCGATACGTTCAGCAATGTATTGCGCGAAGTCGTAGACAGGGCGCTCCAGGTAGCTGATATTGCCGGGGCGTGCCGCGGGCGAGCTCAAGCCTCGGTAGACACGCTCGGTGCAGCAGCGGTCCTCGACATTCACCTCGTCGAGCAGGTTCTTGAGCGTTGTCTGGTATTCCTGGGCCTTCGGGTCGGCCATGAATTCGGGTGACAAGCCGCCGCCGTAGGTGATGTGCACCTGGTCGACACCCCGGGGGTGCAGCGTGAGATACCAGAAATAACCGGGCGTAAGCGTGATGAAATGGTTGGGATAGATCGCGATCAGCGCGGTCGTCTTTCGCCAGTCCCCGGTGAGCCGGTCATTGTCTGGATGGGCGTTGCCGATCGCGAGCGACGCTTCCTTGGTGATCCAGTGATAGTTGAAATGGGCGAAACCTGGCGGGCAGTCCATGTCCTTGATCGCCGAGTGCGGGCCCACGGTCGCCTCGTGACAGGCAGGCAGGTGATAGCTCTCCATGAAGTTCTCGGCCAGTACCTTCCAGTTCGTGTTCCAGACGTGCGTTTCGTAGAAGGTCTGCCGGTAATCTTCGACATGATAATGCGCGATCAGCGATTCCAGATCGCCTAGCCGCTCGCGCACACTGGGGATCTCGTCATTGAGGGTGATATAGATCCAGCCCATCCACTGCTCGCAGCGGATCTCCGGCAGGCGGTATTCGGGTTGCTTGAAGCCCGCTGTTTCCTTCATGAACGGGGCTGCGCGCAGTTCGCCGTTCAGGCTGTAGGTCCAGGCGTGATAAGGGCATTTGATGCGCTGGACGTTGCCGCAGCCTTCGAGCAGTACCGACATGCGGTGCAGGCATACGTTGGATAGCGCGCGCAGTTCCCCGTGCTCGTCACGCAGGATCACGACCGGCTGATCGACCAGGTCGTAGGTTATGAAATCGCCGGGTTCGGCCAACGCTTCGGCGCGACCAACGCAGATCCACTCGCTGCGAAACAGGTCATTGAGCTCGTGTTCCAGAAAGGCATCGCTGGTATAGACACTCGGGGGCATGGCGATCGCATTCGAGAACGGACGCGCAACCGTGTCCATCAGGTTTAGCGTGGCAGTGTCGTGGGCCATGGCGTGCTCTCTCTATCAGTTGGCGTAGGGGCGTAATCGCGCGCGATCTGCGAGACCGCGGCGGCGGGATATCAACTCGACTCGTTATCTGCGGTTTCGTCCAGCGTGATGAGCTGCGCATCGGCCTGTTGCCATCCCAGGCGGATCGATGCCCCGATTTCCGGAATGGCCACCCCGCTGGCATCGGTGAGCGATACCGTTAATTGCTGGCCCAGGCCCTCGACGACGAGTCGGTGGCTGGCGCCGAGATAGGTATGGGATAGAACGGTTGCATCGACGCTGCCCGCACAGAAGGCATTCCCGGATACCGGCAGCAGGCGTTCCGGCCGGATCGAGAGCGCATGTTCGCCTGCAGACGTCAGGTTGCCGCCGACGACCGCACCCGCACGGCTGCCGTCGGCGAGTCGAACGGTGGCTTCGCCTGCGTTGCGCGACTCGATCGCACAGGGCAGCAGATTCGTTTCGCCGAGAAAGGTCGCGATGAAGGAGGTCGCCGGGTGGTTGTAGAGGCTTTCGGGGGTGCCGATCTGGGCGATGCGGCCATGATTCATGATCGCGATACGGTCGGACATCATCATCGCCTCGTCCTGATCATGGGTGACGAACAGAACCGAGACGCCGAGTTTGCGTTGAATGGTCTTGATCTCGGTCTGCAACTGGTCGCGCAAGCGTTTGTCCAGGGCGCCGAGCGGTTCGTCGAGCAGCAATGCGGCCGGGTCGAATACCAGCGCCCGGGCCAGCGCTACCCGCTGTTGCTGGCCGCCGGAGAGCTGGCCCGGACGACGATCGGCGAACGCGGCCAGATCCACGCGTTCGAGCATTTGCATCGCCGCCTGGCGTCGCTGGCTGCGGCCGACCTTGCGCATCCGCAACGGAAAGGCAACGTTGTCCAGAATCGACATATGCGGAAACAGCGAATAATGCTGAAATACGACGCCCAGATCGCGATGTCGGGCGGGCACGCCGGTCACCGGGCGCCCGTGCAGCATGATGTCGCCCGCGCTCGGCTGTTCGAAGCCGGCGATCATCATCAATGTGGAGGTCTTGCCGGAGCCGCTGGGCCCGAGCAGGGTGACGAATTCGCTGGCGCCGACCTCGAAATCGATATGGTCGACCGCCAGCGGTCGCTTGTCGTCATAGCGTTTGCAAAGCGCGCGTACGCCGATCGCCGTTGAATCGGAGGATACGGACTCGCTGGCGGCGGGGGCCGTGGTCGTGTGAACGTTCGCGGTCGCGGCAGATGTCGGCATGGCATTCCTTGGGATAGAGGTCGCTTGGGCGCTCATTCGGTGACCTTCATGCCGCCGGGCAGCAGACTGATACGGGAACGGCGCAGCATCAGCACCATCTGTACGGCCAGCAGCAGGGTGGTGAACATCAGCAGCAGGGTGGATACGGCAGCGATCACCGGCGTGAGGCTGTACTGAAGATCGATGAATATCTTCACCGGCAGGGTGGTCGCGTCCGGGCCCTGCAAAAAGTAGGCGATGACCACTTCGTCGAAGGAAAGCGTGAAGGCCAGCAGCATGCCGCCCAGCAGGCCCGGCAGGATGACGGGCAGATAGACATGGCGAAACACCGCGATCGGGCCACCGCCGAGGCTGCGGGCCGCGCACGAGCGCCGGATTCAGGCCGTTCAGGCTCGAGGCCACCACCAGATAGACATAGGGCAACGCCAGCACGGCATGTGCCAGGCCAATGCCCAGCGGTGTGGCGACAAGATGCAGGCGCGCAAAGAAGTTCAGATAGCCCAGTCCGAGTACGACCAGCGGTGTGGCGATGGGCAGCAAAATCGCGCCGATCACCAGGCTGCGGCCCCGAAAAGTGGCCCGGTGCAGGGCAATGGCCGCCAATGTGCCCATGAGCGCGGAAACCGATATCGCAATGAGCGCGACCTTCAGCGAGGTCAGCGTGGCGTCGAGCCAGGCGGGCGACGAGAAGAAGTCGGCAAACGAATGCAACGAGATGCCGCTGGGCGGAAATTCGAGTATGTCCAGTGGCGTGAGGGCCATCGGCACCACCAGAAGCGATGGCGCGACCAGAAACGCGAATATGGCGCCCACGACAAGCCAGAGCAGGATGCGGCCCCAGGGCCAGGTATCGATTCCCGGCATCGACGTCGCGCGATTGCCGGCAGGCGCGGTCTGCATGTGATGAGCCTCAACCATGCTGGTTCTCGGTCGGTATGCGCTGATAGAGGATCACCAGCACCGTCACTACCAGCGATACACCGAGTGCGAGCAGCGACGCCGTTTCGAAATCCACGAGCTCTTTCTGGTAGTACTCGATGGTGTTCGAAATCATCTGATCGGCCGGCCCGCCCAGCAGTACTGGCGTAATGAAAAAGCCCACCGAGATGATGAAGGCGAGAAGCGCCGACGCGAGAATGCCCGACAGCGTGAGTGGCAGCAGCACGTGGCGTGCCCGCGCAAATACGCTCGCGCCGAGGCTGGCGGCTGCCCGGTCCAGGCGTTTGTCCAGCGGCAGCATCACCGCGAATATGGGAAACACGGCATAAGGCAGGGTGTAGTGCACCATGCCGATGATCACCGCGATCCGGGTGTGCAAAAGCCGTAGCGGCTGGTCGATCAACCCGAGTTGCAACAGCAGCTGATTGAACACGCCGTCGTTACGGAGCAACTCGATCAATGCGAAGTTCTTGACCAGTACGCCGGTCCAGAACGGCAGTAATACGAAGCCGAAAATCACGATACGTGTCGCGGTCCCGGACAACCACGCAAACAGCGCGATCAGATAGGCGAGCACGGTGGTCACGACGGCGGTGACCAGGCTGACTACGATCGTGGTTCGAATCACCAGCCCGAGCGTGACATTGGCCTCGAGCGTGTCGACGCTGGCCGAGCCGCCGGCGATCGCGCCGCGCACGATCTCCAGCAGCGGCCAGAACAGCAGTGCGACGAGAAAGACGAGCACCGGCGCGAGCAGTAACAGGCGCCAACTGCCTTGTCGGTGCCACGGCCAACGGTTTGCGCAATGGTCAGTCACGTCGACGTAGCCCGGTTGGCGATTAAAGCGGTATGCGATCGCATATCAGGCGTGCAGGACCTGCCAGCCGCGAAACTGCTGTGTAACGCGGTCGAGGTTTTCTGCCCACCAGGCATCGTCCTTGCGAAAGATCGTATCCTGCAGCGCCGGGCTGGTCGGCACCTGTTGCGCGAGCTCGTCGTCGAGCAGCGAGATGGCCTTCTTGTTGCTCAGCCCATAGTAGGTCGCGCGCATGAAGGCCGCGGCCGACGGGCCATCGTTGCAAATGAAGTCGATCAGCTTCATCGCCTGCTTGGCGTTCGGGGCCCCTTTGGGGATGACCAGATAGTCGCCGGTCGCGCCGCCCTGATTGGCGGTGTGGCCGATGTCGGCACCGCCCTGGTTGGCAACACGAATCCGGCCCGTGAACGGCATGCCCAGGTCGGACTGACCGCTTTGCATCTGCTGGATGACCTGCTGGTTGGTTTCGTACCAGAGGATCTGCTCGGGCGGCAGCTGGGAAAGCACCGCCAGGGCCCGGTCGACATCGAGGGGATACAGCTGGTCCAGCGCGACGCCGTCCGCAATCAGCGCAAATTCCAGGAGCATGGAATCCGACAGCGTCGTGTAGAGCGAACGGGTTGCCTGGTACGCCTTGGGGTCAAAGAACTCGGCCCAGGTTTTCGGCGGCGTGGCGATCTGCTTTCGATTCCACGCCATGACTTCCAGAAAGAAAGCGTACTTGATGCCGTAATCGTCAATCGCGTAATCCGGTATGTTTTCTGTCCGGATGATGTCGAAGTCGAGCGGCTCCAGCGGTATTTTCTGCTGCTTCGCTATTTGAAATTCGGAGCCCGTGAGTTCTGCAATATCCCACTGGATTGCGTTGGCGTTTATCTGACCCTTGAGCGATGCAAGCGAGGTGTTCGATGCCATTCGGACGTTGATTCCAGTCTCTTTCTGGAATGGCTGTATTATGGTTTTATCTATCGTTTCGTTGTAATATCCGCCGAAAGAGGCGAAATTTACGGGTCGATTCGATGCGCCAAACGCGCGAAAGGGGCTGGCCGCAAAGGGAAGCGCCGCGGCGGCAGCTGCGGAACCCAGCGCGAATTGACGCCGATTCAGCCCCTTGGGCCGAGAAGGATTAGACTTGTCGCGTGTGTCGTTCATAACCAGCGTCTCCTTAAGGCGCTTCGGATCGACAGCTGTTGTCGCCAGGTCAATCCATGATGAGTCCAGGATAAGACTAGACGCAGCGCGACTTTTGCTAAAATATAATTAAATTAATTAGCGCATAATAAAAAACTATGCAAAAGGTCGAAAGTATTTATAAATAATTAAAATTAATTGATTTTCAGAGATTCTGGTTCGAGTGGTGCGTCGTTCGTTTAACACACGCTTTGGGTGCGAAATATCTCGTGGCTTGGCTTGCCGAGTTCATGTGCAAGCGAATAGATCGCTTCAGCACCGGGCGAGAACTGTGCGGTGCGTGAACGCGCCATGCCGGCGGTCAGCGCCTGCGCCTCGTCTTCCAGTGCGAGGGCTTTCAAGGCGCGGCTGCCGGCCGGCTCGAAGGCGGTCAGCGGCGTGTTGAATAACGAAAAACCCAGCCCGTTTGCGACCAGGCCACGCAGCATGTCCATCGACTTCACGCGGTGTGCGATGGTCGGAGTTAAGCCGTGATGCGAGAATATGGACAGGAAGTATTCGCGACTGAGCGACCAGTCGAGCAATACCATGGGAAAGCGCACCAGCTGTTCAAGACGAATGCTGTCGTGGCTGGCCAGCGGATGATCCTTGGCAACCACGGCATAAGGCGGAAAGCGATATAGCGGCGTGAATTCCATATTCGAATGCACGCCCAGATCGTACGTGAAGGCAAGTTCGTAGCTGCCATCGGCCAGACAATCGAATAGATCAGTCTGGGTCATTTCGTCGCAGAACAGCCTCACCGCCGGATAGCGTTGGCTGAATCTGTGCAGCAAGTCGGGCAGGAACAAGGGCGCGAAGCTGGGGAATGCCAGTAGGCGTAACTCGCCGCGAACCTCTTCGCCGAGCGTGGCCGCGAATTTCTCCAGCCGCTCAGCCTCGTCGAGCAGCTGGCGTGCACGGCCGAGCAGCTGCTGCCCCGCCGGCGTCAGCGTGAGCCCTTGGGCGTGGTGTCGCACGAATAGCTGTACGCCCGTTTCTTCCTCGATCTGCTGAATCGCTGCCGAGATCGACGGTTGCGACACATATAGCTGTTTCGATGCCCGCGTTACGCTACAAAGCTGGCCGGCGACGACGAAATAGCGCAACTGCTTAAGGGTAAACTGTCGCATCGGCCGGCGCTGGACGTTCCGTGGTAGGCGTTCATGATCCAAGGCCTGCTGATAAGCAATGAACGTACCACTTGCGCATCGTCGGCAGGCGTTGTGATTGGTTCGCGAGTGGCGAGCTTGGCGGTGCCCTGGTTGGCCATGCCCACGCGGCTTTGGTCTGGCCGAACCGGCCTGTGCCGCCGCGAAGTCAGCCGGCACCGCCCCGCTGGCGCACGATCGCAAGGCAGGGCCCGGCGTACTGGGTCAACTTTGGGCACCGTAGCTAGCGTGGGCGATAGACCGCGTGCGCACTTTTAGTGCGCACGTCGACAGGCTCTGGTCACGGACCCGCGGCAGAGAAGCGGCGCAAACGCGATGTGCGTCTGAGCCGCCGGGCCAGCAGGACAGCAGCGACGCTCAGCCCCGCGATCAGGCCGATCCAGTAGCCATAGACCCCCAATCCGGCAAAGACGCCGTGCACGCCGCGCCCGAGCAGATTGCCCAGCCCCACGCCGACGCCCCAGTAGGAGACAAGCGTTACCGCCATGATGATGCGGGTGTCCTTGTAGCCGCGCAGTGCACCGGCCAGGCTCACCTGCAAGGCATCGGAAAACTGATAGAGCGTGGCGATGAGCAGCAGTTCGATGGCCAGACGCTGGACGGCGGCATTGCCCGTATACAGCGACACGGCGAACGGTCCGGCAAAGACCAGAATCAGGTCGATCACGAACGCGGCAACCAGCGCACAGGCCACGCCGTTGAAGGCCACGAAACGCGCATGGCGCAGCTTGCCGCGCCCCAGCGCCTGGCCAACGCGCACGGTCAGGGCCATGCCCAGCGACAGCGGCAGCATGAACAGTACCGAGCTGAAATTCAGCGCCACGGTATGTGCAGCGATCACGATTTCGCCGTAGCCGGCCAGAAACAGCGCGATCAGCGTGAACAACGACACCTCGGCAAAGATCGCCACCCCCACCGGCAGGCCCACGCGTAGCAGTTCGCCGATCGGTGCCAGTGCCGGCCAGGAGAAAGCCTGGCCAAAGCGTGCGCGCCGATAGGCTGGTGCAAGCTTGGTATAGACAAGCATGGCCAGAAACATCGACCACATGGAAATCGCGGTGGCGATACCACAGCCGGCTGCCCCGCGTGCCGGTATGGCCTGAAGCGCCGCGGGCAGTCCGCTACCGAACAGGGCGGTCAGTCCATCGCCGCCGAAGATCAGTACATAGTTGGCCACGATGTTGACCGCCAGCCCCAGCAATGCGAACTGGAGCGAGGCCCGGGTATGGCCCAGCCCGTCGGAATAGAAGCGCAGCGTTTCATACAGCGCGATCGCGGGCAGGCCGAACGCCACGCCCGCCAGATAGCGCATGGCCAGCGGCAATACGTCGGCCGGTACCGACATCCAACCGAACACGGGCGCGGCGAGCGCGCGAATACCCAATGCACAGCACAGCCCGAGTGCGCCCGCCACCCACAGCGCCTGATGCACGGCCGGGCGGATATGCGCGAAACGGCGCGCGCCGACATGCTGGGCCACGATCGGCGTCAGCCCCATGAGCGTGCCGATCATGAACAGCACCAGCGGCAGCCATACGCTCGAGCCGAGTGACGCCGCCGCCAGGTCGGTCGCGCTGGCGTGGCCGGTCATGGCCACATCGACCGTGCCCATGCCCACCTGGGCGAGCTGGGCGCCCATGATCGGCAGCGCCAGCCGGATCAGGCGCGCGCTTTCGATACGGCGCAGTCTGGCGTGTCGAATCCTGAACAAAACAGCCTACCCCGGCGATACGAACCTGGGCCCGGTATCGGCAGATACCGGCCACGGCCGGCGATTCTAGCCTATCGCCTGCATCGGCCGGTGCTTACGTACGCGCCGATACCGCCGCCGCGTTTTTATTCGGATACAACACGGTTACGTCCTTCGCTTTTACCCCGGTAAAGGCGTTCATCGGCGCGGGCGAGCAGGCTGGACAGGTCGTCGCAAGCGGGGTCGAGTTCGGCAACGCCGAGCGTCACCGTGATCGCAATTTCCTGCCCGTTGTGTTCGCAGCGGGACTCGGCGGCCGCAGCGCGGACACGTTCGGCGGTACGGGTGGCTTCCGCAATATCGGTATGCGGCAGTAACAGCGCGAATTCTTCGCCGCCGAGCCGACAGGCCAGATCGCACTCCCGTAGCCCGTTCTTCAGGCATTGGGCGAACGACACCAGCACCGCGTCGCCGGTTTCGTGGCCGTACTGGTCGTTGACGTGCTTGAAATGGTCGATGTCGATCAGCACCGCCGATAACGGCTTGCCATAGCGTTTGGCCTGGGCCAGCTGGCGAGGGAATATTTCCGCCAGGCCAGCCCGATTGCACAACTCGGTCAACGGGTCGCGCAGCGCGAGTGCGCGCAGCCGTGCTTCGGCCTGTTCGCGGGTGACTTCGTAGGCATGCGACAAGCCGAAGATACACGCGGCACACAGCGCCACGTTGGCGATCCCGGCCAGGGAATAGACGTTTTCGGTTTCCGCGAACTTGAAACCGAATATCACCAAAGCGATGGTCAGAAACGCGCCGGTGAACCAGAAACCGGCGCGACGGCCGAGCAACAGATAGGAAATCACCGGTATCAGAATCGGCCAGACGAACACCGTCGCCTGGGCGCGCCGGTACCAGCAGGCAAACATCATGGTGGTACAGAATGGCAGCAGATAGGCCAGTATCCAGCGCTGCAGATGCACCGTAGACGAACGTGTCACCAGCAGCAAAATGCCGGCGTAGGCAGCCATTGCAAGCTCCGCTACCGCCACCGGAAAGCTGCCGACGGTGATATTCACGCTGGCGAAGAAGATGCCGCAGCTGATGGTCAGCCAGAGCAGTGCGCGCAGTACCGCTTTTCGGTGCGGCGCATCCGTGGCCGGGCGCAAGGCGTTGCCGGGCTCGATCGGCGCCGGTTGAAATCGTTCGTTGTCTGCCGCTCGGTCTGCCATCGTGCTGCGTGTTCTCGGTCCCGGTCCCCGGGGCCGAGTTATAACGCAAACGGGCGGCCCTCGCATCGAAAAGGGGCATGGCCGATGCCCTGCTCAAGCGGGGCGAAAACAAAAACCGATGTCTTTACTTCTTTTGTTTTCAACCGATTAGGGTTGGCCGGCTGCGACGGTCAGCGTGGCTCATCGCACATGGCGCAATAGGTTCGCGATCACGCCTTCGAGCTGGGCCAGCGAGCCACATTCGTTGACCTGATGGCAATGGGCCCGGTAGCGGCCCATGACCGAATCGCCCGTATCCCAGGCAACACGTGGCTCGGGGTTGAGCCAGATTACCCGCTGCGCGCGATCGTAGATCTGGCTCAGCAGATCGGTACGTGCCTCGCCTTCGTTGTTGCGGGCGTCGCCGAGGATGAGCACGGTCGAGCGCCGGTCTACGTCGGCGAGTGCAAGACGCTGGAAATCGGCCCATGCCTGGCCGTAGTCGGTGCTGCCCTGGCCGTGTTCGGCGAGCGTGCGCGCCATGGCCTCGTCCAGATCATATTGCTTGAACAGCTCCGTGACCTCGGCCAATTCCGAGCAGAAGGCAAAGGCCCGTACCTTTGGGAGTACATCGCCCAGGCTGTAGAGAAACATCAGCATGAAGCGCGCATACAGCACGACCGAGCCGGAGACATCGCAGATCGCGAACACGCGTGGGCGTTCGATACGTTTTGTGCGCCAGGCCAGTTCGATGAGCGTGCCGTCGTGGCGCATGTTGCGGCGCACGGTACGCGCGACATCGAGCGTGCCGCGTTGTTTTACACGACGTTTACGTGAATGCGCAGCGGTGAGCTGACGGGCCATGCGCTCGATCGCACGGCGCATGAGCGCATCGTCGCGGCGCGAAATCGCCGCCAGGCGGGCGCGATAGAGCAGGCGTTCGCGCAGGCGCTCGCCCTGGGCATCGGCATGCAGCACGAACTGGTCTTCCACATGATCGCGAACCTGGGCACGCAGTTGCGCGTAGCGACGGCGTAATTCGGCGGCCAGCGCGCGCTCGTTATGCGCCTGTGCGGCCTCACCCGCGAGAACTTCGTCCATCAACGGCCCGCGGCCCATGCTGTCGAGAATCCGGCGCGTGTAGAGGCCCTGCTGGGTGAATACCTTAATATCTTCCAGCGCATGCCTGCGTGCCGCCTGGGCAATCGCCAGGGCCAGGGCGTTGCGGTCGTCGGCCATGAGCTGCTGGCCCAGCGGTGAGCGTGCGGGGGCGAATGACGGGTTGGGCGTGTTCGTGTGCGACTCGGATGACGCCGCGCCGTTGGCCGCGTCGTGCGCATCTTCGACGGGCTCGCCGCCGTTGCCACCGCCGCCGCCTGTGCCCGCTTGGCGGCCCTCGCTCGGGTTGTCGCCCGGCGCGATCTGCTGTTCGGGTTCGCTCGTATTGTCCGGCGCTTGATCGGTTGTCGCTGCGTGTGGGTCGGTGCTGCCGAAGTCGTCGAAGCGAAAGAAGCGCTCGAAACAGGTATCGAAGGCCTCGGCCTCGTCGGCGCTTTTTGCCAGCACCGCAGCCAGGGCGTGTTTGAGCCGCGCGCGCTCGTGCCAGCCAACGATTTCGGCGGCCCGGAATGCATCCAGGGTTTCGGCCGGCGACACACGCACATCGGCGGCACGCAGGGCGCGCACGAAATCGGTGAGCGTGCGCTGCACGGCTAGTCGACCACGGCTTGACGCATGAGCGTGGGCAGCTGCGATGCCACGGCCTCGACATCGTCCTCGAACTTGAGCAGCACGTTCAGGGTGTCGCGGACCCAGGCCTCATCAAGCGAGTCGACATTGAGCAGCAGCAGCGTGCGTGCCCAGTCGATGGTTTCGCTGATCGCCGGGGTCTTGCGCAGCTCCAGCGCGCGCAGGCCCTGCACGAAGGCGACCAGCTGGCGGCGCAGCGCGGCGCTGACCTCGGGTACCCGGGTTGCGACGATCTGTTGTTCCAGCGCCGGTTCGGGGAAGGGGATATACAGATGCAGACAGCGGCGCTTGAGCGCGTCCGATACATCGCGGGTGTTGTTGGAGGTCAGAAACACGATCGGCGGCGTGCCGGCGGCGCGGATCGTGCCGATCTCGGGCACGGTGACCTGATAGTCCGAGAGCATTTCCAGCAGCAGGGCTTCGAATTCCTCGTCGGATTTGTCGATTTCGTCGAGCAGCAGCACGCTGCCTTCGGGCTCGCGCAGGGCCTTGAGCAGCGGCCGGGCTTCCAGGAAGTCTTCGGAAAAGAAGATGTCGTCGTAGCGATGCAGCTGGGCCACCGACTCGCGCAGGCCGCGCGCGCCGCCCAGCGCATCGGCGATCTTGTCCTTGAGCACCTGGATATAGAGCAGCTGCTTGCCGTATTTCCATTCGTAGAGGGCCTTGGCCTCGTCCAGGCCTTCATAGCACTGCAGCCGGATCAACGGCAGTTCGAGCATGGACGCCACGGTCTTGGCCAGTTCGGTCTTGCCCACGCCGGGCGGGCCTTCCACGAGTACCGGTTTTTGCAGTTGCGCGGCGAGATAGACCACGGTCGCGATCCGGCTCGAGCCGATATAGCCGTGTGCGGCGAGCGCGTCGCTGACGGCATCGACGCCGGTCAGGCTGTCGGCAGGCGAAAAAACAGGCGAGTCGGCCACGATGGCTCCGAGAGAAAACACAGGCAGGGCGTCATCATAGCGATGTGGCGCGTGCCGATCAGCGGCGACTGTCCGACGACGCTGCGGCGGGTAGCCTCCAGTGCTTGTCGATGGTGATGTCGCCGGCTTCGACGACTTCGACGGTGGTCGGGCGTCCGGCAATGCGCAGATAGCGCCCGTCGACGAGAAACGGGCCAAGCCGTGTGTTGGCCGGTTGATAATCCCAGAAGTGGTCGAATTTGGCGGGCAGCACGCTCAATGGCTGGTTATCCGCATCCAGGAAACGATAACGGCCGAGCAGCACACCGAGCGGCATCGCGGGGTCCGGCTGTTCGCCGGTCAGGCGTTGCAGGTCGATCAGCCACGGGCGTTCGCCCAGATCGTAGTCGGCTGTGTGCCATTGGCCGGAACGACAACGCAGCCCCAGTTCGACCGCGCCCTCGGTATTGGCGGGGCCGCCGTCGTCGGCGATCAGGCGCCAGCGCAGGGTGGCCAGCATCTGGCGGTCGGCGCCATCCCCGAACGTCGGATATTCCTGGCGTATCACCTGCCAGCGTGCCCTCGCCGGTTTGCCGTTCGGCGTGGTGGCCGAGAGGGTGCACAGCGCGCTTTGTTCGGGCGAGAGCGCGAATATCGGCGCACCGCTGTCCATGGCATGCGGCTTGAGTTTGTCGTCGGCAACGGCAGGCACCTGCTGCGCGCCATGGAGTTCAGTCGAAAGCCGCGACGGCACGAAATACAGGGGAATATGCACGCCCGGGCCGATATCCACTGCGTTGTAGCGCGCCTTGTAGGGGATGAAGCGCACGGGCTTGGTCAAGGCCGGCTGGTCGGCCAGCACCCGCACGGCGACCGTTACGGCACCGGCCTTGGGGGCTATATGCAGGGGCAGCAAACGGGCACTGCCATTGCCGAGGATCGTGGTGAACAGATCGCTTTCGCCGGGTCGTACCCAGTCGGGCCACAGGTCGTTGTTGCGCTCGGCGGCAAACGCGGGCGGTTCGCGTTCGAGCATCAGCGCGCTGAGGTAGTCGCGACGTCCGGAAAGTGTCAGCAGGTAGTTGTGCTCGCCTTGCGGGGTGAGCGTCGCGGTTATGCCGCTTTCGCCGTCGATGCGGACTGGGCCGTGATCGTCGGCTTGCAGGTCCAGGGTCAGGGTGTCGGTTGCGTCGATCGGATAATAGTCGGCCTTTGCGCTGATGGCGGCGATACGCTCGACGCGCTCGGCGACCTGCTCGAAACCCAGCGGCAGGCGGCGGTTGCTCGTGTGCAGGTTGCCGGTATGGGTATCGGAGCCGGTGCGCATATAACCGCCGGCCAGATCCAGGTCGATGGCCTGGTCGTTGTCATCGAGCGGGGTCAGGTCGCGGTATGCCAGTCGTCCAAAGCGGGGCTGCTGATCGCGCCATAGGGCATGGTCGAAATCCAGCTCGACACCCCAGGACCGATTGGCCTTGAAGCCGCCGACCGCGGTGGGGAAAACCTCGGCTTCGGTGAGCGCCGCGGGGGCGCTTGGGTCGTCCTCGTCGAGGGCGACGGCCGTGGTCGGGCTCGTATTGAACGTGATGTAAACCTGGCCCTGCGAAGACGACTCGTAGCGCGGCGCCTCGTAGTGGTGGCGCAGCGACTGCTCGGACCAGTCGGCCGGTGCCAGGGCGATGAGTTGGCGCACCGGTTCTTGTCGGCCGCCCATGGACGCGCTGCTTTCGTAGACAGCGGCCATGCGCTCGATCCAGCCGCTGCGGCGATCGATGACCAGATGCCCGGCCAGATGATCGCCGTCGACCGCGGGGGCGAGCGATACGAAGACATGCGCCGGGGTAACCGTCATCACGGTGAGTACGGGCGGCGGCAGCCCGGCGATGCTATCCAGGGTTTGTGTGCTGCCGGGCGTGGCCTCCAGGCCGGAAAACACGCCGGGTGCAACGAATTGAGGCGGCAGCAGGCGGGCGAGGTCCGGGGCCTCGTCGGCCAGGGCCGAGGCCGCGGCGGTATCGGTCGCACGCGGCCAGTGTGCGCCAGCGCCCGTGGTCGGCAGCTGGAAACCGCTACGGAGCACGGCCAGAAGCTTCGGTGCGCGCTCATCGCTCCAGGCGCTGCAGTAGGTTCTGGTTCGCTTCTGGCCGCTCACGCACAGATTCAATGGCGTGATCGACATCGGCTGATCGGCGCCACCGGCGCGATAGCGCACCAGGCCTTCGGTTTCGACCGCCACATCGTTGGCGGTGGTTGCGCCGCGCATCTGGAATTCGGCGCGCGAGAACAGGCGGTAGGTGCGCGCATCGCCTTTCTCGGGAATAAAGGAAAGCTGTGTTTGTGACGTGCCGCAGCCCGCCATCAGCCATATCGACAGCGCAAGAAACGCCAGGAAACCGTATCGACGCATGGGGCGGGCACTCGTGAAGGGCAACGGGCGGCAAAGAATAACCATCCGCACGCGAATCGCAAGCGTATGTATTTGAAGGGTAGATATGATTTTTCGTGGCAGGTGTGGTCGTTTTTTCGCCCCCGGGCCAGGCGCCTGGCTCGCGGCCGGGGTTGGCCCGCTCGTGTCGATGCACAGGGCTTTCAATCGATTGGTTCTTGGCCCGGCGTCAGTGCGCAAAGAGTGCTTTACGGCGCTATGAACTGTGGATACAGTCCACGACGGGGGTTTGACTAGCCAAAAGTCAAAAAAGAGGGTTTTACAATGAAATGGACTGGTCTTTTTGTCGCCGTCATGGCGCTGGGGGTTTCCGCTTCGTTTTCGTCGCCGGTACAGGCACGGGAATTCGCGGATATCTATACCGATTGTGGTTTGGGCGCGATGATCGCACCGCGTAATGACGCGGTCGCGGCGGTCACCAACGTCACCTGGGATTCCGGTACCACGGCAATCTCTTCGAATATTTCGTCACCGGATACGTGTCGGGGCGGGCAGGAGCAGACCGCTTCGCTGATCTATAACACCTATCCGAGCCTGGAGCGTGAAATCGCCGCCGGTCAGGGCGACAATCTCGACGCGCTGATGACGCTCGCGGGTTGTCCGGCCGCCGACCGCGGCGGGCTGGTACAAGCGCTGCGCCAGCGTTTCGCCACGGAAGTCGGCGCCGAGGCCTATGGCCAGCGCAGCCGTGTGGAAAAATCCGGTCGTCTGTACAGCGTGTTTCATGACACGTTGTCGAATCAGCCTGCCGGCCAGAGCTGCGCCGTCGTCGGCTAACGCTCGCAACCGGTCGAACCCCCGCCCGAATCGCCCGGCTCGCGCCGGGCGTTTTTATGTCTATGTCGTGTTTTTCATCGCCTTGGCCGTTGCTCGGCCTGATTCTTTCGCTGGTCTTTTCGGCTGCGTTGCACGCCCAACCGCAAGCGCCCGGCGGGGAGCGCGAGCGGGCGATAGACGCCGCGCTGACCGCCAATCTCGATCGCCGGCCCACCTGGCGACGCTTGCTTCATATCCCGCCGGGGCGTGAAGAAAGCGAGATCCAGTCACCGGCGTTCTTTCTTTCGCCGGACGGCGCCCACGATGCGCGTGCCGAACTCAGGGCAACGGTGGCGGGTTGGTTCGACACGTCCGCGGCGATCGACGCGCGGCCGCGCTGTCGCTTTCCGGCGCGCTATCACTGGTTACAGTCGCAGCTGGCATTGCCCCCGGCGCCGGGCGGTGATGCGGTGTGCCCGCGTTTCGAGCGGTGGGCGCAGCTGGCGGATTTCACCTCGGTGAGCGTGCTCATGGTCAGCGGCTATCTGGGCAATCCGGCGTCGTCGTTCGGCCATAGCCTGATGACGTTCGATCATGGTGATACGGCCGATCGCAATGCATTGCTGGACAAGAGCTTCAGTTTCGGCGCACTGGTGCCCGAACAGGAAAACATGCTCGCCTACATGATTCGCGGGTTTGGCGGCGGCTACGAAGCCGGTTTTTCCGACAAGCTCTACTACGCCGAAGACCAGGTCTACTCGCACACCGAATTTCGGGATATCTGGCGGTATCGCCTCGATCTCACAGCGGAGCAGCGTTATATGGTCGCTGCCCATATGTACGAGATCGCGGCGAAGAAATTTCGTTATTTCTTTCTGACCAAGAACTGCACCTACCGTATGGCCGAGCTGCTGACACTGGCGACCGGTCACGATTTCACGCCTGAAGCACGGCTTTGGTACGTGCCGATCGAGCTGTTCTATACGCTCACCGATACCCGACTCGACGGGCGCAGGCTCGTCGACAAGATCGACTATATCCCGTCCAGTCAGCGACGCCTTTATGCGCAGTTCGCCGCACTCGACGAAGATGAAGCCCAGGCGGTCAACGCCGTGATCGTCGCCCCGGATACGGCGCTTGCCGATGCCTTCGGCGGGTGGCCCGAGGCGCGCCAGCAGGCCATGGTGGATACGCTGCTGGCTTATTACGAATACCGCGAAGCGCCAGCGAAAGATGAATCGACGACCGGCCTGGAACAGGCCAAGCGGCGGGCGTTGGCGTATCGCTTGCGCCTACCGGTGCGTGAGCGCGACGTGGCCTCGCCGCCCACCGTAGCGGCGCCGACGCGCGCCCATCGCCCACTGCGTACCGGCGTCGGCGTGGCCATCAGCGATACCGCGGCCCATCCGACTTTGCATTGGGCGCCGTACTATCGCGATGATCTGTCGAGCCTGTCGCCCAGTGTGAAGGTGCTGGTGGCGGGCGATATGCAGATCAGCCTGCGCAATGGCGATGATCTGCGCCTCGACCGGCTCGATTTCGTAAGGCTGCGCCAGCTGCGTATCAATACGGCCGATATCGCGGGCGAAAGCAGCCTCTCCTGGCAACTCCAGGCCAGTGTCGATCGCGACCCGCTGGCGGGTGATCGATTGGGCCCGCATGTCGCCGGTGGCATCGGGCGCGCCTGGGCTGGCGGTGGGCACAGCGTTGGCTATGCCCTGCTGAGCAGTAGTGCTCGCGCGAACGATACGGCGTGGGTCACGGGGCCGGAGGCCGGGCTCGTGTGGCGGGGCACTCGGGTCAGAGCCGCGGCGCGGCTTCACTACGGCTATGACCCGATCGCCGACGAAACACATACGACACTGGGGACGCGGGCGGCGTTGCCGATCACGCGCGATCTGGATATGCGGTTCGACCTGAGCAGCAATTTCGATGCCTATCGCGCCGCGGTGAATATCAATCGCTACTGGTGAGGCAACAGGCCGTTCAGTCGGGATAGGGCGAGTCGATCGCCTGGGCGCTGCGCCCGGTCAGAGTGGTGCCCACCGACGCGACAACGACGGCACCGATCGCCAGCCATTGCAGCAGCCCGAGCGCCTGGCCGAGGAACAGCAGGCCGGACAGTGCGCCAAACGCGGGCTCCAGGCTCATGAGCGTGCCGAAGGTCTGGGTCGGCAGGCGCGGCAGGGCCACCATCTCGAGCGTGTAGGGCAGCGCGGTGGATAGAATTGCCACACCAAGCGCGATGAGCAGCAGGCGCTCATCGAAGGCATCGACGGCGATATCGGCGAAACCGATCGGTGCGATCACCACGGCCGCGATGGTAATACCCCAGACCGCGCTCTGAATGCCGTTGACCGCGCCGGCCTTCTGGCCGAACAGGATATAGGCGGCCCAGCAGCCGCCCGCGCCCAGCGCACATAGCACGCCGTAGAGGTCGAGCCCGCCGCGTGCGTTGTCGTGATCCAGGCCCAGCAACACCGCCAGGCCGCTGATCGCGATACCCACCCAGAGCAGATCGAGCCGGCTTTTCGACGACCACAGCGCAACGCTCAGCGGGCCGGTGAATTCCAGGGCGACCGCGATGCCCAGCGGGATATGGTCGATGGCCTGATAGAGCAGGAAGTTCATCGTGCCGAGTGCGACGCCATAGATGGCGAGATTGGGCCAGTCGCGGCGGGCGACGCGCCAACGCCAGGGACGAAACAGTAGCCAGAGCAGTACGGCGGCCATCGACAGGCGCAAGGAGGTCGCGGTAGCCGGCCCCACCGCGGGGAAGAGCACGGTGGCCAGCGACGCGCCTGCCTGGATACAGGCCATGGCAACCAGCAGCAGCCCGATGGGCAGCAGGCGGGACAGGGCAAACGAACGGCTCAACAGCATCGACGACTCGCAACGAGCGCCCTTTGGGCAGCCGTTTGGCGGCCACGAGCGCGCAGGTCAGCCGCCCAGTTTGACGTTTCGTCGATAGCTTGTCAGGTACGCTGGCAAGGGCGCGGCCGGGCACGGCCGCGCCTGTCGAGCAATGGAATCGAGTCGGCGACTCAGGCCATGGCCGGCTCGGGCGCGTGCGCCCGATGCCCAGACATGGATGACGTGAAGCGCGTGCGCGTCTCGCCGGCCGGGCTGGCCGCCATCGGGCCCTCGTCGATACGGAAGATATCGACACTGCGACCGAGTTGGTTGGCCTGGGTGCTCACCGATTGCGCAGAGGCCGCCGACTCTTCGACCAGGGCCGCGTTCTGCTGGGTCATTTCGTCCATGCGCGACACCGCCACGCCGATTTCCTCGATACCGGTACGCTGTTCTTCGGCGGACAGTGCGACCTGTTCCATCATCGTGCTGACTTCGCGAATCGAATCCACGATGCCCTGCATGGTTTCACGGGTCCGTCCGACCTGGGCACTGCCCGCATGCACGCGTTCGTTCGAGGCCTCGATGAGGTTCTTGATCTCGCCGGCGGACTTGGCCGTACGGCTGGAGAGCGTGCGCACTTCGTCGGCGACCACGGCAAAGCCGCGGCCATGTTCGCCGGCCCGCGCGGCTTCCACGGCCGCGTTGAGCGCGAGCAGATTGGTCTGGAAGGCGATATCGTCGATCATGCCGACGATGGCGTTGATCTGGGTCGACGAATCGGTGATCCGGGTCATGGTTTCGACCACGTCGTCGATTTCCTCGCCGCCACGCTGTGCGCTGTTGGCCGCCTGGCGCGCCAGGTCCGTGGCCGATTGCGCGCTTTGTGCGCTCTGGCTGACATTGGCGGTGATCTGTTCCATGCTGCTGGCCGTCTGTTCGAGCGCCGCGGCCTGTTGCTCGGTACGGTTGGACAGATCCGAGTTGCCGGCCGCGATTTCCGCCGTCGCCGGTGCCACGATTCCGATGCCGTTCTTAACGTCCTGTACGATCTTGATCAGGCTACAGCGCATGACGTTGAGCGAGGTCATCAGGCGGCCGACTTCGTCTTGTCGGCTGGTATCGATTTCGGCGGTGAGATTGCCTGCGGCGATCTGGCGACTGAGGGCCAATGCGTCGTTGAGCGGACGTACGATGCGGCGGCCGAGCACGATCCCCCAGCCCAGCAGCAGCACGCCAAACACAACAGCCACTGCGAGCGTGGTCTGCATCATGCGCCCGAACATCGTCTCGGTACGGTTTTCCAGCTCGGTGATGGTGTCCGGTATGGGCGCGCCCGCTGCGGTCAGGGCCGCCTCGCTTTGGGCGCCCAGTTGCTGGATGAGCGTATGCATGGTCTGTAGTTCCTGGGCACAAAGCGCGGCCATGCTCGCGATACCGGCCACGGCCAGCAAGGTCATCAGCCCCAGGCGGAACGTGAAAGAGACATGGCGCCAGCGTGCCAGGCGGGCCTTGAGCGCATGTTCGTGAATGACGCCGTTGACCAGATGGGCGCGCGGCTTTTCGCCGGCCCGTAGGCGGGTATAGACACGCGTGGCCTGGTCTTTTTCGGCCTGTGTGGCACCGCGACGCACCGAGGCATAACCGACCGCCCGGCCCTGCTGGATGATGGGCATGACGGTGGCGTGCACCCAGTAGAAGTCGCCGTTCTTGCGGCGGTTCTTGACGATGCCGGTCCAGGTCTTGCCGGCGCGGATGGTCTCCCAGAAATTCGCGAAAGCCTCGGGCGGTATGTCGGGGTGCCGAATGAGGTTATGCGGTTCGCCGACGAGTTCGTCCCATTCGAACCCGCTGGCCTCGATAAAGGCAGGATTGGCAAACACGATATGGCTATCCAGATCCGTTTGCGAGATCAGATATTGCTGCTCGCCAATCACGTACTCGTTTGATGTTACCGGCGCGTTGTGGCGCATATGGACCCCTGCTTCGTTGTGTTTTTTATATGACGGGGCGCGGCCCCCGTGAACACTGCTTACGGGAAGTAATACGGCCGACAGCACATCCGCTTTAATGCAGAATGCGAATCGATGTGCGCAATATGCGAGTGGCGGCTTTCGCGGCTGCTTTGGCTATCTTTTTGAAGATATGTCGCTTTTTATTTTCCAGTCGGGGCGGTTTGCGGTCTGGGAATGATTAGCTGCCGAAATTGCAATGTTCTTTTGTCTTTGCGTGTTGCGATGTGCGACACCGCGACTCAGGTTCGCGGCGGTCGGCGGGCACGGCAAACGCCGGCTGGCGCGTTATCGATCCGATGGAAAAACAGCGAAGATCTCCAGCCGTTTTCAATGGCGTCGCGCGCGCTTGTCGCCGCGCGTATGCGTTCGCATATGCGCCTTGATCACCCCGGCAAATCATCGACGTTCATGCCCGGCTAATCGTCGGGTCGATAAACCGCTGACACCGGCCAGCGTCGCGCCGCTTGATCATTGCTAGCGCAAAAGCTGACCGCCATCCACGGTGATCGTCTGGCCGGTGATCCATGACGCACGGGGGCTGGCAAGAAAGACCGCCGTATCGGCGATTTCCTCGGGCTTGCCGAAACGCCCGAAGGCGATGGTCGCCCGCGTACCTTCGTACAGGTCGGGGTTGTCACGGCGGCGCTGGTCCCACAGCCCGCCGGGAAAATCGATGGAGCCGGGGGCGATTGCATTCACGCGAATCTCCGCGGCGGCCATTTCCGAGGCCTGAGACTGGGTGTACTGGATCAAGGCAGCCTTGATCGCGCCATAGGCCGCGGTACGTGCGGAGGCCGCCTGACCGGCGATCGAGGCGATATGAATCACGCTGGGTTGTTCACTCGCCTCCAGCCAGGGCCGTGCGGCGCGGGTGGCACGTACCGTACCCAGCAAATCGATATCGATGGCCGCCGCCCAGCCGGCTTCGCTATCGCCCGCGCCAAAGCCGGAGGCATTGTTGATGAGGATATCGATACCGCCGAGTGCTGCGGCTGCGTCCTGGATATAGCCTTCGATCGCGGCCGGGTCGCCGACATCGCAGACGGCCGTGTGCACGCGTACGCCATGTTCGGTCAGCGCGGCACGCGCGTTTTACAGGGCCTGGGCGCTGCGTGCACAGATCGAGATATCCACGCCTTCGCGTGCCAGTGCCGTGGCGATCGCCAGGCCGATACCGCGGCTGGCGCCGGTGATCACCGCGCGCCGGTTTGCCAGTTGCATATCCAAGACAGCTTCTCCATTACCAGGCCAGCGGCGAGCATAACGCGCAATGGCCGCCGGGCGTGGTGGTCAGCGCAGGGAGGCGGGCAGCGGATAACGACGCTGGGCGGTGCCGGCCTTGACCACCTGGCCGGGCACGTCGTGACCGACAATCGCCGGCAGGCGTTCGGAGACGCCAAGCAGGCGATCGAGATCGACACCGGTATGAACGCCCATCTGTTCGAACATATGCACCAGATCTTCGCTGCAGACATTGCCGCTCGCCCCGGGCGCGAAGGGGCAGCCGCCGAGACCGCCCAGCGCCGCATCAAAACGCATCACGCCGGCCTGGTAACCGGCCAGGGCATTGGCCAGGCCCATGCCGCGGGTGTTGTGCAGGTGCAGGGTGAGCGCCATGTCGGGGTGGCGTTTGAGCACGTCGGCACACAGGTCGGCGACCTGGCGCGGATTGGCCATGCCGGTGGTATCGCACAGGGTCACGCCCTGAATACCACGCGCACCCAGGCGGGCGACGATTTCGAGCACGCGCTCGGCGCGGACCACGCCTTCGAACGGGCAGCCGAAGGCGGTGGATATCGACGCGTTGAGGAACACGTCGTGGCCGTCGGCGAGGGCGACCATGGCTTCGAAACGGGCCAACGACTGGTCCGCGGTCATGCGCAGATTGGCACGGCCATGACTGTCGCTGGCCGACATCACGAAATTGAGCTCGTCGACGCCACAGGCCAGGGCGCGTTCCACACCTTTTTCGTTGGGAATGAGGGCGACGTAATCCACGCCGGGCTGGCGGCGAATGCCGTGGAATACATCGGCCGCGTCAGCGAGATTGGGAATCGCCTTCGGCGAGGTGAACGAGCTCGCCTCGATTTTGGCGAAGCCCAGCGGCGAGAGGGCATCAATAAGCGCGATCTTGTCGGCCGTGGGGACGAAATCCCGCTCGATCTGAAAACCGTCGCGCGGGGCGACCTCGTTGATGAAAACCCGTGCGCTCATGTGTCTGCCCCGGTCTGATTATCGTCATAGAGTACGCCCGCGGCCCGCAGTCTGGCCTGGGTGTCGCGGTCGATGCCCAGCTCGTCGAGCACATCCTGGGTATGCGCGCCCAGCCGTGGCCCGCCACCGCTGACACGCCCGGGCGTGCGCGACAGCCGGGGCAGCACCCCCGGCACCTTGAGTTCATAGCCGTCGTCGATGGTGATGGTTTCGAGCATGCGCCGGGCGGCGTAATGCGGGTCTTCGACGATGTCCTTAGCGTTGTAGGGCCGCCCGCACGGTACGCGCGCGGCCTCCAGCGTTTCCAGTACGGCTTCGCGGTCGCGCTCGCCGGTCCAGGCATTGATCGCGCCGTCGATACGCGCGGCCTGGCGGCTGCGGCCGTCGTTGTGTTCCAGATCGGGATCGGCAGCGAGATCGTCACGCCCGATCGCCTGCATGAGCCGTTTGAAGATGGAATCGCCATTGCCGGCGATGAGCACTTCGCGCCCGTCTGCACAGCGATAGGCGTTGGAGGGCGTGATGCCGGGCAGGGCACTGCCACTGGGTTCACGGATCACGCCGGCGCCGTCGTATTCAGGGATCAGCGATTCCATCATCGCGAAAACCGATTCGTAGAGCGCGACATCGATGTACTGGCCCTGACCGGAGCGATGGCGTTCCTGCAGGGCCAGCAGGGCACCGATTACCCCGTACAGGGCAGACAGCGAATCGCCGATGGAAACGCCCACCCGTACGGAGGATTCGCCCGGATGCCCGGACAGATAGCGCAGTCCGCCCATCGCCTCGCCGATCACGCCGAAGCCGGGCAGATCGCGATAGGGCCCGGTCTGGCCATAGCCGGAGATACGCACCATGATCAGTGCCGGGTTGATCGCCGACAGCGTTTCCCAGCCCAGACCCCATTTCTCCAGCCGGCCGGGGCTGAAGTTCTCGACCACGATATCCGCCTCGGCGACCAGACGCTTGACGATGTCCTGACCGTCCTCGGATTTCAGATCCAGCGATAGCGAGCGCTTGTTGCGGGTCTGGACATGCCACCACAGCGAGGTATCGCCGCGCATCACCCGCCAGCGGCGCAGCGGATCGCCCGTGCCGGGCGGCTCGATCTTGATCACGTCAGCGCCGAATTCGCCCAGTAGCTTGGTCGCGAAAGGCCCGGCGATCAGTTGGCCGAGTTCGAGTACCTTCAGGCCTTCCAGGGCCATGGGCGGGGTGTCGGCAGGCGATTGGGCATGTTTCATGGCTGTGTTCTCGTTGCACGGTCGTCGGGCAATGCCATCGAGGCTAGTCAGCGCTGGCTGGCGCGACAATCAATCGATTGTGCATCGAGGTTTCGTGTATGACGTAGGCCCGTTTCAAAGCGGCGGTACTCAGCCGTGTTTGCGAATCAGGTGGTCGACCATCTGGCGGGCGGTCACCGAGAGCGTGTCGTAGTCGCGTACGCCCAGATAGAGGCCGCGCCGGGCCCAGCCATCGTCGAGCTCCACCACGCGTAAGGGCAGGCCGCGCAGGTGGGTCACGGCATTGACCGGCAGAATGCCCACGCCCATGCCGCGGGCGATCATGCGGCAGATGCCTTCGAAACTGCGCACCTGAATACGCATGCGCAGCGCCACGCCGCTCGCGCGGGCGGCCCGCGCGATCAGCCCGTGCAGCGAGGCATCGTGCTGCAGCCCGATGAAGTCGTAGGCCAGGGCATCGGCCAGCGTAACGCGCACGCCGTGGGCCAGTGCATGGCCGTCGGGCACCACCAGCACCAGACGGTCCTCGCGGTAGTCGAAGACCTGCAGGCCATCGATGGCGGTGGTGTTGGCGAACAGCCCGATATCGCTTAGCCCTTCGCGCACCGCATGTACGACTTCGCTGCTCACGCGTTCCTGCAGATCGATCTTTATTTCCGGGTGGCGGTGGGTGAACGAGGCGAGGTCTTCGGGCAGGAATTCGATAATCGCCGAGGTATTGGCATGGATACGCACATGCCCGCGTACGCCGCGGCTGTATTCGCTGAGCTCGGCATGCAGGCTGTCCATATCGGCCAGCACGGTACGGGCGTGGTGCAGCAGCGCGTCGCCAGCCGGGGTGAGCTCGACCCCGCGCGGGCGCCGATAGAGCAGGGCCGTATCCAGCCGGGCTTCCAGATCGCGCACGCGCTTGCTCACCGCGGCCAGGGCCATATGCTCGCGCTCGGCCGCGCCGGTCAGACTGCGGGCGTCAGCGATCGAGACGAACAGCCGCAGGCTGACCAGATCGATACGCTTCATCGCGCCCCGCCATGGGCCGAGGTTTCGTGGATCACGAAGTCACCCTTTCGTATTGCTTGATTGTCGCCGTAGGCGCCGGCCGGTCATGCTGCGGCGCGGGCCATGGCATAAGCATGACAGCGCGACCGCTTCGACAGGTCAAGCCGTGCGCCCGGACAGCGCTGGGCTGTCGCCGCGAAGCAGGAGAAACAAAATGCAACGCAAGCGCAAGGAGCCGGTGAAAAGCCCGCTCGTGTGGATCGTGTTCGTCGTCGTGTTTGCCGCGATCAACCCCTGGTATTTTCCGGCTGGTTCTTTCGAACCGCTGATCTGGGGCGTGCCCTACTGGGCATGGATCATTCTCGGCGCGTCGCTGGCGCTGTCGGTGTTCGTGACCTGGGTGGTGTGCTGCCAGTGGGACATGGGCAGCGACGACGACAACGACAGCGAGGTCTAAACCATGGATCTCGCATTCGGCGGTATTTCCGGCATCGTGGTGCTGCTGGCCTATGGCGCGCTCATGCTGGCGGTGGGCCTGATCACCTATCTGCGCAACCGCGGCATTCACGAAAGCCTGGACGAATATTATCTGGGCGGGCGCGGGCTGGGCGTGATGGTGTTGTTCTTCACCTTTTTCGCCACCCAGTATTCGGGCAATACAGTGGTGGGGTATCCGCCGACCGCCTATCGCATCGGCTATCAGTATCTGGTGTCGGTGCCGTTTTTCATCATGATCATCGCGGTGTATCTGTTTTTCGCCCCCCGTCTGTATGCCCTGGGGCGGCGGTTTTCGCTACTCACGCCGGTGGACTGGATCAATATCCGCTTCAAGTCGAAAGCGGTGACCATTCTGGCCGCCACGCTCATGCTCTATGCGCTGGGCAACTACCTGCTCGAACAGTTCGTGGCCATCGGCCAGGGCGTGTCCGGGCTGACTGGCGGCACCATTCCGTATCAAGTCGGTGTGGTGTTCTTTATCGTGATCATGGTCGCCTACAGCTGGCTGGGTGGCATGCGGTCGGTGGCCTATACCGACACCATCCAGGGTATTGCGCTGTTGTTCGGTGTGTTCATGCTGCTGATCGGCTCGTTGATCTATTTCGGCGGCCCCTCGGCCGCGGCCGAGGTCATGCGTGATCAGGCCCCGGAGAAACTCGGTGCACCGGATGCCGGCGGCATCGCCAACTGGTTCAGCCTGCTGGCGATCGTGGGCATTGGCGCGGCGGTGTATCCGCATGCCGTGCAACGCATCTTTTCGGCGCGTAGCGAGGCCACGCTCAAGCGCTCGTTCATCCGCATGGCCTATATGCCGTTCATCACCGCGGGCGTGGTGTTTCTGGTCGGCATTATCGGCATCGCCGCTTTTCCGGGCTTGAGCACGGCCGAATCCGAGCAGCTGGTCGGGCGTATCGCCAATGCGCTGGCACTCGAGCATCCGCTGTTCTACTGGGCGATGATCCTGCTGTTCGGCGGTGTGATCGCGGCGATCGTGTCCACGGCGGATTCGGTGCTGCTGACGTTTTCATCGATCGTGTCCAACGATCTGTACGGGCGCTATATCGACCCGCACGCCGACGAGCACCGCAAGATACTCATCGGCAAACTTGTGGGTCTGGTCGCGGTCATCGTGCTGGTGATCGTGGCCTGGTATCCGCCGTCCACGCTCTATCAGATCTTCGTGCTCAAGTTCGAGTTGCTCATTCAGGCCGCGCCGGCGCTGATGCTGGGCCTGTACTGGACCCGGCTGAACACCCGCGCGGTGTTTATCGGCATGCTTGCCGGTACCTTGCTGGCCTCGACGATGACCTTTTCCGGCCTGCGCCCGCTGGGCGTGTTCAGCGGTCTGTGGGGTTTGTTGTTGAATACCGCGATCTGCGTGCTGGGCAGTCTGGTTTTCGGCGCCAGTACCGCCGAGCGCAAGCACGCGCGTTCGGTAATCGGCAGCTAACGGCTATCGCGCCAGGGCGGCGCGGCCGGGGCGCGGTTGGCCGGGGCCTCAGCGCGTCGGCGATACCGGCCGGCCGTGCAGACCCTGCGTGTGCGAAGCATCGCTTTCGGCCGCGCTATCGGCACAGACCACGCGATTGCGCCCGTTCTGCTTGGCCTTGTAGAGCGATTGATCGGCAGCGCGCATGAGTTGATCGGGTGTGTCGATGTCGTTGCCCGGGAAGGTGGCGATTCCGGCCGACAGTGTGACCGTGAGTACTTCGCCGTCATCGAGCCGATGCTGCAGTCGGGCAACGCCCTTGCAGATACGCAACAGAATCTTGTGTGCGCTCGCCTTGTCGATACCCGGTAGCAGGAGCACGAATTCCTCGCCGCCATAGCGCGCGAACAGATCGTCCTGGCGCAGCTGGTCGTGAATACTCTTGGCGATCGCGGACAGGATGTTGTCGCCGCAGGGATGGCCATGGCGGTCGTTGATGGCCTTGAAATGGTCGAGATCGAGATAGGCCAGGCTCAACGGATAGGCCTCGACCCGGGCGCGCTCGAAATGGTCCTTGAAGGCTTCGTCGAAATGACGCCGGTTGGAAATACCGGTGAGCGCGTCTTGGCGGGCGATGTATTCCAGGCGGTTGGCCTGTTGCCTGAACTCCTGCTCGCGTTGTTGTAATTCCGTAGCACTGTGCAGCAGTTGCAGGTTGCGGGTGGCCAGCAGTTCGTGGGCCTGGTCGGTCAGCCCCATGGCCTGCGGCGCGGTGAGCACGGTCATGTCGAATAGGGATTCGACCTCGGGCAGGGCTTCGGCCATGCGGCCAAGCACCGCGCCAAGGTCGTCGGGGCCCATGTTCAAGCAGGTACGCGCGCTTTGCGCGGCCGCGGCGGTCGCGGTCTGGGTGTCTTCGGCGAGATAGATTTCGGCGATCCGGCCGGATACCGCGACACAACCCGCGAAGCGTTCCAGATCGTCCGGGATATCCGCCTGTGCTAGGTCGTCACTGGCGTGGGTGGCCAGCACCAGATAATCCGGCAGGCCCCATTCGCGCATCAGCCACGCGCCTGCTTCGCAATGATCGGTGCCCACCAGCTCGCGTTCGTAGGCGGCCAGGGTGTCGTGGTTATGCGCGATATGCTTGAGCTGGCCGTAGGTTTCCGGCATCGCCGCATCCAGCGCGATCATGCCCAGATCCTGTAGCAGTCCGGCCAGGAACAACTCCTCGGGCCCCTGCACATGTTGGTGCTCGCCAAGCAATCGTGCGGCCAGTGCCGACAACAATGCCCGCCTCCAGTAACGATCCAGATCGATGCCCGGCGTGCGTGCGTCGCGCAGCCAGGCGCTCAACGAAAAGCTCAAGGCCGCGTTCACCGTGGCGTTGAGCCCGAGCACCGTGACCGCCTGATGCAGATTGCGTGCCTGTCGGCCGCGTGTATAAAGCGGCGAGTTGGCCATGCGCAGGGTCTTGGATGCCAGCGCCGGGTCGTTGGACAACAGGCTCGCGACCTCTTGCAGGTCGATATCCGGGTGGCGGCCGATCTCGATGATGCGCAGGGCGACGCTGGAAATCGTCGGCAGCGTCGGGCACAGGCGCAGCTGGTTTTCGATCGATTTGTCCATATGCGTTCAACGCGATCCCGGTTATCCAGTATCGGCCGCCCGCGCCAAGTCTTTATCCCGGCGCGGTCGCCGGCGTGGCTGCGTGAACGCGTTCGACGAGTGCCTGGTTGACCGGCATGTCCATTCCGAGTTGCGCGCCCTGTTCGAGCAGCCAGCCGTTGATGGCATCGATTTCAGTGCGTGCGCCGCGCTGCATATCGGCGCGCATGGAGGAACAGTTGTCGGCGCTTGCACGCGCCAGGGCAGCGACCGCGCCCAGCGAATCGCCTGGCCAGCCCGGGTCCAGGCGTTTGAGCAGGGCATCGGCCTCGGCCACGATTGCGCCCATTGCCGCATAAAGTTCCGGCTCGTCCACGAGTCGGCCGTTGGGCACATCGTAAAGCGCGGTCAGCGGGTTGATCGCCGCATTGGCAACGAGCTTGCGCCACTGGGGACGGCGAATATCGTGCGCCCAGTGCAGGCCCGGCCAGCAGCGGGCCAGGCTTTCGAACCAGGCCGGCGCGGCGCCGCCATCGCCCATCCAGCTTTGGTTTTCGGCTACCACCCGATGCACGCCTGCATCGCCCGTCACGGCGTTGGTGGTCACCGCTTCGATAAGCCGTGCGTCGGCGGGCAAGTGTCCGTCGAGGCTGCCCATGCCGTTTTGCAGCCGTACGACCGTCGCCCTCGGCGCAAGGACCACATTGGCGAGCGCGGCGGCGGTATAGGGCGTCTTGCAGGCCACGATCAGATGGCTGATGGGTGGGCCGTCGGCCGAGGGTGTCTGCACCGGCAGCCTCATGCGCTGTTCGCGACCATCGCCTGCGAACGCGATGCGGGCCTCGCGCACCGGTGCTGCGTTTGGCTTGAGCACGGTCACGCCGTGGCCGGCGCGCTGGAGATACCAGGCGGCGAGCGTGCCGATATGGCCGGCGCCGGTCAGGAACCAGTGGGGTGTGTCCATATCGATGTGGGGCACGGCGTTTGCGTGTTGGCGGATCGGGTAGGCGGGATGGCCATTATCGCGGCATCGGCGGGCTGGCATGAAACCACGGCGTGGTCGTTTGCCCGATGCGGCTGAGCGTAAAAGACTTTTGCAAAAAAAGCAGTAATGAATGGCAAGCCAATTGCTGTATCCCCAGCGCCTGTCCCTCGTTGCGCTCGGGGGCGTGAAAAACCGTTTCACGCAGCGCATCGCGCGGGTGCAGGCCCAACTTTTTGTACCTTTTTGGGGACCCAAACATGAAAAACATCTGGCCGCATGCGGCCGGCCGTTGGTTCGGCTTGCTCTTGCTCGTTGTGCTGTTCGGTTTGACCGGTTGCAACGATTCCTCGGACGACGACAGCGTGGGCGACGCGCCCGCCGCCGAACGTACCACGCCCGATGCCGTGCCCACGCAAGTCGCGGCCGATCCCGCGGACGAGGGGCCATATACGGTGGCCGAAAACGAATACAACTTCGGCCGTATGACGGTCATGGACTGGAAGAACGGCGACTCCTACGGTTCCGATATCCATGGCTATATCCAGTACCCGCAGGATGCCGAGGGGCCATTTCCGGTGCTGCTGTTCCTGCACGGGCGCCACGGCACCTGTTACGACGGACGTGGTATCGATGACGACGACTGCGAAAACCCCATTCCCAGCTTTCGTGGCTATGAATATATTTCGCGCAATCTGGCATCGCACGGTTATGCGGTGATCTCGGTCGACGCCAACGATATCAACGATAACGACTCGGGCCCCAGCAACGGCGATACCGGCAGCCTGGCCCGCGCCCAGTTGGTGGTGCGTCATCTCGATGCGTTTCGGGATATCAACCAGGTCGGCGGGCAGGGGTTGTCGCAGCTGATGGGCAAGCTCGACATGAGCGAGATCGGCATCATGGGGCATTCGCGTGGCGGCGAAGGCGTGAACATGACCGTGCGCTACAACCGCGAACAGCTGAACCCGCACAACATCACGGCCGTCTATTCGCTGGCACCTACCGATTACAACACCCAGGGCGTGAACAACGTCACCCTGGCATCGGTGGCGGGCTATTGCGATGGCGACGTGGAAGACATGATGGGCAATTTCGCCTACGACACCAGTCGCTATGCCCTGGCCAGCGATCCCTATCCGAAGTTCCAGCTGATCCCGATGGGCGCGAACCACAACTACTTCAATACGGTGTGGGCGAGCGATACACGGCCCGACGACTGGACCTATATCGATCCCGAAGGCGACGACCCCTGGTGCGGCGAGAACGCCGAAGGCAATGGTCGCGACACCCCGGCGCTACAGCAGGCCCACGGGTTGTTCTTCATCGCCTCGTTCTTTCGCTACTTCATCGGTCATGAGCAGGCATTCGGCCCGCTCTGGTCAGGCCAGGCGCCGGTGCCTTCGAGCATTTGCCCGAACGGTGAACAATCCTGCGACGATCGCTACCTGCTCAGCGTCATGGCGCCGGCCAGGGACCGGCTGATCATCGACGACACGCTCGACCCGGCGAGTCTGACCATCAACAACCTGGGTGGTTCGAACTACTTCTACAACATGTCGACCTTCGGCACCTGTCAGACCAATGGCCGGCCCGGCGAAGGCTGTGCCGTGGCGGTACCGACGTTCAACATCGCCGAAATGCTCTATATGTCGTGGGATATCCCGGCCTTCTATCGCACCCAGCTGCTGGATACCGATGTCACCGCCTATCAGGTGGTGTCCATGCGCGTCGGTATTTCGCACGGCGATGCAGATAACGAAGGCGGCCAGGACTTCGATATCGTGCTCGAGGACATGGACGGCAACCGCGCAAGCGTGACCGCCAGTGACTATAGCGATGCGCTGTTCTACCCGCCGGGTGGCGATTTCTACGACGACACCAACCGCGGTTCGCAAAAGACCACGCTCAACGCCGTGGATATCCCGCTGACCGCGTTCGAAGGCATCGACTTCCGGCATCTCAAGGCGCTGGAAATCGAGTTCAACCGGTCGCAGGCCGGCACGATCCAGCTCACCGATCTGGTCTTCCAGCGTGTCGACGCATAACGCACGCTAGCCTCACGACAAGGGCTTGCGCCTGCGTAAGCCCTTGTCATTGGTCGGCCGTAGCTGCCGATGCACGCTGCGGTTGGCCGATCTGCGACAATACGTTTTCTTGATTTACTGTGGCAGAACGCCTGTATGGCCGTGGATTGTTCGTCGACCGTCGCCGCCCTGCTCGAACGTCACGGGCAAACTTTTGCCGACGAGCTGGGCGTGAACATCACACGCAATACGCCCTCGCCGTTGTTCCGGCTTTTGTGTCTGGCCATGCTCACCAGCGCGCCGGTACAGGCCGATATCGCCATGCGTGCGGCCCAGGCCATGGCCCGGGCCGGCTGGACGACAGCCGACAAGCTGGCCAAAAGCCGCTGGTCGCAGCGTGTGGCGGTACTCAACGGCGCCGGCTATGCACGCGTGGACGAAAAGACCGCGACCCAGTTGCAGGACTTCAACGACACGCTGTTGCACGACTATCGCGGCGATCTAGGCCGGCTGCGCGCGGCAGCTGACGGCGACACCGACCGCGCGTTGAAAAAGCTCAGGGTATTCAAGGGGATCGGCAAGGTGGGTGCAGCGATCTTTCTGCGCGAGGCCCAGGCTGCCTGGCCCGAGTTCTACCCGTTCGCCGACAAGGCGACATTGAAGGCAGCGAGCGCGCTTGAGCTGGGCGACGATGCAGGCACGCTGGCACAGCATGTGTCGCAGGCCGATTTCACACGGCTGGTTGCCGCACTCGTACGCACCCAGCTGAACAACGATTTCGACGACGTACGTGCCGCAGCCCGCGAAACGGGTTCGCGTTAAGGCGCGTGCTTGAGCGAACGCCCGCTGTTTTACAGCCGCGCGAGCAACTCCTGCTTCTTGGCAGCGAATTCCTCGTCGCTGAGCAGGCCCTTGGCCTTGAGATCGCCCAGACGTTCGATCGCGTCGAACACCTGGCTGTCGCGGGGGGCTGCGTCGGCGCTTTCGCGCGCGCAGGGCGCGCCTTGCCCGCCCGGTTGATCGCTGGCGGGGGCGCTGCGTTCAACCACCGGCAGGCTGGCAAGCGCCACCGGGCCATGCTGGCTGGTAAAGCGTAGGCTTGCCAGATCGTTGCCCTGTTGTTGCGAGATACCGGTGATACGGTGCTCGCCGGTATCGTGGATGGTCAGCTGATTACCCTTGCGCAGAGCCAGACGCCGGGGGCCGGCGAAATAGGCATAGTGCAGGTCGTTCTGTTGGCCGGTGGCATTCGGTGAGCCCAGCTCAGTCGGCCACCAGTCTGCGCTGTCGGCCCACGACGCGTAGGCGAAATCGTCGCCGCCCGTGTCATGACTGGACTGAAACTGGTGTTGGCTGGCGAATGCGCCGGCGGGAGCACGGACGTCGCGATGCTCGCCCAGGGCATGGCAAAGCGCATCGATACGGGCCTTGAGCTCGTGGTTGAAGGCGTCTTCGATCATCAACAGACCGCCACGCATCCATTGGCCTGCGCCACCGAGTTCGGGGTGGTTGAAACTGGCCATGCTGCCATGGCCTTGCGCCAGGGCCCGCTTGAGCACGCCGACGGCCTCGCGACTGAAGCCATAGCGCTCGGCCAGTTCGTCCAGGCTCGGTTCGTTGTGGGTTTGTGTGGACATGAGATCGCTCCAACCAAGGGGAGATCGAGTCTATGCCCGGGCCAACGGGGCGCCTATCCGTAGCAGCGCGGAGCCCGAAACCGAACCCGAACCCGGTGTTCGGTGAGGAAGTTCGGCATCGGCCATGCCGAGCCTGGTTCGGCCGCGTGTGTGACGCTAGTTGTCGTCCACGAAGTCGGCGATCAGCGCCGCCACCTCGCGTGGGCACTCTTCCTGGACGAAATGGGCCGCGTCGAGTGTTTCCAGGCGGATATCGTCGAACACGTCGTCCAGATGATGGGTAAAGGCGTCGATGATCACCGGGTCGTGGCGACCGTAGATATACAGCCCCGGCATGGCGAAGCGGGTTCCGGCGATTTCGGCCCAGCGCGCGGTATCGGGTTTATAGCAGCGATAGTAGGCTGCGCCCGTGGCCGGGGTATCGGCGATGGCATAGCAGCGCACATATTCGGCAAACGCATCGGCCGGGAATGGGCCGCGCGTCCAGGTCTTGAGGAAATGCCCGAGCCAGGCCGCCTCGTTGCCGGGGATCATCGCTTCGGCAAGATGCGGCTCGGTCTGGAAGAACTGGTACCAGAACGAGCGGCCCCCCGACTTGCGCAGCCGGGCCTGGGCCTCGGCGTTGCCGCGGGCGTTGGTGAGCACATGGATATTGAGCAGCGTGAGCCGGCGTACCCGCGTAGGGGCTGCCAGTGCCATTTCCTGGGCCACGGCGCCGCCCCAGTCGTGGCCGACGAGATTGAATTGCTGAATATCGAGCGCGTCCAGCAGGCCGAGCATATCCGCGGCCAGTGCCTGTTTGGTGTAGGCGCGCTCGTCGAGCGTGCGCTCGGAATCGCCCAGACCGCGCAGGTCCGGCATGATCAAACGGTAGTGCGTCGGTAGATGCGCGGCCACGCCCTGCCAGCAGTAGCTGCTTTGCGGCCAGCCGTGCAGCATGACGATCGCCGGCCCGTCGGGTGGGCCCGCGAAACGCACATGAAAACGTCCGCGTTCGGTTTCGATCATCCGGTTGTCGGCGCCAGCCATGCAAAAATCCTTGTTGTCGTGATCGGTCGACGCGCTTACGCGACGGCCGGTGTTGCGTTGTAGCCGTTTATTCGTAGCGCCGGCCGTCGTATTCCAGCCAGCCGCCAGCGTGTCGGCCCTGCGGATCGTGGTGGGTCCAGTGCACGACGCCGCCCTGGGGGTTGTATTCGTAAATGCCGTGAAAGCGTACGCGATCACCGGCGGCAAGGTGCGCGATCCGCGGGGCGATATCGATATTGTGGGCAATCAGTAGCGTCTGGCCACTGGCCAGTTCCAGGATGAAACGCTGGTGACGACTGCCACGCTCGTCGTCGGCGAGCACGGTCTTGACCCGGCCTTCGCCGGTAACCGGCACGTCGTTGGCTTGCTGGGCAAAGGCACGCGCGATTGCATCCGAGCGGGTCTGCGCGCGCTCGGGCGTGGCCGTGGTCCCACGCGGGGCGTCGGGCAGCAGCTGTTCGCCGCCCGCAATCAGGGCAACCGCCACGGCGATCGTGAACAGGAGTCGTTTCATGGTCACACTCGGTGCCGGGTCAAGCAGGGCGTCGCGCGGTCGATAGCAATAGTAACGACGCCAGATATCGCAGCCATGGGATTATGCCGTGCGTCGTTTTCTGCCACCACGCGATTGCATGCCATGATCAAGCCTCGTCATCGCCGACCCGTGTCGAGCCCGTTGCGACTGGTGATACAGGTCATGGTCGCGGTTGTGTTGTGCGTCGGCATCACCGCGGCCAGCCATGCAGCGCAATACTATGTGTCCCCGCAGGGCGACGATGGCAACACCGGCAGCCGGCATTCGCCGTGGCGCAGTATCGCTGTTGCCCTGCGTCATGCCCGGGCGGGCGATACGGTCTATCTGCGTGCCGGGCGCTACCACGAAACCGTGCACATGCCGCGCTCCGGTTCGCGTCGCCACGGCATGATTACGCTACGCAACTATCCATTCGAAACCGCCGTCATCGACGGCAGCCGCTCACGTGTGACCCACGGCGAACAGGGGCTGGTGAGCATTGCCGATCGCAGTTATATCCGTATTCAGGGGCTGCATCTCACTGCGTTTCATGCCGACGACGAATCCGTGCCGATGGGGGTGTTGGTGACCGGGGCGGGCGAACATATCGAACTCATCGACAATCACATCAGCGCGATCGAAACACGCCAGTCCGGCTGCGAGGGCAACGCGCTGGGCATTGCCATCTATGGGCGGCGCTCGGACGCGGCGCTGCACCATATCCGTATCGCGGGCAACGAAGTCACCCAGCTCAAGACCGGTTGCAGCGAGTCGATCTCGGTCAACGGTAACGTGACCGATTTCGAAATCGTCGGCAACACGGTGCACGACAACAACAATATCGGCATCGACGTGATCGGCCACGAAGGCATGGCCGCCGATCCGGCGGTCGATATCGCCCGCAACGGTCTGATTGCCGATAACATCGTCTACAACATCAGCTCGCGTACGAACAGCGCCTATCCGGACGGCGAAATGGCCGCCGGCGGTATTTATGTCGATGGCGGGCGCGATATCGTGATCGAGCGCAACCGGGTGTTCGCCAACGATATCGGCATCGAGCTGGCCAGCGAAAACGCCGGCCATGCCACGCGCGACGTACTGGTGCGCAATAACCTCATCTACCACAACCACCGCGTGGGGCTGTCGATCGGCGGTTATGACCCTGAGGTGGGCACGACCGCGGACTGCCGTATCGAATACAACACCTTCTACAAGAACGATACCGCCATGAGCTGGGGCGGCGAGGTGGTCATCCAGTACAACGCCCGCGACAATGTCTTCGAGAACAATATCGTCTACGCCAACGCCCAGGCGGTATTCATCAATTACTACGTCGACTCCAGCGCCAGCCCGCTGCAAAGCGATCACAACCTGTTCTATACCGAGGCCGGGCGCCGGGCCGGCCAGTGGCAATGGCGCGGCAAGCACTACGACGGCATGGGCGGTTATTCGCGCGCCTCGGGTAACGACCGCAACTCGTTGTTCGGTCATCCGCGTTTCGTATCCGCGCGCTATGTGCCGGATTTCGCCCAGCGCCTGCCGCGGTCCCCGGCCGTGGTGGCGCGAGCCGAGCCCGATCGCGCCGTCCGGCGTGAGGGTGAGCGCGCCCGCGTCGGTGGCGCCGATGTAGGTGCCTACGAATACTATTGAAGCGTTACCGACACGGCGTTTCGCGCCGACTGCCGATACGCAGCAAGGGCGAAGATCGCATAGCTGACGAACCAGCACAGGGCCAGACTCACCAGGTCGTGGGAGAGGAAATGCGCCCCGCGCAGCTGTTGGGTCAGGCCATAGACGGGGCCGATGATAGCGGCCGGCCACAGCCATAAGCCGGGCCGACGTAGACCCTGGTAACGGGCAAAGAAATACAGTGCGACCAGGCAATAGCCGCCAGCGGCATGGCCGGCCGGAAAACAGCCGCTGACTTCGCCTGGGTAGAGCGTGTAGGCACTGCCGGTCAGATCGCCGCCGTAGCGTTGCAGATCCCAGGGGCAGGGCAGCGCCAGCCAGTGCTTGCCCAGCGATACCAGCAGCAGGCTGGCGGTGACCGCCGTACACAGACACACCAGACCTCGGCGCAAGTGCCGCGTGCGTGCGGTGAAAAAGCAGCCCGCGGTGAACGCGAGCAGGCCCACGCCCCAGGCAATCGAGAACTGTTGTCCGTATTTATGTAGCAGTTGCGATGTCAGCCAGGCATTGCGCCATGCCCAGTGATCGCCTTCCAGGTAATACAGCGCATCGGCCCAGAGCGTATCGAGGCCGAATATGCGAGTCAGCACAAGGCCGATGACGACTCCGGCCAGGGGGTACAACAGTAACGGGGCGTCGCCAACGAAATCGCGGCGATAGAGGGTGGCCGAGCAGGGCGCAGTCATGGGCATACCTGACGAATATCCGCTTATGCGCAGCAGCCTGGCCGAGCGGGCGTTCGATGTATGTCGGCTCAATGTGCGTAATTCGTGTCCCAATAGGGACAAACGAAAAACTAACGGAAACTGAACGACGCGGTTATCAGGCGTATCGATAATGCGCGGATGCATACAGGCACCGCGATAGGCCCTTGCTAGCGGCCCGTGGTCTGTCTTTCCCCCGGCGAGTAGACGAGTCTCATGATCGACGAACGCGCTGTAACCCGGCCCTCTCTTGCCGTGGTTATTCCCTTTTATAACGAACAGGACAACGTCGCCCATGTCATCGGCGAAGTACGCGATGCGTTGGGAACGAACGGCGATTATGAAGTGATCGCCGTGGACGACGGCTCCAGCGACGATACGGTCGCCATGCTCGAGCTGGTCGCCGCTCGTGTGCCGGCACTGCGTATCGTCACGCTCGCCCAGAATCGCGGCCAGAGCAGCGCGCTCGCCAATGGCGTACGCGCAGCCCGTGCCCCGCTGATTGCCACCCTCGACGGCGACGGTCAGAACCCGCCGAGGGATATCCCGCGTCTGGTACAGGCCTATCAAGACGAAGGCGCGGACGCCCCGGTACTGGTCATGGGCTGGCGTCAACAGCGTAACGACAACCTGCTGCGACGCTTGTCGTCGCGCTTTGCCAATCGTGTACGCAATGCCCTGCTCGGCGACGGCTGCCCGGATACCGGCTGCGGGCTCAAGGTGTTCGCGCGCGATGATTTTCTGCGCCTGCCGGCTTTCGATCATATGCATCGTTTTCTGCCGGCGTTGTTCGTGCGTGATGGCGGCCGGGTGATCAGTGTGGCCGTCACCCATCGGCCGCGTCGCAGCGGGCACTCCAAATACGGTGTGCATAACCGGCTGTGGGTCGGGCTGATCGATCTGGCCGGCGTGCTGTGGCTACAACGCCGCGCCTGTCGCGCCGAGCAGGAGAAATCCCGTGTTTGAAGCGTTGCAGACACAGGATTGGGCCTGGATCGCGCTCGGCTTGCTCGGCCAGGGGCTGTTTTCGGCGCGTTTTATCGTGCAGTGGATTGCCAGCGAGCGCCGGCGCACGAGCCATGTTCCGGTCGCCTTTTGGTATCTGAGTATTGCCGGCGGGCTGACCCTGCTCGGTTATGCCATTTATCGCGGCGATCCGGTATTCATTCTCGGGCAGAGCACCGGCGTGTTCATTTACGCGCGCAATCTGTATCTGATCCGCCACGGCCGCTCGCAGTCGGCCTCGGCGTAAACGGTGCCGCCCATGCAATCACAATCGCTGCGCCAGCTTGCCATCCTGTGTCTGATCGTCGTGCTGGGGCTGGCCGCGGCCGGTCGCGGCATGAGCGATATACCGCTCGACAGCCATGAAATCTATGTCGCCCAGACCGCCGAGAACATGCTTGCCAGCGGCGACTGGCTGGTGCCGCGGCTCAATGGCGAATACCGGCTGACCAAACCGCCGTTGAGCTACTGGCTGGTCGCCGGCGCCAGTGCCGTTGTCGGCCACAGCGAGGTCAGCCCCGCGATCGCGCGCCTGCCATCGGTGCTGGCCAGCGTCGGTATTGCGCTGCTGGCCGTGTGGCTGGGGACACGGCTGTTCGATCGGCGCGTGGGCCTGCTGGCCGGGCTTTTGTGTGTGGCCTCGTTTTCGGTGTTCAAATACGGACACAACGCGCGTCCGGACATGCTCTATGCCTTCTGGACCACGGCCGTGTTCGCCGCCTGGGTGGGGCTGTGCCAGGCCACACCGGCCCGCGAACGCCGGTGGGCATTCGGGCTGTGGACGCTGTTCGCCCTGGCCACCCTGACCAAGGGCCCGCAGGCGCCCGCGATCATGCTCGCCGGCGCGATCGTGTACGAGGGCTGCTTCGGTAGCGGTTGGCGTGCCCAGTGGCAGCGGCTGCACCCGATTGCGGGGGTCGTGATTCTGACCGTGTTGATTGTGCCCTGGTATCTGCTGCTGCGCGCGGCAATCGGGGCCGACACCCTGGGTAATTCACAGCTCTCCGGTAGTCTGCTGAGCGTGAGCCCGGGCCGGCTGCTGTCGCCGTTCTATTGGGTTCGCACGCCGATGTTATGGCTGCCCTGGGCCCTGTTGTTGCCGGCTGGCGCCATCCAGGTCTGGCGCGACCGGCGCGGGCCGTCCGGTCTGCTGGCCTTCGGCGTGCTGGTGGCCGTGGTGGTCTTTACGCTTGGCCCGCAATATCGCGAAATCTATATGCTGCCTTGGCTGGCGCCGGCGATGATCGTATTCGCGGCGGCGGTGGTGCATGTACCGATCGCCCGCGCCTGTCTGGTGGTGTTGTGCGCGCTGGTCGCCATTGCCCTGGGGTGGCTGCTCTACAAGGGCGGTTTGGCAGCGTTGGCCAGTGTCGTCGTCGCGGCCGGCGTGCTTGGCGCGGCTGCGTTTTCGCTGCGGCGTGGTCGGCTGCTGGGCTCGGCGGGGTTGATTGCGGCGGCGTTTGCCATCGGGCTGTTCCAGGCCGGGGCGATGCCCTCGCTGTGGAGCAGTTCGCGTTATGCGCAGCTGGCCTTCAGCAACCGCCTGGCCGCGACCATCGAGGCCGATACGCCGGTGGTGGTCTGGGATATCGATCCTGCGCACTATTCCTATTATCTGGATCGGCCCGCACGTGGTTACGAAGTTCTGGCGGCCGTCTGCGAATGGCTCGACAGGCCCCATCCCCGGAGCGTGCTCGTCTATCCACAACAGCGGCGCGACGAGCTCACCGCGCGCCTGCGCCTGACCCCCGTGCTGGGTGCGCGCGATTCCGAATTCCAGGCCAGTTGGGTGCCAGCGAATCAAGGCTGTCACCCGCCCGATACAGGAGCGTAAGCGGTGTATCTGCTCATAGTCGAAGACAACGATGATCTCGCCGCGAATATCGGCGAATACTGCGAGGAACGCGGCGATACCGTCGACTACGCCGGCGACGGCCTGACCGGCCTACACCTGGCCGCGGTCAATCGCTACGACGTGCTGGTGCTGGATCTGAGCCTGCCGGGCATGGACGGGTTGTCGCTATGCGAACGCCTGCGCCTGGATGCGGGCAACGACGTGCCGATTCTCATGCTCACTGCCCGGGATACCCTGCGCGACCGGCTCAGCGGCTTCGAAACCGGCGCCGACGACTATGTCACCAAGCCGTTTTCGTTGCCGGAGTTGTATATGCGTCTCAAGGCGCTGGTACGGCGTGCCTCCGGCGCCAGCGGTCATCTCACGGTGGCCGATCTGGTCTTCGATACGCGCAGTCTGATCGTGCGCCGGGGTGGCCGGCGACTGGAACTCACGCCCACGGGCCTGCGTATTCTCGAATTGCTCATGCGTGCCTCGCCCGCGGTCGTGCGCACCGCCACGGTCGAGCGTGCGGTCTGGGGCGACGACCCGCCCGATAGCGAGGCCGCCTTGCGGGGCCATATCCATCAGCTGCGCGGCATCATCGACAAGCCGTTTCCCGAAAAACTGCTCAAGACCGTACACGGCATAGGCTATCGACTGGCCGACGATGACAAGCTTTAGTTTCCGTCTCGGACTGCGTCCGCGTTTTCTGCTGGCCACCCTGGTGCCGGTACTGGTGGTGCTCGGCGGCATGATCTATGCCGTATCGTCGTTTCTGGACGTACTCGAACACGACATGACGCATGGTCAGCTCGCGCGCGAGCTCGATCGGGTGGATGCGCTGTACCGGCGCGACCCGCAGTTGCTGGACCTGCTCGGCCCGAACCTGCGGACTTATGTCACCCCCAAAGGGCAGACCGACGGTCTGCCGGAGAGTGTGAAATCGCTCGGCGCCGGTCAGTCGCATGAGGTCTGGCTGCCCGGCGCGGCCTATGAATACCAGGCCACGCGCCGCGATATCGGCGATCACAGCCTGTATGTGCTGCTGGATCTCACGCCGGAAGAACGTCTGGAAAAGGAATTGATCGGGGTCGCCTGGATTGCCGGGCTGGGCGCACTGTTTCTGGCCGTGCTCGTGGCGCTGTGGTTGTCGCAGGTGGTGATGCGTCCGGTGCGTCGGCTGGCTGCGCGCGCGGCGGCGATCGTGCCCGGCGAGCAACGCCCGGATCTGCGCCCGGCGACTGGCGATCGGTCGCTGGATATCATCGTCGAGGCATTTGATGGCGTGCTCGATCGCTTTGATGCCTTTGTTGCGCGTGAACAGGCTTTTACCGAAGACGCCAGCCACGAACTGCGCACGCCGCTGGCCACCGCGATCAGTTCGCTGGACCTGATCGCCGAGGATCGCCACCTGTCGGACAAGTCGCAGCTGCGCCTGGCCCGGGCACGCGCGGCCACCACGCGCATGCACGAGCTCATCGAGTCGCTTTTGCTATTCGCCCGCGAACAAACCGACGAAACCAGCAATACGCCGGTCAGCCCGGTGGTGCGTGAAGCGATCGCCATGCAGGCGCATCTGTTTTCGGCCGCGTCGGCGCCCGATATCGCATTCGAGGCGGATGCCGAAGTCCATGTTGCTGCGCCGTCGAGCATGCTGTTGTCGGTGATCAACAATCTGTTGCGCAACGCCATCGAGCATGGCGGTGGTGCGCGTATCGACGTACGCCTGACGCCCGATGCGCTGCATATTCGCGATCACGGCCGCGGGATTGCGCCCGCCGCCTTGTCGCGGCTGTTCGATCGGCGCTTCAAGGGCGAGCACAGTCGCGGCCAGGGCCTGGGGCTGTATCTGGTCAAACGCATCAGCGAGCGCTTTGGCTGGCAGGTGGATGTGGCCAGCACGCCTGGCCAGGGCACCGAGTTCGTGCTGCGCTTCGATCACGAAGCCCCGGCCTGAAGCCGGCGTGCACGCCCACGAAATACCAACGCCAACGCGATAAATCCGCCACGCCGTAAACGCCATGCTCGCCCGACTGGATGATACGAGCGGGAGTGGATGTCATGGCGTCGAGAATCTTGCAGGGCGTAGCGCGCTTGCGTGCCGCGGTTCGCGCGTTGCCGCGCCCAACGAGTGGCGTGGCCGGGCTGACGCTGGTCGTGGCCCTGTTCATCAGCCTCTTTCTCAATACCGTGTTCTGGAAGGCGGTAATCGCCGAGGCGGATATCGGTGTGGCGCGCAACCTCGGGTTCGGTCTGGCGCTGGCCGCGGCCATGGTCGGTTTCTTCGTACTGCTGATTTCGCTGTTCGGCGTGCGCTATGTGTTCAAGCCGGCGATCGTGGCGCTGCTGTTGATCGGCTCGGTGGCCAGCTATTTCATGTCGACCTATGGCGTGGTCATCGACGACACGATGATCCACAACATGCTCGAAACCGATCGCGGCGAAGCGTCCGGGCTTTTCAGCTTTTCACTGGTTTGGCATCTGCTGCTTACCGGCGTGCTGCCGGCGCTGGTGGTGTGTGTCTGGCGCGTGCGCTATCGGCCGTTCTGGCGCGAAGCCGGCCTGCGTATGCTCACCGTGGGGCTGGCCGTGGCCGTGCTGGGGGTGAGTGTCTACAGCCACTACAAGGATTTCTCCCTCGTGCTGCGCCAGAACCGCGAACTGCGGTATCTGGTCAACCCGACCTACCCGATTTATGCCGCGCTCGAAACCCTGACCCAGACCGCCGAGGCGGCGGATCGCAGCGTCACGCCGCTGGGTACGGATGCCCACCAGCAATTGCGCGCCGGCGCGCCGCGGCGGGTGGTGATCGTGGTGGTGGGCGAGACCGCGCGTGCCGCCAACTTTTCCCTCGATGGCTATGACCGCGATACCAATCCGCGCCTGAGTCAACGCGATCTGGTCAATTTCACCGACTTCAGTTCCTGCGGAACCTCCACGTCGGTGTCCGTGCCCTGCATGTTCTCGCGCCAGGATCGCCGCCATTACGACGGTACCGATGCCCGTTACAGTCAAGGTTTGCTCGATGTGCTCACGCATGCCGGGGTGAAGGTGCTCTGGCGCGACAACAATTCCGGTTGCAAGGGCGTATGCGACCGCGTGCCCAGCGAAGACCTCTCCCAGGCCGACGATCCCGAGCTATGCCGCGACGGCGAGTGTTTCGACGATATCCTCGCGCGCGGTCTGGCCAAACGCATTGCCGATACGCGCGGCGATCTGCTGGTGGTGTTGCATCAGAAAGGCAGTCACGGCCCGGAATACTACAAGCGTTATCCGGATGGTTTTGCCCGCTTCACGCCGGTGTGTGAAAGCAATCGGCCACAGGATTGCGATCGCCAGAGCATCATCAACGCCTACGACAACAGCATCGTCTATACCGATGCCGTGCTCGACAATCTGATCGCACTGCTCGCCCGTGATGCCAAGCAGCACGGCGACGCCACGGCGTTGTTCTATATGTCCGATCATGGCGAATCGCTGGGCGAGGACGGGCTGTATCTGCACGGTTTTCCCTATGCCCTGGCGCCGTCTTATCAGACCCACGTGCCGGCGCTGGCCTGGCTGTCGCCCGGCTTCGATATGGATCGCGCCTGCCTGGCGGGGCTGCAGGACAACGCCTATTCCCAGGACAACCTCTTCGATACCGTGCTCGGTCTGTTTGCCGTGAAGACCCGGGTCTATCAGCCCGATATGGATATCTTTCGCGCTTGTCGGCGTACCCCGGACGCGAGCAAGGCGACCCAGACAGCGCTCACGGCCGGGCCAGCGTCGCCGGGATGAGGTTGGGTTTGGGCGCGGCACGCAGCACACCGGCCGGCACCGCGAAGCCGTTGTCTTCGATCGCCGCGCTCGATTCCAGGGTGCGTTCCCAGGTACGCAGAAAATGCTCGGCCGAGTCGAACAGGTTGCGCATCTGTTCGGCGTTGCCTTCCTGGCGGATCTCTTCGACCATGCCGCTTAGCATGCCGTAGTGGGCGCTGCCGTCGATATCCAGCGACCAGGTGCGCCCGCGCCCATCCGGCGCGCGGGTGCGCGGGTGCGCGGCTGTTCGAAGACCACGCCGGCGATCGTGTCGAAATCGTCGATCTCGTCGAAGATTTTGCCGTCGAACAGGGTGTAGGGGTAGCGTACTTCCTGGCCGGTGGCGATCGTGCTGCGCCGGGCGGCCTGTTTGGACAGGCCATTGGTATCGGTCCCGAAACCAAAGCCGTAGAGCGGCTTGTCGGCGTCGGCCATGTCGGCGGTGGCAGCGTCGTAGATCAGGCGCAGTTCTTCCATCTTGTTGAGCATGTCGTGCCCGTTGTCCATGCTCGGGTAGATGAAACCGCCGCCGCGCAGCACCCGCCGGGCCTGATCGTTGGTGATGCCGCCGAAGGTGCCGTGGGTGGAGACCAGCGGATAGACCGGCGTCTGGGCCTCGGCCAGTTCCAGCAACTGGTTTTTCATTTCCAGTTCCATGTGGTCGAAATCGAAGATCATGCCGGCGCGCATGATCTGTTCGAATGCGTACTGGCCGATCGGTGTCAGCCAGCGCGCGTTGCACTGGTAGGTATCCGGGTAGAAGGGCACCAGCCCGCCGGGGCGCCCGCCCTGACCGGTGAAACTCGTCAGCGGGCCGAGCCCCGGAATGGTCTGCAATACGATGCCGCCGTGGTCGCTGAACAGATAGCCACTGAAATCGGCCGTGTTTTCGGCGTCGGGGCAGTCGTAGGTGGTCCAGAATTCGCCGGTGGGCAATTCCGGCGGATCGGAGAACAGGCGACCGAGATAATCGCTCAGGCTGAGTTTGCCCAGCGGCTCGAGATTGATGAGGCCGTCCTGATTGTTGCTGCTCGGATCCTGCAGCTGGCTGATCGCGTCGCTGTTGATGAAGGCGGTAATCGCGGCCAGATCGTCCGAGGGCAGGCCGCCGCTGTTCTCGCGGTTGCCTACATTGAGGATGAAATCGTTGAACAGGCCGTTGCCGCCGAAGGCGTTGTCGAATTCGTGGACGGTGATGATCTGGCGTACGCCCAGATCCTTGAGCCGGGTCAGCTGGGTGAGGATTTCGTTGTCTGCCCCGGTTTCGGTCATGGCACAGTCGTAGCTGTTTTCCAGCCCGCCTTCGCCGGTTTCCTCGAATGGCTCCTGGGTACGCAGCGGGCTGTAATTGAGCTTGCAGTCGAACAGATTGGAAATCTCGATGCCGAGCACCACAGCGAGCTTGCCGTCTTCGATGACCGTACGGGCCTGTTGCGGGTCGAGCACGATCCGGAACCAGCCCTTGCCCGGGCCCCCGTACTGGGCGTCGATATAATCCTGCATCGCATACATGGTGCCGATTTCGCGCTTGGCGCTGATCATCGAGTTGCAGTTGCGTAGCGGATTGGCGCCGTTGAGGTTGCGCAACAGCTCGCAGAGCGTCTGGTTTTCCACCAGGTCGTTGACGGCGACCCGAAGGCCGGCCTTCCAGGCGCGTTCCAGCCATTTCCAGTAGATCGCTTCGTGGGTGAGCGAATCCGCGGCCGGCCAGTCGGGAAAGGTGGGCCAGCCGGCGGTTTGGTGGCCATCGAAGTCGCCGACATAGAAGGCGCCGAGCACGTCCAGGCTGCCGTTCGGCCCGTGCCGCTCGGCGCCGTCGCCCAGGGCATCGGTCACACCGAACCGACTGAACGGCGCGCCCCATTCGGCGCCGCCCAGAAATTCGGTTGCACTGATATGCACATGGACATCCGCCATGCCCAGCACGCGCCCGTCGGCGGTGGTGCCCTTGAAGGTCTCGCCGATCGTGTTCGACTGGGCTTCCGGGAATTCGGCGCAGTCGCCTGCGGCGCGCCGCGCGAAGGTGAAGCTTTGCGACGGCGCCGAGGCGCTGGCCGCGGCCGTGGTCAGCTGGCCGTCACTGTCGATGGCCAGATTCGTATCGGCGCTGTCGGCTGCCAGCGTGAACGCCGGGTAGGTGGTCTGCGGATCGGCGAAGTTGCGATACCGATCGAGCGCGTCGACCTCGGGTTCGAGCCAGGCCACGGGCGTGGCCGGATAGGGTGTGGTATCGCCCACACCGAGCACGGTCCAGATATCGTCGTCGGTCGGCGCTTCCAGGGTATGCGTACCCACGGGCGCGGCTGCGGAGAGCAGCCGGCTCTGGCTGTCGAACAGCAGATACTGGCCCAGGGCGGCCGGCTTCATGAAAAAGGCTTCGCCGGCTTCGGCGGTCACGGCCGTGGCGCGATAGCCGCCGGTATCGTTGCGTACGAGGTAGGCATTGCGTCGGTTGGCGCGAATGGCAAAACACTGGTTGTTCAGTGCGTAGCGGCTGCGTACCACCGGTTCACCAATATCGGCGTCGTCGCCGCCATTGCCGCCGTTGTCGGGATCGCCGCCGTCGCCCCCATTGCCGCCCGGGCTGTTGCCGGTGGAGGTCGTCTCGAGGGTGATTGAATCATTGTCGTCCGGGCAGCCGGTGAGCATGAAAAGCGCCGTGATCAATACAACGATGAGCCCGATGTGCGTTCGCATGGCCTGTCCCCCGGCGCCTGGTGATACAGCCCGGCGCCCGGGCCGTGCTGTCGGGCCCGGCGTCTATACGCGCTTTCGGGCCGAATTTACCGTCATTCGAATCTAGCGCGCGGCCCGCGGGCGAGCTACGGTAAAAATCTACTGTTTCGCCTGGGCGCAGGGCGCAAAGGGGGCATCGATGCGGCGGTCCGTGATTTTCATTACTGCGAATGTCGTCGTGCTTGGCGGGCTTGCCTGGGTGCTCGCGCCCCGCTCGGCAAACGACGCGCCTGCGCCAGACAAAACGGTACACGCGGCCTTTGTGGTGCGCCAGGCAAAGCGCGTATCCGGCCCGCCGGTCATCCGCACGCAAACCGGCGCGCATCTGCAAATCGAAGTCGAAAGCGATCGCGACGACGAGTTGCACCTGCATGGTTACGATCGCAGCTGGCCGCTATCGGCCGGTGAGCTGGCGAGCGCCTCGCTCGTGCTCGATCGGGCCGGGCGCTTTGCCCTGGAGCTGCACCACGCGGATATCGAGCTGACGACGCTGGAAGTTCAACCGCAGTGAGCCGCCGGCAAGGCCTGGCCGGCTGGGGTACGGGCGTTGTCGCAAGCGCCGTTCTGCTGGTGGCGCAGCCGGCCTGCGCGCATTCCTTTGGTCAGGTGTATCGCCTGCCGGTGCCGGTCTGGCTGTATCTCTATGGGGCCTGTGCTGCGCTGGCGCTGTCGTTCGTGGTGATGGTGTTCTGCCTGACCGGCGAGCCCGCGCGTACGCCGGGCGGGCCAGCGCCCGGCCTCGAACTGAGCGGGCCGCGGCTGCCGCTCGCGCGCGGGGTGATCGGTCTGTGTGCCGGGGCGGTAGGCGTGGCCATGCTCGTGCTGTGTATCGCCAGTGGGCTGTTCGGCGTGCCCGGGGCCTATGCGAATTTCAGCATGACCGCATTCTGGATCGTGTTCCTGCTCGGTATTGGCTACACGGTCGCCCTGGTGGGCGATATCTATCGTTGGCTCAACCCCTGGCTGGCGCTTGTCGAACTGATCGAGCGTATCTGGCCGGGTTTTACGCGTGGTCGCTATACCTATCCGAGCGCGCTGGGTTATACGCCCGCGCTGGCGTTCTACATGGCGCTGGTATGGCTGGAACTCATGGGCCCCGGTACGCCGTTCTCGCTGGCGATCGCGCTGGGGCTCTACAGCGCCTTGAACCTCGCCGGCGTGGGCTTGATCGGCGCGCGCGACTGGTTTCGCTACGGCGAGCTGTTCAGCGTGCTGTTTGGACTGCTCGCGCGCATGGCGCCACTCGCCGGCCCGGACGGGCGGCCGGGGTGGTCGCATGCGCCGTGGCTGGCCCTGCGGAGGGTGCGTATCGAGCGTGTCAGCCTGTTGCTGTTCGTCATGTTCATGCTTTCATCGACCGCATTCGACGGCCTGCACGAAACCGCGGTGTGGCGGCGGCTGTTCTGGGTCGACATGTATGCGAACGTGTTCTCGCTGTGGCTGGGAAGCAATCCCATTGCGGCATTCCCCGCGTTGCTGCGCCTGTATCAGCACTGGCAAACGCTCTGCCTGCTGGCCTCGCCGTTCGTCTATCTGGGCGTGTACCTGTTGTTCGTGGCGTGCATGCGAGTCGCGGTGGCCAGCCGCCTGTCAGTAATGAGCCTGGCTTGTCGATTCGCGCCGGCGCTGCTGCCGATCGCGCTGGCCTATCACGTGAGCCACTATTACACCCTGCTGCAGACCCAGCTGCTCAAGATTGTGCCGCTGGCCTCCGATCCGTTTGGCTTTGGCTGGAATCTGTTCGCCACGGCCGAATGGTTCGCGCGGGTCAACGTGCCGGACCCGAGCACGGTCTGGCATGTTCAGGTGGCGGTGATCGTGTTCGGGCATATCGCGGGCGTGTATCTCAGCCACCGGATCGCGCTGACGGTGTTTAAAACCCGGGTGCGCGCCGCCATCAGCCAGCTGCCGATGCTGCTGCTGATGTTGGCGTTCACCGTAGCCGGCCTGTGGATTCTGGCCCAGCCGATCGCCGCCGGCTGAGCAGCGCGTCAGTCGATCAGTTCGAAGCTCACGCCGGCGCGTTCGTGCAGGCGTTCGATCAGCGCATCACCCATGAGCGTGGCCGGGGTCCAGAAGCCGCCGTCGGTTTCGCCGCGCTGGCTCAGACAGATCGCGGCCTCACTGAGCATCTTGGAGGTCGAGCCATAGCCGGGATCGCGATCGCCCACGACCTTGGCCTTGAGCTTTTCGCCGGCCGCAGTGGTGCCGAACAGGCGGATATCGTAGAAGCCCTTGGCCTGGGCCTCGGCGCTCGGGCCTTCGCCCGGCTCGGGCAACACGAAGCGTTGCAGCAACGCGCGCGTGGGCTTGATGGCCACGCCCATGAGAAAACCGCCCAGGCCCGCGGTCAGCCCGTAGGCGTTGAGCCGGCCCTTGGTGCCGCGTCCGGTCATCATCGCTTCGTCGTACTTGAAATCCGCCCCGTAGGCCTGGCCCGACAAGGCGTTGCTGCGCTGGACCACGCGCGTGTTGCAGCTGGCCATGATGAACGGCGCGATCCAGCTGTTGGCATCGGCATCGAAGGACGCGCCCTTGGGGTTGGGCTGGCGCACCTCGGGACGATAGCCCTCCGGGCAGATCGAATAGGGGTTGGCCAGTTGCTTGCGCAGCGCCGGATTGGCGCGGACTTCCTTGGCGAAATTCACCAGGCTGGCCACCGTACCGCCCGAGAACGTGCCGCGCATGGCTTTGACGCGCATCTTGACGCGCGTACAGGGCGCGCCGAAACGCTCGCGCGCGTTGCGCTGCAGAAAATGCACGCCCAGATCCGAGGGCAGGGAATCGAAACCACAGCAGTTGACGATACGCGCGCCGCTGGCCTTCGCCCGTGCCTCGTACTTGGCGAGCATGGCCGCGATCCAGTGCACCTCGCCGGTCAGATCGCAATAGTCGGTGCCGCTATCGGCACAGGTGGCCACCAGTTTTTCGCCGTAGAGCGCATAGGGCCCGACCGTGGATACGACCACGCGCGTCTGTGCGCACATCGATGCCAGCGAATCCGCGTCGTCGGCATCGGCCACGATCATGCCCACGTCGGGGGCGCCGATATCGCGGCGCACGGTATCGATCTTGTTTTGGGAGCGACCCGCCATCGCCCAGCGCACCTCGCCGTCGTCGCCGTAGCGTTCGGCCAGATAACGGCAGGTCAATTGTCCCACGAAGCTCGTTGCCCCGAAAACCACGATATCGAAAGCAGGCGTATCCATAGCTGACAGCACCGATGAACAGGATTGGAACAATCTACTAGACAATGCGGATTACCGGCGATCGGAGACGTTGCTTGGCCGCCTGCCGCGCCTCGCGTAAGCTTGCCGCAGCCTCAATCCAGGGTCCGCCATGGTCTCTCAAAACGACTCCTACGACCGCGCTGCCCGCAGCGCGGAAAATGCCGCCGCCGGCGACGACACCATCGATTTCGGCTACGAGCGCGTAGCCCGCGGCGAAAAGCAGCGCCGCGTGGGCGCGGTGTTCGATTCCGTCGCCGACAACTACGATCTGATGAATGACCTGATGTCCATGGGCATCCATCGGGCATGGAAGCGGTTTACCCTCGAACTGGCCGCAGTGCGCGAGGGCGAACACGTGCTCGACCTGGCTGGCGGTACCGGTGATCTGGCCGCGGGCTTCGCGCGCCGGGTGGGCCCGAGCGGGCGTGTGCTGTTGTCGGATATCAACGGCGCGATGATCGCCAACGGCCGGCGCCGGCTGCTTGATCGCGGCGTGGCCGGAAATATCGATTACTGTCTCGCCAATGCCGAGAAATTGCCATTTGCCGACAACAGCTTCGACTGCGTGTCGATCGGCTTTGGCCTGCGCAACGTCACCGACAAGCCGGCCGCGCTCGCCGAAATGCAGCGTGTAACCCGCCCCGGTGGGCGCGCCATCGTGCTCGAGTTCTCCAAACCGGCCGTGCCGGGCCTGGACAAGCTCTACGACATCTATTCGTTTTCGGTGCTGCCGTGGCTGGGCAAGACGGTCGCGCGCGATGAAGCCTCCTACCGCTATCTGGCCGAATCGATTCGCATGCACCCGGATCAGGCTACGCTCCAGTCGATGATGGAAACGGCCGGGCTGGTGCGTTGCGGCTATCACAATCTCACCGGCGGCATCGTCGCCGTGCACCGCGGCTATGCGCCCTAGACCATTGGCGGCACGCCTCAACTCACTACGCCCGGATCTGCCATGACGGAAACTGCCCTGCGGAGTCTGCCCACGCCTGCGCTGGGCGCGGCCGAAATCGCGCTCAATCGTTATCTCGGCAGCGATGCCCGCGCGCTGGAACACTGCGCCGAACTGGCCGGGCGTTCGCTTGAACTGCGCTTTGCCGATCTGGGCCTGCGGCTGGTGTTCGTGGCCGAACGCCACGGCATGCAGCTGCGCGGTGCGCCGCAAACCCAGGCCGATGTCTGTCTGACCGGCACTGCCGCTGCCTTCGGGCGGATCGTGTTTTCCGGCGGGCGCGAAGGTATTACCGGCGGCGGTCTGCGTATCGAAGGCGACGTGGGTGTGGCCCAGCGCTTTGCCGATCTGTTCGCCAGCGTGGATTTCGATATCACCGATATCATCGACGCGCGGCTGGGGCCGGTGCCGGCCTATTTCGTTGGTCAGGGCATCAAACAGGCACGGGCGCTTTTTTCGCGCGCGGCCCGCGAATTGCCGGAACAGACCGCCGAATATCTGCGCGAGGAAACCCGCGACGTAATCGGGCCCTTTGAGCACGAGAAGTTCGTGACCGAGATCGAAACCCTGCGCGACGACACCGAACGGCTTTCGGTACGTGTGACACGTTTGAGCCAGGGCAAGCCATGATGTTCGATCGCAGCCGGCGCATGCTCGAAATCATCCGGACCGCGCGCCGGTACGGGCTGGGCGAACTCGCCGGCGATACCGCGCCGACCTGGTTGCTGGGCAAGCCGCGCGATTTCGACGAGCCATTGAATGTGCGCCTGCGTCTGGCCCTGGAAGAACTCGGGCCGGTCTTCGTCAAATTCGGCCAGACGCTATCCACGCGCCGCGATCTGTTGCCGGACGGCATGGCCGAGGAACTGGCCAAGCTCCAGGACGAGGTACCGCCGTTCGAGGGCGCCGAGGCCCGGCGGCTGATCGAATCCGCCTACGGGCATTCGCTGGATCGATTCTTCGAATATTTCGAAACCGAGCCCATGGCGGCGGCCTCGATCGCGCAGGTGCATCGGGCACGTCTGCACGCTCGCGAAGGCGAAGCCGAGGGCCGTTCGGTGGTGGTCAAGGTGCTGCGCCCGGATGTGCACGAGCGCATCGAACGCGACGTAGCCGTGCTTTACCGGCTGGCCGGCCTGGCCGCGCGTTTTCATCCCGAGGCCAAGCGGCTGAGACCCGTCGAGATCGTGGCCGAATACGATCGCATCATCACCGACGAACTGGACCTGATGCGCGAGGGTGCCAACGCCAGCCAGCTGGGACGTAACTGGGCCGGTTCCGATCTGATCGTGCACCCGGAGATCCATTTCGACTACAGCACCGAAAGCGTGCTGGTCATGGAACATATGCACGGCGTGCCGATCGACGATGTCGATACGCTCAAAGCCGCCGGCGTGGATTTCAAGGTGCTCGCCGAGCGCGGCGTCGAAATCTTCTTCAAGCAGGTCTTTCGCGACAACTTCTTTCATGCCGACATGCACCCCGGCAATATCCTGGTGCAGCCCGAAGTACCGCATCGGCCGCGCTATGTCGGCCTGGACTTCGGCATCGTCGGTTCGCTGACCGCGGACGATCAGCGCTATCTGGCCGAGAACTTCCTGGCCTTTTTCAACCAGGACTATCGCAAGATCGCCGAGCTGCACGTGGAATCGGGCTGGATGCCGGCCGATACCAGCATCGAGGAATTCGAAGGCGCGATTCGGACCGTCTCCGAGCCGATCATGAACAAACCGCTGGCCGAGATTTCCTTCGGCCTGTTTCTGGTACGCCTGTTCAAGATCGCGCGGCGCTATCGCTATCAGGTCCAGCCGCAGCTGGTGCTGCTGCAAAAGACCGTGCTCAATGTCGAAGGTCTGGGCCGCGATCTCTACCCGCAGCTGGATCTGTGGGCCACGGCCAAGCCGGTGCTCGAGCAATGGATGCGCAATCGCGCCAGCCCCCGCGTGGCCGGCGAACGGCTGAAAAACCAGCTGCCACAGATCATGGACAGCCTGCCACGCATGCTGCCCACGCTCATGAAGCGCCTGGACGAGGGCACCAACCCGGCTGCCCGCGAACTCGAACGCGCGCTCACCGATATCACCCAGGAACTGCGCAGCGCGCGCCGGGCCATGCGCTGGACAGTGGTGGGCACGGGGCTGGTGGTCTCCGGCGTGTTGCTGGTGATCTATCCACCGGCGCCGGTCTGGGTCGGCATCGTCGGCGCGCTGGCCGGGTTCGGTTGCTGGGTACAGGCCTCGCGCGGCTAGCGCGCTAGCGCATGCGTGCATCGGCGCTCGAGCCCGGGCCGGTCGACGATCGGCTCTGGCTGCGAGCGGCGGATGCGCTCGACAAGCCGATTCTCTATCGCTGGCAGGTCGCGGCCTATCGCGAACATATCGAGACGCTGTGGGGCTGGGATGCCGAGTGGCAGGCACGCGACTTCGACAAGCTTTTCGCCGCACTCGGGCCGCTGGTCATCATGCAGCGTGATGCCGGCGAGCGCTGCGCGGCGGGCTATATCCAGACCCAACTTCGGCCTCGATCGCTGCATTTGGCCAATATCGTGCTGCGTGCCGAGATGCGCGGGCAGGGCATCGGCACGCGCGTGCTGCGCCATCTGCAATCGCAGGCGGCTGCCCGGGACATGGCGGTGACGCTCAAGGTGTTTTGCAGCAATACGCGCGCTCTGGCGTTCTACCGCCGGCTGAATTTCCAGGAAACCGGGCGCACGAAAACCCATGTCGAAATGCGTTGGTTACGCAATCTGCCCGAGGTATGACGCGATGACCTGGTTACCCGCGATCGAACGTCGTGGCCGGCATGTCATGCTCGAACCGCTCGTGCGCGATCATGTCGATGCCTTGTGTGCGGCCGTGCGCGATGGCGAGGCCTGGCGGCTCTGGGTGGCCGATGTGCCCAGCCCGCAACAGATGCGCCGCTATGTCGAAACGGCCCTGGCGGCGAGCGATCAGCGGGCCTTCGTGGTGCGTGAACGCAGCGGTGACATCGTGGGCACCACGCGTTTTTATGGCGTGGATGCAGTCAATCGGCGTGCCCTGATCGGCTTCACCTGGTATGCCGCACGCGTTCGTGGCACGGCGGTCAACAGCGAAAGCAAGTATCTGTTGTTGTCGACGCTGTTCGACGAGAACGATGCCATCGCGGCGGCGTTTCGCACCCACAGTCTGAATATCGCGTCGCGGCGTGCGATCGAGGCCCTCGGCGCCAAGCAGGATGGACTGTTGCGAAACCACCGGATCCGTGCCGACGGTACGCTGCGCGATACCGCGGTGTATTCCATCATCGCCGCCGAATGGCCGGCCGTACGCGCGAACCTGCGTTCTCGCCTGGCCGCCTACGCCTGACCGCGCCCGGCGGCGCACTCGTTACCGATTACGCAGAATATGCAGGCCCTTGAGCAGGTTCAGGGCCTCGTAGAGCGGGTAATCCGTCTGCGCGAGATCGGCGCTGCTGGTGGCCTCGTCGGACGGGCCGGGCACCCGCTTGCTATCGGCGGTGTCGTTGGACAGCGCACCGGCGAGATCCGCTTCGGAGAACGGCGTGACCTCGCTGGATTCGGCGGCGGTTACGTTGACGTTCTGAATGCCCACGTCCGGTTCGATGCCCTCGGCCTGGATCGAACGCCCGCTGGGCGTGTAATAGCGCGCCGTGGTGAGCTTCAGGGCCGCGCCGTTGGCGAGCGGCACGATGGTCTGCACCGAGCCCTTGCCGAAGGTGCGATTGCCCATGATCACCGCGCGGTTGTCGTCCTGGAGCGCGCCGGCCACGATTTCCGAGGCCGAAGCCGAGCCTTCGTTGACCAGCACCACGATCGGCGCGCCGTCGAGCATGTCGCCCGGCGTGGCGGTGAACTGCTGATCGGTATTGGGCGCACGCCCGCGAATGGACACGATATCGCCGCTGTTGATGAAGGTGTCGGCTACATCCACGGCCGAACTGAGCACCCCGCCGGGGTTGTTGCGCAGGTCGAGCACGATACCGCGCAGCGGCCCGTTCGCCTCGTCCTTGAGATCGGCGAGTTCGCGCTGCAGGCTGTCGCCGGTCTGGCTGGAAAACTGGGTGATACGTACATAGCCATAGCCGCGATCGAGCATGCGCGACTTCACGCTCTCGACCCGGATGACGGCGCGTTCCAGGGTCACCTTGAACGGCTCGTCGCGCTGTTCGCGCAGGATGGTGAGGGTGACTTCGCTGCCGGCATCGCCGCGCATGGCCTTGACCGCGTCCATCAGGCTCATGCCTTTGACCGCCTGATCGTCGATACGGATGATCAGATCGCCGGCCTGGATGTTGGCCTTGCTGGCCGGCGTGTCGTCGATGGGGGCGACGACCTTCACGAAGCCGTTGGACATCTGCACCTCGATCCCCAGGCCGCCGAACTTGCCCGAGGTCGAGATCGAGATTTCCTTGAACTCTTCGGCGTTCAGATACGCCGAATGCGGGTCCAGGCCGTCGAGCATGCCGCGAATGGAGTTTTCCAGCAGGGTCTGGTCGGAGACGTCCTCGACATAGCCCTGTTTAACGCGGTTGAGGATTTCGACGAACGTACGCAGTTCGTCGAGTGGCAGGCCCTGGCCCTCGCCCTGGGCCTCGGCGTTTTCGGCATTGCTGGCGTCGCTGCGCTCGGCCAGCCCGCCCTGGGCAACGCTCACGATCACGCCGATGACCACGCCCAGCGCAATCAGCAACGAGCTGCGGGTTTTCGATCGCATGAATCCTGACTCCCCTGGGACGGCCCCACCCGCACGCGCGCAATAACGCGCCGATAATCAACGACTGATGCGGGAATAATGCAGTCGAAAAGATAGCATATCGCGGCCGTTTTCCGATGCGGTTAGCCGGCCAGCCAACTGGCCGGATTGATCGGCGTACGTCCGCGGCGCAACTCGAAATAGGCGCCATTCTGGGTATGGCCGCCGCTATGGCCGGCCTTGGCCACCGCCTGACCGCGTTCCACGCGGTCGCCGACTTCCACATAGGTGCTCTCGGCGTGGCCGTAGAGCGTGTAGTAGTCGTTGCCGTGATCGATGACCACGATTAGCCCGTAGCGATGCATATAACCGACATACACCACCCGCCCGGCGGCGACCGCGCGTACCGGCGTGCCAGCATCGGCCCCCAGCCATTCGCCCTGCCATTTGAGCGGCCCGCCGGCCTTGGCCGTGCCGAAGCGGGCGAGCACGGGGCCGCTGACCGGCGGCTGCATGCGGCCCTTGAGCTGGCCGAAGGGCGTGTCGTCGGCAGGTTCGGGCGGCAGATCGGACAGCTGCGTACGCAGCCGGCCCATGAGACTGCGCAGGCGTTGCTCGTCGGCTCGCATTTCGGACAGGCTCGCCTGCTTGCCGGATAGCTGGCGGTCGAGCGCGGCGATTGCCTGTTCGCGCTGGGCCTGATTGGCCTTGAGGCTGGCCAGCGTGTCCTGGCGTGCCGCGCGCTGGCGGGCCAGCTCGGTCTGTTCGTTTTCCAGCGCGTTCTGGCGTACGGCCAGATCGGCCAGCGCGCTGCGCAGGGCGGTGACCTGTTCGCTGCGTGCATTGGCGAAATATTCGTAGTAGACCAGCATGCGACCGAGCTTTTCCGGCGACTGGCCGGACAACAGCAGGCGCATCTTGTCCATCTGACCGCTGGCATGGGCGGCGCGTACCTGTTCGCGCAGGCCGGCGAGCTGGTCGCCGAGTTTTTCGCGCTCGCGATCGCGGCGCCGGGTCAGTTCGGCCACGCGCTTGCGCGCATTGGCGATCGCGTCGTCGAGTTCGCGCAGGCGTTTGGATGCGGCACTGATATCGGCCTCGGCCTGGGTCAGCTGTTTGGACAGATCGCTGCGCTGGCTTTTGTCCTGGGCGATCTGCTGGCGCACGGTATCGATACGATCGCGCAACGCATCCAGCTCGGCGCGGGCGTGTTGCGAGCGCGCGTCGTCGCTCTGGGCCAGTGCAGGGCTGGCCACGCCGAAAGCGAGCAGGCAGAGGCCGGCAAAAACAACAACGCGCATGGCGCTAGTGTATGGCCCAAGCGCCGGATCGTCATGCCCGGTGTGCCCCTGTCGCGGCCGCTATGGCACGTGTTGTCGGCGAGCGGCATGCCCGGTATGCAATAATCGCGGCGCAACGCGCAGTCTGCGCATTTCTCGATCGTGAATTCACCGGCCCGCGCGGGCCGATTTGGACCGTACACGCCATGAATCTGGAGCAGATACAGGACTTCATCACCAATCACCCCTATCTGTGGAGTGCGCTGGTGCTGGCGCTGATCGCGCTGGCGGTCAACGAAGCGCTGCGCACGGTCAAGGGGCACAAGCCGATTCCGGCCAACGAGGCGGTTCGGTTGATGAATACCGAGGATGCGATCGTGGTGGATACGCGCTCGGCCGCGGATTTCAAGAAAAGCCATATCCTCAACGCCAAGCATGTGCCCATGGCCGGCATCGAGGAACGGGCCAAGGAAATCAGCAAGAACACCGATCGCACCATCATCTGCTACTGCGGTATCGGCAACGTCGCGCCCCAGGCGGTCGCGAAGCTGCGTAAGCTCGGCTATACGCGCGCCTATGCACTCAAGGGCGGTATCAATGCCTGGCAGGGCGACGGCATGCCGGTGACCAGCAAGTAGCGCGACGCCGCGCGACAGCGATTCCAGACAACGAGGAGGCGAAATGGCAGAAGACAACGGCCAGCAGGCCAGCGAAAACGGCCAGGCCCAGCGCCAGGTCGCGCTGCAGAAGATCTATATCCGTGATGCATCCATCGAGGTGCCCGACGGTCCGCGCGTGTTCACCGAGCAATATCAGCCCGAGGTCAATGTCGACCTGAACACGCGTATCGAAAACCTCAGCCGGGAAACCCATCAGGTCACGCTGACGGTGACGGTCACCGCCAAGCAGGCCGAGCGCACGGCCTATATCGTCGAGGTGCAGCAGGCTGGCGTGTTCCAGATCGACGGCTTCGACGACGATGCCGAGCGTGGCCATCTGCTGGGCGCGTACTGCCCCTCCATCCTGTTTCCCTATATTCGCGAGAGCGTGGGCGACATGGTTCAGCGCGCGGGTTTTCCGCATTTTCTGCTGCAGCCGGTCAATTTCGACCGTCTCTATGCCCAGCACCAGCGTAACGACGGCAGCCCGACCAACGTCGGCGACGCCACGCATTAACGCATCATGAGTGCCGCGGGCGAAAAGACCGATCGCTGTATCGCCGTATTGGGGGCAGGCTCGTGGGGCACGGCCCTGGCGATTCAGCTGGCCCGCAACGGCAACCGCGTGCCCCTGTGGGCGCGCGATACGGATGCCATCGCCGCGATGGCGGCCGATCGCGAAAACAAGCGCTATCTGCCCGGCTGTGCGCTGCCCGACTCGCTCACCCCCGAAGCCGATATGGCCGAGGCAGTCGGTACGGCCGACGATGTGCTGGTGGTGGTGCCGAGTCACGCGCTGCGTGAAACGCTGGAGCGGCTCGCGCCCCTGCTGGGCGAACAGCGGCGGGTGATCTGGGCCACCAAGGGCCTGGAGCCGGAATCGGCCCTGCTGCCCAACCAGGTCGCCGCCGAAGTGCTGGGCGCGGACCGGGTCACGGCGGTACTGTCCGGGCCGAGCTTTGCCGGCGAAGTCGGCCAGGGCATGCCTACGGCCGTCACTATCGCCTCCACCGACGATGCCTTTGCCCGCGATATGGCCGGTGCGTTTCACGACGGCGTGTTCCGTGTCTATACCAGCCGTGACGTCATCGGTGTCGGCGTGGGCGGCGCGGTCAAGAACGTGCTCGCGATCGCGGTGGGTATCTCCGACGGGCTCGGCTACGGCGCCAACGCCCGCGCACTGCTGATTACCCGCGGTCTGTCGGAAATGATGCGCCTGGGCGAGAAGATGGGCGGCGAGCGCACCACCTTCACCGGCATGGCCGGTTTGGGCGATCTGCTTCTGACCTGTACCGACGATCAGTCGCGCAACCGTCGCATGGGCCTGGCCCTGGCGGCCGGCAATGATGTGGAAGGCGCGCAGCGCGAAATCCAGCAGGTCGTGGAAGGCGTGCGCGTGGCGCGTGAGGTCTATCGCATTGCCCAGCAGCTGGGCGTGGAAATGCCGATCGCGACCCAGGCATTTCGCGTGCTCCACGAGGATGTCGCGCCGCGCGATGCGGTGCGTACATTGACGGATCGACCTTTTCGGTCCGAAAAAGACTAAAATATGACAGTCGGCGGTGGCTTTGTCCCGCCGCTGCGTGTTTGACGACCGCACCAAGAACCATTCAAAAGACGACCGCGCCATGGCGAACTGGGTAACTTTCGGCCGTTTTCTGCTGCTTTTCGTGCTGCTCGGGATTATTTATTCCGGCGTGCCCACGCTGCAGCTGATCAACGCGCCGCTGACCGTGCTCATCATTGCCCTCGATGGCGTCGATGGCTGGGTGGCACGCAAGTACAACGAGGAATCGCTGTTCGGCGCGACCTTCGATATCGCCATCGATCGAATCGTGGAAACCGTGCTCTGGGTCGTGCTCGCCCATCTGGGTTTCATTGGCGTATGGATTCCGCTGCTGTTCATCATTCGCGGTAATCTCGTCGACGCCATCCGCAGCAAGGGCGCGGCCTCGGGCACGGCCGCTTTCGACATGATGCAGTCGCCGATCGGGCGTTTTCTGGTCGCCGGGCGCTTCATGCGTGGTTTCTATGCCGTGCTCAAGGCCGTGACCTTTGCCTGGATTCTGTTCTGGCAGCCGTTCCCATTCCTCGCCATGGATTTCTGGGCCGACTATGGCTGGTTCTGTGTGGGCGTGGGGCTGGTGCTGGCCTGGGCGTCGGCCGCGATCTGTGTTGCCCGCGGTTTGCCGGTGATCATCGAATTCTGTGTCAACGAGCGCCCGGGCGCGCCGGCAGGGCGGGCCTGATGCGCCTGGTGTTGTTCGATATCGACGGCACGCTCGTGCCCGGTTCCAGCTCGGAAGCGCGCTTCGCGCGCTACCTGTGGGACCGCGGTGCGCTGGGCCCGCGCCAGCTGCTCGCCTTTGTCTGGTTCTGTGTGCGGTATTTCCCGCGTTACGGGCGCCATGTCATGCAGAAGAACAAGGCCTATCTGAGCGGGCGGGGCAAGGCCGAAATCGCCGCGCTTGCCCGCGATTTCGTGGCCGAGCGGCTCATGCCGGCGCTGTATGCGCCGGCGGTCGAGCGCCTGCGCATGCATCAGGCCGCCGGCGATCGGGTGGCCTTGCTGTCGGGCACGCCGCAGTTCATTGCCGATGCACTTGCCGACGCCCTGGGCGTGGACTACAGCCATGCCTCGCTGTGCGCGAGCCGCGCGGCGCTTTATACCGGCGCGCCGCCGATCCGTCATCCCTATGGGCCCACCAAGATCGATGCCGCGCAGGCGCTGGCCGAACAGACCGGCCTGCCGCTGGCCGGCGCGGTGGCCTTTGGCGACTCGATTACCGATGCGCATCTGTTTCGTGTGGTCGAGGAGGCGGTCGCGGTCCAGCCGGACAAGCGCCTGAGCGAAGAAGCCCAGGGCGCAGGCTGGGAAGTGCTGCTCGACCGCATGACCGCCCCGGGCAAGCCCGACGCCCACGAAGGCGAATCGCGCTACTGAAACGGCTGTACAAATAACGCCGGCACAGCGGTGCGCGGCGGTATACTTGCGCGTCGCGGTTCGCGGCTGCAAAGCCGGCAGGATGCGCTCGTGTTCTGCCGCGTAGCAGCGTTGCCCCGTCGCCTTTTTGGAACAGCTCAAACATGCAATTCCATTCTGATTCGCTCGCCGTCGTCGCGGTTGCGTTTTTCCTGACGGCGATCCTGCCGGTCAAGGTTTCGGCCAGTGTGTTCGGCGCGAGCAACGACTCATTCGGCGCCGCGTTCATTGCCTTGCTAGGGAATCTCTGCATAACCTCTCGCGGTTCGCGTTCGAGTCCTCAAATGCGTTGCGACAAGGCGTCCGAGCGCAGCGCCTGCCTGATTGGCAGGTCAAGCTCGGGAACGCAGTCGCGGCGCATTTGAGGCCGAACCCCTTCGGGGTCGGGGCTTTGCGCGCGCCTGGTCGGCGTCGAGGCAGACGCACCGTGCAACCAGCACGCTACGCCTACCTCTCCTTGCCAGCCACGCGCAAAGCACGCCGGCGCGACCACGATAGGTTGTGCAGAGATTCCCTAGTGAGCGTTCCGCTGGCTTATCTCGGCCAAGCCTATCTGGGCCTGGGCCTGTTTGGTGCTTATCTGGGCATGGCGCTGGCCTGCGCGCTGGTGCTGCGTACATTCATGATTGGCGCGCTCGTCGTTCCGGTTCTGGCCTGTATCATCCTGCTCGCCGTGGTTCAGCTGCTATCGCGTGCGGGTTTGCTCGGATTCAGCTGAAGCCAAGTTGTCGCCAGGCCTCGAAGGCAACCACCGCCACGCTGTTGGATAGATTGAGGCTGCGATTGTCCGGGCGCATGGGCAGATAGATTGCCGCGTCGGCGCGTTCTACGAGCGCGCGCGGCAGCCCGCGCGTTTCGCAGCCGAACAGCAGGGCATCGTCGTCGCGATAGGAAATGGCATCGTAGCGGGTGTTGCCGCGTTTGGTCGCAGCGAATACCCGTGTTTGCGGATAGGCCGTACGCCAGGCGTCGAAGTCGTCCCATTCGTGGATGATGGCGCGTTCGCGGTAATCCAGGCCCGCGCGGCGCATATGCTTGTCGTCGATGGCAAAACCCAGCGGGTGGATCAGATGCAGGGTCGCGCCGACGTTCACGCACAGGCGAATCACGTTACCGGTGTTGGGCGGGATTTCGGGCTGGTGCAGGACGATATGCATACGGGCGCGGTATTCAGTCGGTCGGTTTCAGGGTTTCGCAGTTCCAGCATTGCTGAAACTGGGCAGCGAGGTATTCGCCGCAGCTCGGGCATTGCCAGGGGCGGCCGTCGTTGAGCGTGCCGCGTTCGAAGGCGCGAATGAGCGCGCGGGCGGCATCGTAGTCGCGGCCTTGATCCACCCAGACGCTGGGATAGACGTTGGCGGGCAGCTCGCCCATGCCGCCCCATAGATGCTGGCTGCGCACATGCGCGGCAATGCCGTGATTGACGAGTACGTCCTTGGCGATTTCCGCGTTGACCGGGTCAGCGGCCAGATAGACTTCACGCGCGCTCATGGGGCCGTTCGTCGGGCCGCAGCTGCCGGTCGCGCGACATTAATTGACTTGGGCGCCGGCTTTGCTAATGTGATCCGACTGATTGTGATGGGGGTTTGGATCATGAGCGTTTTCTCTGCGCGCCGTGCGCTGATTGTTGTCGTGGCTGCGCTGGGTCTCGGCCTCGCCAATCCGGCGGCCGCCATTGATGATTATGCCGAGCCCGGCAAACCGTCTGCAGCTGCCATGGGCGTGGATGCGCTGCTCGTTCGCCCCGTGAGTCTGGCGGCCACCGTGGTGGGTACCGGTCTGTTCGTTGTCTCGCTGCCGTTTTCCCTGCTGGGTATGAATGCGGGCGATGCCGCCGACCGGCTGGTCAAGGAGCCGGGCAAATATACCTTCGTACGCCCGTTGGGCAATTTCCAGGAAAACAGCCCCGAGCGCTGATTCAATCGTCTGACCCGCCGTGTTCGCGAAAGCCGGTCTCTTTGTAGAGGCCGGCTTTTTTCGTGGTTGTCCTTGCGGGGTTCGGCGTGGCGTGGCACCGCTGCCGCTCTGCGCCGTCGTAGCACGTGCACGACGGGTGCCAATACGAACATCGCCGCGCGTAGCGATCGCGCGGCGATGTTGCCGGCTTAGTTCGGCGAAAACTCGTCGAGCAGAACGCCGGGCGCCACGCTGATCTGTACGCGCTGCCCATCGGCATCGTCGGCGCGCTCGCCGGCACGGATGTCGATCTTGTCATCGGGTACGCCGTGCGCGGCGAGGAAGTCGGATACGCGGGCCGCCTGGGCCACCGAGCCGCCGGTATCCCGGCTGTCGGTGAACGACGGGCCATGGATGATCACCTGCTGTACCCGGTCGCTGGCCAGCGCACCCGCTAACCGGCGTAATACGCGCTGGCCCTCGCCGGTGACCTGCGGCCGGCCGTTATCGAGCTCGACCACGTTCATGAGTTCCACGCTACGCGAGGACGCATCCGCTACGGTCGCGGTCGGCGGCTGGCTCGGTGCCTCGGACTCGGCCGAGGGCTCCGGCAGTTGCACCGGCGTGTTGTCGAAACTGCGCGATGGCGCGGTTTCGAGCTGGACCGGCGCCGGGTTCGGGCGTGCGCGTGGCGGCTGGGCCGGCTGTGCGGTGCTTGGACGGCGCTTGGCCGCCGGTGCTTCGGCAACGGTCGTGCTGCCCTGTGTCGGGTTTACCCGGTAACGGATCGTGAACGCGATATCGTTGACCTGTTTGCCGGTCCAGTTGAGCGTGTTTTCGCGTTTTTCCCAGGTGCCCTGGCGGTTGGCCTCGTAGGCGAGGATATCGATATTGCGCGGCAGCACCCAGGTATAGGAAAACGAGGCGAAATCGTCGGGGGCATTCCATTTGCCCAGATGGCCGTCCTCGCGCGTGACCCCGTCCCAGCTGTTGAAGACGTAGACGTTGTTGTCGTTGCGTTCGACTTCGGCATCGAAGGCGCCGGTATTCATCAGCGCGAAACTGCCACTTTTGAAGTGCAGCCGCGTGCCCCCGTCGTCGAGCGGGGTGGACTCGTAATCCGCCGGCACGATGAACACGGCATCGCCCGGCGCTTCGTCCGGGCCCAGATAGAGCACGCGCTCGGCAAGATCCGAACGCAGCGTCTTGTAGCTGGTGAAGTGCAGCCCGTCCGCGCCCAGTACGATGATGTCTTCGCGTTCGACGGCGGCCAGCGCCTGCGTGGCGCAGACAGCCAGCACCAGCATCGCGGTCAAGCGACTCCACATCAGCCTATTCATCCTTGTCCCCATCCCCCTGGACATCATCGGCGCCCGACATTTCCAGTGTCGTCGGGTCCACGATCCGGACTTTACCCCATCCGAGCCCGCGAATGGCGGTTTCGATCTGATCGAGATCGCCGACCACCACCCAGGTAAGCCCGTCGCTATCGATCATTGCCTTGGCTGCATCCGCTAACGCCGGGTCATCGAGCGCGCGGATACGGCGCACATAGTCCTCATAATAATCATCCGGCAGATTGAACACGACCGAGTCGGTCAGCGTCGAGGCCAGCGCCGAAGCGGTTTCGTTCTCGCCCGGCAGGCTGCGGGTAAGATTGGCCCGCGCGGCCGAGAGTTCGCTTTCGCTGATCGGGCGGGCGTCGCGCACGCCGGTAAGCTCCTGACGCATTTCCTGCATGGCCGGCGCGGTCTTGTCGATCTGCACGGCGGCGTAGGCCACGAACGGTTGCTGTGCGCGCGCGTCCATGAGCAGGCTGCGCGCGCCGTACGACCAGTGCTTGTCTTCGCGCAGGTTCAGGTTCAGGCGCGAATTGAACATGCCGCCGAGTACCGCGTTGACCGTTTCCATGGCGATCTCCTGATCGCTGGATTTGGGCGGCGCGACATTGCCGGCGATCACCGTGGCCTGATTGCTGCCGGGACGGTCGACCAGATAGATATGCGTCGCGTCGGGCGGGGTGATCTCGGGCAGACGTTTTGTCGGCAGCGGCGTGTCACTGGCCGCCTTCCAGTCGCCCAGATGCGCTTCGAGCATGGGCTTGAGCTCGGCCATGGTGGTATCGCCCACGACCACGAGCGTGGCGTTGTCCGGGCGCAGCCAGGTGTGGGCGAAGCGGCGTATATCGTCGACCTTCAGTTGTTCGATCGCCGCGCGCGTGCCACTGCCGGTCAGCGGGATGCCGTAGGCGTGGTCCTTGCCGTAGAGCAGCGGGCCGAGCGTGCGCAGGGCCAGGCTCGTGGGCTGGCGTTTTTCCTGGGCGATACTGGCCAGGCGCTGTTTTTGCAGACGATCGAACTCGTTGGCCGGAAACGCGGCGTTACGCAGCACATCGGCATAGATATCCAGCGATTGATCGAGCGTGGAGGTCAGCGTGGACAGGCTCAACGTGGCCGAATCCAGGGAGGTACTGGTGCCCAGTTCCGCGCCGAGCCGGTCGAGGTCGACGCTGATGGCCAGCGCATCGCGGCTGTTGGTGCCTTCGTCGAGCATGGCCATGGTCAGGCTGGCGGTGCCCGGTGCATCGGCCGGATCGCCCGCATAGCCGGCGTCGAAGACCATGCGCATTTCCACCATCGGCGTGCTGTGGCGCTCGGCCAGTCGGATCTTCAGGCCGTTGGATAGGGTGGCGTGCTGGACGTCGGGCAGATCCAGGGCCGGCGTATCGCCGATATCCGGCAGCTGCTGGCGGTCGACATCTTCGCCGCTGGCCTTGCGATCACCGAAGGGCTCGACCGAGAGCACGTACACACCGTCGGTCAGCCAGCGCGAGGCCGCCATGCGGATGTCGTCGGGCGTGGCCTTGCGCAGGATATCGAGTTCCTGCTTGTAGGCGCCCGGATCGTTTTCGTAGATCTCGCCCTGGGCCAGGATATCGGCCTTGCCGCCGATACCGCCCACGCTTTCCACGCCGCGAATGAACGAGGCGCCAAAGCGTGCCCGGGCACGTTCGACCGCGTCCTGCGGCGGGCCGTTCTGGACGAACGCGCGCAGGCGCGCATCGAGCATGGTTTCGATTTCATCCAGACTCACGCCCGGGCGTGCGGTGGCGCTGACGATGAATTGCGAACCGATTTCCTTGTCCCAGACGAAAGCGGATACGTCGGTGGCGATCTGCTTGTCGTAGACCAGGCTCTTGTAGAGCGGGCTGTTCTTGGAGCCGGCCAGCAGATCGGCGGCGATCTGCAGACGCGTGGTATCGGGCGCGCCCGCCGGCGGAATATTCCAGACCTTGTAGATACGCGGCTGCGGCACGCGGTCGTACATCACCTGGCGGTGCTCGCCGGTCATCTGTGCGACCCAGCGCTTTTGCTGGGATACCGGCGGGCCGGGTTCGATGCTGCCGAAATACTGTTCGACCTTGGCCTTGGCGGCTTCCGGTTCGATATCGCCGGCCAGTACCAGTACGGCGTTGGACGGGCCGTAATAGGTTTTGAACCACTGCTTGACGTCTTCCAGCGAGGCCGCGTTGAGATCGGCTTCGGAGCCGATCGTCGACCAGGAATAGGGGTGGCCGGCCGGGTAGGTGTTCGGCGGAATGGTGTCGAACACGCGTCCGTACGGCTGGTTTTCGCCCTGGCGTTTTTCGTTGAGCACGACGCCGCGCTGTTCTTCGAGCAGGTTCTGGTCGATTGCACCCAGGAAATGGCCCATGCGATCGGATTCCATCCACAGCGCCATGTCGAGCGCCGAGGTGGGCACACTGGCGAAATAGTTGGTGCGATCGGCGTTGGTGGTGCCGTTCATGTCGGTCGCGCCGGCCCGCTCGAAAGGCTCGAAATATTCGCCTTGCCAGTGCTCGCTGCCTTGGAACATCAGGTGTTCGAACAGATGCGCGAAACCGTGCTGGCCCTCGGCTTCGTTCTTGGAGCCGACGTGATACCAGATATTGACCGCCACGATCGGCGTCTTGTGATCGCTATGCACGATCAGCGTCAGGCCGTTGTCGAGCACGTATTTCTTGTAGGGGATATCCACCGGCGGGATATCGATACTGGCCTGGCCCGTGGCGTCTTTGCTCTGGTTGGCCGGGGTTTCGTCAGCCGTTGCCTGGGTGGGGGACGCTGCGTTGTCCTCGGCGGGCTGCGTCGGCGCGTCGGGTGGCGCCGGGGCCGCCTGCTCGGTGGTAGCGGGTGGCGGTGTTTGCGGCGCTGTCTTGGCGGTCGCTTGTTCGGCCTCGGCCGCGGGTTGTACGGGGGCGTCGGCGGGGGTGTCTTGCGCCGATTTCGTGTCTGCCGCATCGATTTTCGGCTGCGGGGCTGACGGCGTACCCGATGAGAAGCTATTCTCGATTCGGGTCCAGGCACGTTCGAACACGTTGGCCTCGTCGCTCGAGTCGCCGGCATTGCCATTGTCACAGCCAGCGAGCAGGCCAGCGGTCGCCAACGTCAGGCAGAGCAGGAATCGTATCCGCATGAAGAGTCAGTCCTTATGAGCCAGATGCTGCGCGAGCGCGCTGCCGCGAGCTTATCAGGGTGCCTGGGCGCTGGCATCCGAACGTCGTCAGGTCAGCAGCGATGAGTCTGATGAGTGCGCCCCATAGTCGCCGTCAGCTGACCCCGCGGGCCGTGGTACTGGGTCTGTTGCTGGCGATCGTGCTTTCGGCGGCGAATGCCTATCTGGGTTTGTTTGCCGGGCTGACGGTGTCGGCGTCGATCCCCGCCGCGGTGCTGTCGCTGGGTATTCTGCGCCTGTTTGCCGATGCCAACGTGCTCGAGAACAACATCGTGCAGACTGCGGCGAGCGCGGGCGAGGCCATCGCGGCCGGCGTGATCTTCACCCTGCCGGCGCTGGTCATGCTCGGCTACTGGAGCGATTTTCCCTATTTTCAGACCTTGCTGATCGCCGGCGTGGGCGGCCTGCTGGGCGTGCTCATGACGGTGCCGTTGCGGCGCGCGCTGGTCGACGATTCGTCGTTGGCCTTTCCGGAAGGTCAGGCCACTGCGGCGGTACTCAAGGCCGGCTACGGCGGCACCGCGGCCGCGGGGATCGGTACGCTTTTGAGCGGCGCCGCGCTCGGCGCGATCGCCAAGCTCGGCGATAGCGGCCTGCGGCTGTGGCAGGGCACGGTGGATACGGCGGTTGCCATCGGCCAGAACAGCAGCCTTTATGTGGGCAGCTATCTGTCCCCGGCCTTGCTCGCGGTGGGCTATATCGTGGGTATCAATATCGCCTTGCCCATTCTCATCGGCGGCCTGTTCGCATGGTGGGTCGCGATTCCGGCGGTCATGGCCTTTGGCGGCGTCGATGTGCCGGCCGGCGTGGCCGGCGCACAACAGATCTGGAGCGATCAGATTCGCTATCTGGGCGTGGGTGCGATGCTGGTGGGCGGGCTGGCCGCCTTGTGGACATTGCGCGGCCAGTTGTTCGGGGCGTTCAAGCAAACCAGCGATACCGTGTTGCCCAGCGAAAAGGACTTGCCGCGGGCGTTGTTGCTGGGACTGCTGGTCGCGCTTGCGATTCCGATGAGCGCGCTCTATAGCGTCCTGCTGGGTTCGGTGGTCGCCGGGGTGCTGGTCGCCCTGGTCATGCTCGGCGCGGCCTTTTTGTTTTCCGCGGTCGCGGCGTATATGGCCGGTCTGGTCGGCTCAAGCAACAACCCCGTCTCTGGCGTGACCATTGCCACCATCCTGATCACCGCACTGGGCTTGTACTTGCTATTCGGCGATGAACAGGCAGGTCCGGCCAGCGCGCTCATCGTGGGCGCCGTGGTCTGTTGTGCAGCCGCGATCGGCGGCGACAACATGCAGGATCTCAAGGCGGGCGCGATCCTCGGTGCCTCGCCCGCGGCCCAGCAGATCGCCCAGATGCTGGGTGTGATCGCGGCCGTATGCGTACTCTCGCCGGTGTTGTCGTTGTTGCTCAACGCTTATGGCATCGGCGTGTCCGATGCCGCGCATCCGAATGCGCTGCCCGCACCCCAGGCCAGTCTGATGGTGGCGGTGGTGCGCGGCGTGTTTCACGGTGGGCTGCCCTGGGCCTGGGTCGTGGGTGGCGGCGTGTTGGCGCTGGCTACGCTCGCGCTCGACGCGCTGCTGGAAAAACGCGGCAGCGGTTTTCGTATGCCGGTACTGGCGGTGGCGCTCGGGCTGTATCTGCCGTTGTCGTTGTCCATGGCGATCGCCGTGGGCGGCTTCGTGGCCTGGCTTGCCGGTAACCGTGGCGCGCCCGAGGGCCGCGGGTTGCTGGCGGCTGCCGGTATCATCACCGGCGAGGCGTTGATGGGCATCTTCATCGCGCTGCCGGTGGCGTTTTCGGGCAGCAGTGATGTGCTGGCACTGGATATGCCCGGCCTACCGCTCGCCTGGCCGGGGGCTTTGCTCATGGTCGGCCTGGGTGTCTGGCTATGGCGCCTGGCGCGCCAGGCCGAGCCGAAACCGGCCGACGGTCAACGCGACTGACGCTCTACAATTGCGCGTACACGGCGCCGGCCGTGTTGCATCATCTGTTTTCGACCGGACCCGCTATGACGCGATGGGCAGGATGGCTGTGTGTTCTCGGATTGTTCGCGACTAGCGCGGCCCAGGCCGCGCCGGGACTGGCGCAGTTACAGGCCCAGGCGCGGGCCGAAAACCTGGCCGCGAGTCCGCTGTGGCGCGCGCTGCTGCACTATGAGCCCGACTGGCTCGGCGAGGGTGTGCACAGCACCGTGGTTACGGACTGGTTCTTTCTCGCGCCCGACGGACGCCGTGACCCGGCTGCGGAACTGGACGCGACGCTGGCTGCGTTTGTCGAAGACCGCCAGATAGCCGATCGCGATCGCTCGGCGGCCTGTACCTTCATCGCCCGGCGCCGTTTTCTGGTCGATCGTCTGGGTCTGGATGAATACGCGCTCGGCGGCGCGGATTGCGAGAAATACCAGCGCTGGCGCGAAGCACTGGCGCCGCGTCAGGTGAGCCTGATCTTTCCTACCGCCTTTCCCAACAGTCCGTCGTCGATGTTCGGCCATACCCTGTTGCGCATCGATTCTTCGCGGCGGGCGCGCAATACCGAGTTGTTGTCGTATGCGGTGAATTTCGCCGCAGCGGCCGGCGACGATGCCCAGGGGCTGGCGTTTGCCTGGAAAGGCCTGACGGGCGGCTATGCCGGTATCTTCGGGCTGTTTCCCTACTACGAGAAGGTCAAGCAGTACGCCTGGATCGAGCATCGCGACGTGTGGGCCTATCCACTCAACTTGAACGCGGCGCAGACCAATCGACTGGTCGATCATCTCTGGGAGATGGACGGCGTGCGTTTCGCCTATTTCTTTCTCTCCAAGAACTGCTCCTACCAGCTGCTGAGTCTGCTCGAAGTCGCCCGCCCCGAGCTCGAACTCACCGAGCAGTATTCCTGGTATGCGATTCCGGCCGATACCATTCGCACGATCGCGGACGTGCCCGGGCTGATGGGCACGCCGCGTTTTCGCCCGTCGCTGGAAACCACGCTGCGCTGGCAGGCTGATCAGCTCAGCGCTGACCAGCGCACGCTCGCACGTGCCGTCGCGGCCGACGACGTGGCCCTGGACGGCCCGGAACTGGCCGCGCTCGATCCAGCCGACCGCGCCGCGGTGCTCGAGGTCGCTCACGACTATCTCTACTATCGCCTGCAAAGCGATCCGGCCAGCGCGCCGGCCGATCAGGCCCATGCCAACGCCATCCTGCTGGCGCGCAGCCGGATTGCGCGGCCGTCCTCGTTTGCGCCGGTGCCCACGCCCGAGACGTCTCCCGATCAGGCGCATCGCACCCTGCGCGTGGCCGCGGAAACGGTCTACGAAGTCGATGAACTGTCGCTGGGCCTGCGGATTCGCCCGGCCTATCACGATCTGCTCGACAATCCGGGTGGGTATACCGACGGTGCGCAGATCAACTTTCTCGACTTGGGCCTGCGTATCGACCCCGACGAGGGCGAGCTGCGTATCGACGATCTGACCCTGCTCAATATCGTCTCGCTGTCGCCGCGCGACGATCTGTTCAAGCCGGTGTCTTTCCAGGTCAATACCGGGCTGCGCCGGCGCCCCTCGGCTAATGTCTTCGACAATGTCGACAACAATCTCGGTTATTACCTGCAAGGCGGGCCGGGGCTGGCCTGGGGCGACGACGAGTTGCTGGGCTATGTATTCGGCCTGGGCTCTGTGGATGCCAACAGTGCGCTGGCGCCGGGATATGCGCTGGGCGCGGGCGCGAGTGTCGGCGTGCTCGCCTATCCGACGCGCCGGCTGCAGCTCAAGGCAGAAACCGGCGCGCTCGAATATGTGGCCGGCGAGGCGGGCTATTATCGCTGGGCGCGCTTTGCGCAGCAGTTCAACCTGAGCCGCGATCTGGGTTTGCGCAGCGAATTCGGCTGGGAGAACACCGCCTTGGATAGCGGGCTGCGTGCGACGATCGGCCTGCAGGCGTATTTTTAGCCCAATGCATTCTTATTCGATCGCGAACGGCCGACTCGAACAGGCACGCTGGCTGGCCTCGCCCAATCACGATGCGCGCCCGGCGGATACCGTGGTGGATACGCTGGTCGTGCACGGTATTACCCTGCCGCCGGGGCATTTCGGCCGGGGGCAGGTCGATGCGCTGTTTACCAACACGCTGGATGTGGCGCGCGATGCCTTCTACCGCGAGATCGCCCATCTGCGGGTGTCGGCGCATTTGCTGATCGCACGCACGGGCGCGCTGACCCAGTATGTGGATTTCGACGCGCGTGCCTGGCATGCCGGCGAGTCGATGTTCGACGGGCGTGCACGGGTCAACGACTTCGCAGTGGGTATCGAACTCGAAGGCACCGACGACTGCCCCTATACGCCTGCCCAGTACCGAGCACTGGCCGGCGTAAGCGCGGCCCTGATGCAGGCTTATCCGGCACTCACCCGGGCGCGTATCGTCGGCCATAGTGATATTGCGCCGCAGCGCAAGACCGACCCCGGCCCGGCCTTCGACTGGCCGCTTTTGTTCGACCTGCTGGAGCGGGCATGCATCTGATCATGATCGTCATCGCGCTGTTCGTCGAGCGCGCGCTCGGCCAGCTCAAGCGCTGGCGCGATACCGATGGCTTTGCCCGCTATGTGGCGCTGATCGAAAGCGTGGCGCTCGGCCGGCGCTGGTTACAGCATCCGGCCGGGGTGCTGGTGATTCTGCCGCCGGTGCTCGTGGTCGCGCTCGTTCAGTGGGCGATCGCCGAATACCTGTGGCTGGGTTTCGAGCTGGCGTTCGGTGTGTTCATTCTCGTGCTCACCTTCGGCCCGCGCGATCTCTGGGAAGACGTACATACCATCGTGCGCGCCCGCGACGAACGCGATTTCGCCCATGCCGAAGCGCTCACGCTCGATCTGTGCCGGCGCTCGGACGGCCGCCTCGCGCCCGATACCCACGGACGCACGGTGGTGGGCGCGGTGCTGGTTCAGGGGCATGAACGCATTCTGGGCGTGCTGCTGTGGTTTTTCGTGGCCGGCCCGGCCGGGGCGCTGTTCTATCGCAGCGTGCGCGAACTGCCGGCGCTGGCAGCACGGGGCAGCGCCTCCCGGGCCATGCAGCGCACGGCCGAATACGTACACGGGCTGGCGGCCTGGATTCCCGCGCGCCTGACCGTGTTGGTGTATGCGCTGGTGGGCGCGACCCGCAGCGCGATCAGCGCCTGGCCATCGGCGCGTGCGACCACCCATGCCAGCGCATCGGCCAGCTGGCGCCTGTTGGCCGCGGTCGGGCGTGGCGCGATCGGATTGGCGGGGCCGAAGGCCGAAACACGCTACGGCCGCGGGCTGGACGATACCCTGCTCGAAGCCCTGGGGCTGATTTGGCGGGCGCTGTTGGTCATGCTGGCGATTCTGGCGCTGCTGACCATCTTCGGCATATTGCGCTAGCATCGGCGCCCCAGCCTCGAACCAGGACGCCGTTTTGACCGATCTGCAGCCGTTTCTCGACAAGGCCGTCGAGGCCGCCCGCGCCGCCGAGACGATTATCCGCCGCTATTACCACGGCGACTTCGAAGTCGAGCACAAGGCCGATGCCAGCCCGGTGACCATCGCCGACATCGAATGCGAGCGCGCGATCAAGGCGGTATTGTCCGAGGCATTCCCCGATCACGGGTTTCAGGGCGAAGAGCTGGGCCGCGAACAGGCCGATGCCGACTATGTCTGGCTGATCGACCCGATCGACGGCACCAAGAGCTTCGTGCGCGGCTATCCGTTCTTTTCCACCCAGATCGCGCTATTGAAAAAGGGCGAGCCCCAAGATGAGTTAATAGTGGGCGTCTCCAACGCACCGCTGTTCAACGGCGGCGAAATGGCCTGTGCGGCCAAGGGGCTGGGGGCGACGCTCAACGGCGAGCCGATACACACCTCGGATGTCGATACGCTGGCCAAGACCAGCCTGTCGCTGGGCAATATCGCCTCGCTGGCGGCATCCCCGGCCTGGGCGCCGGTCGGCAAGTTGATCGGCCAGGTGCATCGCATCCGTGGCTACGGTGATTTCTATCATTACCACCTGCTGGCTTCGGGCCGGATCGATGCGATCCTCGAATCCGATCTGAATATCCTCGATATCGCGGCACTCACGGTCATTCTGCGAGAGGCCGGGGGCGATATCACCGAACTGGGCGGCGGCGCGATCGACCTGCTCACACGCAGCGTATTCGCGACCAACGGCAAGCTGCGCGATGCCATCGCGCCCTATGTCGCCGGCTGGGACGAGGCCCGCGACGCGCCGGCGGGTTAGGGCAGCGGGGCGTTACGCTTACGCCGCAAGACAAAGGTCCGTTCCGCAAATGAACGCGAAGCGGCGCGCATGAAGCAGGTTGCCTGAAGGATGTATCGACGCCGAGACTCACGGACGAATTGACGATCGATCAGGCGATTCGGCGCGGCCGCCTCTAGCCGGAAAACGAAGGATGGGGTCCGCAAATGAACGCAAATAAACGCGAATTAAGAAGTGCCTACTCAATGGGTATCGCGTAATAACACCGCTTTCAATACGGTCATCGATAGCGCTGACTCACAGCTGCAACGGCCTTCATTTGCGTTTATTTGCGTTCATTCGCGGACGAATGCCTTTCCGGACCCGCCCGTGTGCTTGTTGCTGCCCGAAAAGGGGCTGACCGCAATGGCCAACCACCCGTCACTTGCGTTGGCGGATCAACATGCGCCGGGGTGGCCTACTCGGTAGGCGATAGCTGAAAGGGCGGTTGCTCGCCGCGTAGGCTGATGATTGGCCAGCCGGCCTCGCGCGCGGCCGCGGCCAGGGTGTCGTCCGGATCGACCGCGATGGCGCGATCGGCCCAGCGCAGCAGCGGCAGATCGTTGAGCGAATCGGAATAGAAGTTCACTCGCTCGAAGGTCTCGGCCTGGTGGGCGACCCACGCCTTGGCGCGTTCGATCTTGCCGGCCTGAAAGCAGGGCACGCCGGCGATTTCGCCGGTATAGACGCCGTCGACGATCTCGGGATCGGTGGCGATGAGCGTATCGATACCCAGCAGCGTGGCGATCGGCTCGGTGATGAAGCGGTTGGTGGCGGTAATAATGGCAATCGTGTCACCGCGTTGGCGATGATAGTCGAGCAGTGCCGGTGTATGCCGCGCGACGCGCGGACGAATGATGCGCTCGACATAATCGGCGCGTAGCGCATGCATGGTATCCAGCGAATGGGTACGCAGCGGCGCGAGCGCGAAGCGCTGATAGGCGTGGATATCGAGATTACCCTCTTGGTACTGGGCATGAAAACGCTCGTTTTCACGGGCGTAGTGCTCTGCGTCGACCACCCCTTCGTCCACCAGGAAGCGCCCCCACAGGTAATCGCTGTCGTCGGCGAGCAGGGTATTGTCGAGATCGAATAGCGTCAGTTGCAAAGTGAAATGCCTTTTTTCGTTTTTGACCGATTTATGAAAGAATCAATTGGGTATTTATACCGAGGGCGTAGTCGTGATTGATGCGCAGGGTTTTCGGGCCAACGTCGGCATCATCTTAAGCAATCAGCGCGGCCAGGTGTTCTGGGCCAAACGTATCGGCCAGCAATCCTGGCAGTTTCCCCAGGGCGGGATTCATGCCGGCGAGAATGCCCAGCAGGCTTTATTCCGCGAACTCGAAGAAGAAGTCGGGCTGCGGCCCGAGCACGTCCGCATGATCGGCTCGACCCGCCGATGGCTGCGCTATCGCCTGCCCAAGCGGTATGTGCGCCGTAATCGTCAGCCGTTATGCATCGGCCAGAAACAGAAATGGTTCATGCTTGAGCTCATCGCTCCGGAGTCCTGCGTGCGCTTCGACGCTTGCGACAAGCCCGAGTTCGACGGTTACCGCTGGGTCGACTACTGGCAGCCGATCGATGAGGTGGTGTTCTTCAAGCGCCAGGTTTACCGCTTGGCGCTGGATGAACTCTCCCGCTGCCTAAAGACTCAGTAATCGCCGTATTTCCGGCCTCCGGTCTGCGCTGTTCGGCGCGGGCCAGGAGCGTGTGTGCATGTTCGACGTTAACAGTGCAGACTGACATTGTCAGTGTGCGCTGTAATAAACGCGGTGATTGACACTCATTCTCATTCGCGTTTTACTACACGTCGGAGGTAGCCCATGTACGTTTGTGTTTGTAACGCGGTAACCGACTGCCAGATTCGCGATGCCTACGGCGAAGGCGCGTGTAGCATGCGCGAATTGCGCAAGCGTCTGGGCGTGGCTGGCTGTTGTGGTCGCTGTGCGCAATGCGCGCGCGATCTGCTCAACGAATGTCACCAGCAGCACCAACGCCGTGCGGCGCCCATTCGGGTGATTGCCCAGGCCGAACCCCTGGCGGCAACCGGTTAGCCACGGCGGGTGGGCCTGCCTCGCAGGTACGTCATGCGTAGGCGGTGTCGGCGTTGCGCGAATGCCTTGATTGTACGGCGTGGCCGGGTCGGCTAAGCTTGTCGACCAGTTTATCGGCCCAACGTACAGGAAGAGCCATGAAAGGCGACCCCAAAGTCATCGAGTATCTGCAGAAGTCGCTCAAGCTTGAGCTGACCGCGATCAACCAGTATTTCCTGCATGCCCGTATGTACGAGGACATGGGTTTCTTCGAGATCGGCAAGAAGGAATACCAGGAGTCGATCGAGGAAATGCAGCACGCGGATCGCTTCATCAAGCGCATCCTGTTCCTCAACGGCCTGCCGAACCTGCAGGATCTGGGCAAGCTGCGTATCGGCGAAAACCCCAAGGAAATGCTCGAGTGCGACCTGGCCGCCGAATACGAAGGCCATGCGTACTACAAGGAAGCGATCACCTACTGCGAACAGGCCGGTGATTACGTCACCCGTGAACTGTTCGCCGAGATCCTGGCCGATGAAGAAGAGCATATCGACTTCATCGAAACCCAGCTCGACATGATCAAGCACATGGGCGAGCAGAACTACAACCAGTCGCAGATTGGTGTGGACATCAACCAGACGCCCGACGCTGGCGAATAGCCGCTGGCGCTGCGGCGCATGAAAAAGCCCGCCGGCGGTTGTCGGCGGGCTTTTTTGTGTCTGCGCGTTGTGGTGGTGTCAGAAGGGTTTGACGATCGCCAGGATCACGATCACCACAAGAAACACCGACGGGATTTCGTTCATCAGGCGAAAATACCCGGAACTGCCGGTATTGCGGCCTTCACGGAATTTCTTGACCTGGATCTGGCACCAGCCATGAAAGCCGATTAGCCCCAGCACAAACAGCAGCTTGGCGTGGATCCAGCCGTTGGCTGCCATCCAGGCGCTGCCATAGGCCACGAGCAGCCAGACCCCGAACAGGATGGTCAGGGCCGCGCCGATGGACATGAGTATGCCCAGGCGTTTTTCCATGGTGCAGAAACGCGCATGCCCGACCTCGTCGCTCGTATCGGCGTGATAGACGAAGATACGCGGCAGATAGAACAGACCGGCAAACCAGGTCACCATGAAGATCACGTGGAAGGCCTTGACCCATAACAGCATTCGAAACTCCTGTAGAAAAGCCGGGTTCGGCTCTAGGTTTGGACTTGGGAAATGGTAGGGCTCGGGCGACGTCGCGGATGCACGCTAGGGCCGATAGGTACCGTCGATGGCCTCGCGCGTGAGCACGCCATAGGTAATGGCGTTGCTGCCGACGACGTTGCGTTCGACGATCAGTGCCTCGGCCTCGTTGCGATTGACCATATCAAAGGCTTCCTGAAGGCTGGCGCGCACGTGAATGGAGTAGGCATCCATGCGTTTGCCCGGAATCTTGTACAGATCGATCTCTTCGAGGTGCGCGTTTTCTTCCTGATTGAGAAAACGCGCCACATCGCTCGGGCGCATCAGGCTGGCGCGATGCTCGCTTGAGCGAATCAGCAGCCAGTCGATCTTGTTTTCCAGAATCTCGTCGAGCGCGGCGCGGTCGATCTTGGGTTCCACGATACGAAAGCGTCGGTTCATCGCCGACAGCACGCTGGCGCGCCGCAGATACTGCGAGATCGGGTCGTTGCGATAGTCCAGCCCGCGCCGGCGCAGCAGCAGGCGAAACAGCGATTCCGATACCGAAATACGGCGTGATACCACGAGTGCGGCAATCACCACCAGCATGCCCGGCAACACCAGCCCGGTCTGGCCGGAGAGCTCCAGAATCACCACCAGCGCCGATAACGGGGCCTGCAGAACCGCGCCCATCATGGCGCCGATGCCCAGCAGCGCATACAGGCCGGCATCGGTGGCATGGCCGGGCAGAATCAGCGCGCCGGCAGTACCGAGCGCGCTGCCCAGCGCAGAGCCGATCACGAAGGTGGGCAGAATCACGCCACCGGGAACCGCGGCGGCGGTGGCGAAACTGGTGGCCAGCAGTTTCGCCACGCCGATACCCAGCGCCATGGTGACCGCATAGTGGCCGGCCAGCGAGCTGTTCACGGTATCGAAACCCAGGCCCATGATCTGGGGGAACTGAATCGCCAGTAGCCCGGTCACCAGGCCTGCCAGCGCGATGCGCAGGCTGATACGCACCTTGGCCAGTATCGGCACGAGCGCGCCGCAAAGACGGGTGAACCCGGCACCGGCCACGCCCAGCAACGCGCCCACGAGCGCGAGATAGGGCAGTTCCACCGGCGAAAAGCCGGAGTATTCGGCCATTAGCCGCGGGTGGACGTCGGTAAGCGTAAACGTCACCAGCGAGCCGGAAACGGCGGCCAGAATGATGGGTGCGAAGCCGGCGATGGTGTATTCCATCATCACCACTTCCATGGCGAAGATCACCGCCGCCAGCGGCGTATTGAACGAGGCCGCGATACCCGCGGCCGCACCACAGCCCACCAGGGTGCGTACGCTGTTGTTGGGTAGATCCAGTCGGCGCCCGAGCCAGCTGCCGGTGGTCGCGCCCGTATGCGCAGCCACGCCTTCGCGGCCGACGGACTGGCCCGTGGTCAGCGCCAGTACCGACATGGTGAACTCGGCCAGTGCCGACTTCACCGGCAATACGCCCTGGTAATAGACCAGTCGTTCGATGATATGCACGATGCCGTATTCGGCGGATTTGAGCACCCACTCAACGATCAGCCCGAGTAAGAGCGCGCCGATCAGCGGTACCGCCACCCGGAAGGCCACGCTGGTTTCGGTGAACGCGCCGGCACTGGCACCGAATAATTCGAACAACGGATCCTGCAGCAAGTGAATGCCGGTATGTAGCGCCAGAATCACCAGACCGCAGAGCGCGCCGGTGGCCGCGCCGAGCAAACACAGCAGGCTTAGCCCGGGGGTGTTCTCGACATCCGCGAGATGCTGGCGCATCGAGTCCATACGACCCTGCCAGGCTTCGCGCAGCGAACGGCGCAGCGAGCGTTCAGCGGCCATGGATCGATCGTGGGCGTACGTGCAAGAGCTCGTATTTCCGGGTGGCGAGAAACCAGGATTGGGTCGCGAGCGCGCAGGGCTGCGACATGCGCGTTATTATGCGCGGTTTCGCGGCTTATTTCAGCAAACATCATGACCGAGAAACAACGCATCGCAATCGTCGGCGGTACCGGCTATGCCGGGGCCGAACTGCTGCGCCTGCTCAGCGCGCATCCGAATGCCGAAGTGGTCGCGGTGACGTCGCGTGGCGATGCCGGCACGCCAGTCGCCGATGTCTATCCGCAGTTGCGCGGCGTGATCGATCTCGACTTCGTGGCCCCGGATGACCACGCGTTTGCCAATTGCGACATCGTGTTCTTTGCCACGCCGCATGCAGCGGCCATGCATGATGTGCCGGCGTTGCTGGATGCCGGCAAGCGCGTGATCGACCTGTCCGCGGACTTCCGGCTCAAGGATGTCGAGGAATGGAGCGCCTGGTATGGCGTCGAGCATGCCTGCCCGGAATTGATCGAACGCGCGGTTTACGGCATGCCCGAGCTCAACCGCGCAGCCATCGCCGATGCGAATCTGGTGGCTGCGCCGGGCTGCTATCCCACGGCGATCGTTCTGGGGTTCAAGCCGCTGGTGGAAGCCGGGCTGGTCGATGTCGAGCGGCTGATCGCCGATGCCAAGACCGGCGTGTCCGGGGCGGGCAAATCGCTCAAGCCCGGTTTTCTGTTCGCCGAAATGCAGGAATCGTTCAAGGCCTATGGCGTGGCCGGGCATCGGCATCTGCCGGAAATCCGCCAGTCGCTGGCAGCGCTGGCCGGTGGCAACGTCGGTCTGACCTTCGTGCCGCATCTGGTACCGATGATCCGCGGTATTCATGCCACGCTTTATGCCCAGCTCGCCGCGCAGGGCCACGACCTGCAGGCAGTGTATGAACGCGCCTATGCCGACGAACCGTTCGTGGATGTTCTGCCGGCCGGCGCGATGCCGGAAACACGGCACGTACGCGGCGCCAATATGTGCCGCATGGCCGTGCATCGGCCTGGCGACGGCGATACCGTGGTCGTGTTGTCGGTGATCGACAATCTGGTCAAGGGCGCAGCCGGTCAGGCCGTGCAGTGCTTCAATCTCATGATCGGCGCCGACGAAACCTGCGGGCTCGCGGTGCCGGGTGCGCTGCCCTAGGGTAAGGCCCGCAGCGCGCCTAATTCATCGGTAGGGCTTGAATAGCCCGAGCTTGCACCGATGTCATATGATAGGAACCATCCGTTCAACGGAAATAGAACGCTTATGAGTACCGCCACACACGCCATGGAAGAAGACCAGTCCGCGCTGGTGTTTACCGATGCCGCGGCGATCAAGGTCAAGGAACTGCTCGAAGACGAGGACAATGACGCGCTCAAGTTGCGCGTATTCGTCTCCGGTGGCGGCTGCTCGGGCTTTCAATACGGCTTCACCTTCGACGAGAACGTCGAGGACGGTGACACGCTCATTGAAAAACAGGGCGTGACCCTGCTCGTCGATCCGATGAGCGTGCTCTACCTTTCCGGCGCCGAAATCGATTTTTCGGATGGGGTAGAAGGCGCGCAGTTCGTGATCCGCAATCCCAATGCGACGACCACCTGCGGCTGCGGTAACTCCTTCGCCGTTTGAACCTCTGCGCGCCTTGCCCCTCGTGAGGGGCAATTCGCCGCAGGCGAATGGGGTGCACAAAGATGCGAACGTTTTGCGCTAGCAAAACCCGCGCGCAGCGCGGCGCAGTTCGTGATCCGCAATCCCAATGCGACGACCACCTGCGGCTGCGGTAACTCCTTCGCTGTTTGAACCTCAGCGCGCCTTGCCCCTCGTGAGGGGTGTCGCCGCAGGCGAATGGGGGGCACAAAGATGCGAACGTTTTGCGCTAGCAAAACCCGCGCGCAGCGCGGCGCAGTTCGTGATCCGCAATCCCAACGCAACGACCACCTGCGGTTGCGGCAACTCCTTCGCTGTTTAAACCAAAGCGCGCCTTGCCCCTCGTGAGGGGCGATTCGCCGCAGGCGAATGGGGGGCACAAAGATGCGAACGTTTTGCGTAAGCAAAACCCGCGCGCAGCGCGGCGCAGTTCGTGATCCGCAATCCCAATGCGACGACCACCTGCGGCTGGGTAAGGCTTTCGCTGTTTGAGCGACCCGCTGCAGGAAGCGATTTCGTCGCGGACGAATCAGCGTTGCACGACAAGACGGCAGATTTTGCTATGCAAACGCCCGTATGGCGCGGGGCGGCTGACGACAGAAGAGACGCGCGTGCTTGCTGTCAGTTATCCAGCAGGGCGGCCTGGTAGATTCCGCCGAGCGCCACGGGGGCGCTTGCGCCGGTCACGCCGGGCACGTTGCCGCTCAAGCCATTGACGGTGCGCATGGCCAGCCACGCGAAGGCCACGGCTTCGACCCAGTCGGCGTCGACATCGTAGCGGTCGGTAACGGCCAGTTCGCGTGGCGCGAGCAATTGAGCCAGGCGGCGATAGAGTTCGCTGTTGTGTGCGCCGCCGCCACAGATGAGCACTTCTTCGTCGCCGGGGCCGTATTCGTCGATGGCCTGGGCGACGCTACGCGCGGTGAATTCGCAGAGCGTGGCCTGAACGTCGGCCGGAATGGGTCGACTGGCCAGGCTGTCGATCTGGGCGCGCAACCAGTCGAGGTTGAAATATTCGCGACCGGTGCTCTTGGGTGCGGGGCGGGCGAAATAGCGGTCGGCCATCATGTGTGCGAGCAGCGTATCGTTGACGCGGCCACTGGCGGCCCAGCGCCCGTCGGCATCGTAATGCCGTTTGAGATGGGCAGCGGTCCAGGCATCCATGAGCGCATTGCCCGGGCCGGTATCCAGGCCGGTGACCGCATGCGGGTCGTCGACCGACTGGCTGGGCAGCACCGTGACATTGGCGATGCCGCCAATATTGACGACTACGCGGTGGCGCTGGGCATTGGCGAACACGCTGCGATGAAAGGCGGGCACGAGCGGCGCGCCCTGGCCGCCGATGGCGATATCGCTGTTGCGAAAATCCCCGACGACGCGACAGCCGGTACGCGCCGCGATACGGCTGGGCGAGCCGAGCTGGAGGCTGAAGGGGTAGCGGGCGTCGGGCTCGTGGCGCACGGTCTGGCCGTGGCTGCCGATTGCGTCGATCTGGTCGGCGCCGACCTGCGCTTTGTCCATCACGGCAATCGCCGCCCGCGCGAACCATTCGCCCACGCGCTGATCCAGTTCGCCGAATTTAGATAACGACACGCCGGCGACCTGTTGCGACAGATGAAGCAGGTCGTCGCGCAGTCCGGCTTCGGGTGGCTCCGCATGCGTCGCCAGGATCTGCGGCCGATTGCCGGCGGCATCGAAGCGCACGACCGCGGCATCCGCGGCGTCTACGCTCGTGCCCGACATCAGGCCGATATAGTAGCGGGCGTCGTTCATATCAGCGCGTCGCGATGGGATGGCGGATGGCTGCTGCAAGCATCGCAGCGTCGGCTGCGTGCGCTGGCAGGCGGAGTCTGCATCCTGCCAGACACGACCGGGCTTTGCTGTCAGTTGGCCGAGTTCGGCTCGTTGTTACCGCTCGTACCGGCGCTTGCGATCTCGGTTTCGGTGAGCGTGTCCAGCTGCGTGAGCAGTGGCGCCGAGTGTTTGCGAAAATCGGCCATGTACTCGCCAGGCAGGGGCAGCGCCTTGGGCAGATCGACGCGTTCCGGGTCCTTGGGATTGCCGTCGACGCGGAATTCATAGTGCAGGTGCGGGCCGGTGGCCAGGCCGCTCATGCCGACATAGCCGATGACGTCGCCCTGCTTGACCTTGCTGCCGACACCGAAGCCGCTGGCGAAGCGCGACATGTGGCCATAGCGGGTGGAAAGATGCGAGTCGTGGCGCACGATGATCATGTTGCCGTAGCCGCCGCGTCGACCACGGAAGACGATACGGCCATTGCCGGTGGCCTTGATCGGCGTGCCGCTGGGTGCGGCGTAGTCGGTGCCCTCGTGGCGACGAATGCGATTGAGAATGGGGTGGTTGCGCGACAGATTGAAACCCGAGCTGATACGGGTGTAATCCACCGGGGTACGAATAAAGGCTTTCTTCATCGCGCGCCCGTCGGGGGAGTAATAGACCGTGCCCTGGTCATCGCCGGCTTCGGCATAACGCACGGCGCGTACGTCGCGGCCACGGTTGATGAACGAGGCCGCCAGGATATCGCCGTTGGCGATCTTGTCGCCGTCCTTGTAAAGCTCGTCGTAGACGACCACGAAACGGTCACCGGGCCGGGTGTCGAAGGCGAAATCGATATCCCAGCCGAAGATTTCGACCAGCTTCATGATCTGGCGGTCCGACAGGCCGGCCTCCAGCGCATCGACATAAAAGCTGGTGTCGATGATGCCGCTGGCGAAGGCATTGCGATGCTCGACATCGGCCAGCGCCATTTCGCCGCGAAAGCCGTTGCCCTGCGGGCGAACCTGCAAGGTGTGCAGCGGATCGACAGGGAAATCCAGCGCGAGTACGTGGCCATCGGCATCGGCCTTGACCCGCATCGTGTCGCCGGCCCGCAGCCCGCGGGTAAAGCGCTTGCCGTGCTCCTTCATATGCGCGATCGCCAGCGAGTCGGCATACGACAATTCGTTGCGGCTGAACGCGATCGAGAGCGTGTCGCCCTTGCGGATGGTCACATCGTGCCAGCGCGGGCCGCTGTCCCGCGGCGTGGCGATGGCGGCATTGTCATGTTGTTGTGCTTTATCTTGTACGACACCCGTGTCGACAATATCCGCCAGGCCAGTTGTGGCGTCGATATCGCCGGTGTCGGTTGCTGCGCGATCGGGGTCGATTGGCGCGACCGGCACCTCAAGGGCATTGGCATCATCGTCGCTGAGCGCGAGGTCGTCCTGCGACAGTCCGCTTGCATTGTCGGAACGCAGCGCCTGCGATACCTGCGTGCGGCCCGGGCCGATCGATGCATCGACATCGGCTGCGGCCATGTCGTTGTCGCCGTTGTCTCGCGTCTCGACGCCTTGCGGCTCGCGGTCGTCAACGAGCAGGGTCTGTGGGCTGGCCGTCAGCCAGGCGGCACCACCGATAAGTGGCACGACGAGAATCAGGGCCAGGCGGCGAAGGCGCGAGCTCGGCGGTTGGGGCTGTTCGTGCAGCCACAGGTAGTCCGTATCGATCTTGCCCATATAAATGACGCCGAGCCGTGCTGGGAAAGTGGGGATTTGCCGCGGGCACCCCTCTTTACTGCCCGCAGTTATCCGGATAGAAAAGCATAAAGCTGGATGCTTGCCAAGTCCGAAACCGCTAGACTGAGCGGCCGAACCAGTGTAGATCGCGCCAGGGAGTCGTTCGTCGATGCAGGATATATGGGCCGAAATTTGTCGGGGTTGTGACGAGATCATTCCCGAGGAGGCGTTTCGTACACGCCTCGAGCAGGCAACACAGGCGGGGGAGCGTCTCGTGATCAAAGCCGGCTTCGACCCGACCGCGCCGGATCTGCATCTGGGGCATACCGTGCTGCTCAACAAGATGCGTACGTTCCAGGATTTGGGCCACGATGTGGTGTTTCTGATCGGCGACTTCACCGGCCGTATCGGTGATCCCACCGGCAAGAACGTCACCCGCAAGCCGCTCGATGAAGCGCAGGTCGCCGAGAATGCGGCAACCTACGAAGCCCAGATATACAAGGTGCTCGATGCCGAGCGCACCCGTGTGGTGCTCAACTCGACGTGGCTGAACCAGCTCACGAGTGCCGACATGATCAAGCTCGCCTCGACACATACAGTGGCACGCATGCTTGAGCGCGACGACTTCAACAAGCGCTACAAGGCAAACGAGTCGATCGCCATTCATGAGTTTCTCTATCCACTGATCCAGGGCTACGACTCCGTAGCGCTCGAAGCGGATGTGGAGCTTGGCGGGACCGACCAGAAGTTCAACCTGCTCATGGGGCGCCATCTGCAGCAGGTATACGGGCAGAAGCCGCAGGCCGTTCTGACCATGCCGCTGCTCGAAGGGCTCGACGGCGTCAACAAGATG
>NZ_APNF01000003.1:0-202500 GCF_040361235.1 Salinisphaera sp. S4-8 | reverse complement strand
TTGTCAGGTAAGTTCTGACCTGCACGAATGGCGTAACGATGGCCACACTGTCTCCACCCGAGACTCAGTGAAATCGAAATTGCTGTGAAGATGCAGTGTTCCTGCGGCAAGACGGAAAGACCCCGTGCACCTTTACTACAGCTTTACACTGGATTTTGAACATTTTTGTGTAGGATAGGCGGGAGGCTTTGAAGCGTCGGCGCTAGCCGGCGTGGAGCCACCCTTGAAATACCGCCCTGAAATGTTTGAGGTTCTAACCTAGGCCCATAATCTGGGCCAGGGACAGTGTATGGTGGGTAGTTTGACTGGGGCGGTCTCCTCCCAAAGAGTAACGGAGGAGTGCAAAGGTACCCTCAGCGCGGTCGGAAATCGCGCAACGAGTGCAAAGGCAAAAGGGTGCTTGACTGTGAGACCGACGGGTCGAGCAGGTACGAAAGTAGGTCTTAGTGATCCGGTGGTTCTGTATGGAAGGGCCATCGCTCAACGGATAAAAGGTACGCCGGGGATAACAGGCTGATTCCTCCCAAGAGTCCACATCGACGGAGGAGTTTGGCACCTCGATGTCGGCTCATCACATCCTGGGGCTGAAGCAGGTCCCAAGGGTATGGCTGTTCGCCATTTAAAGTGGTACGCGAGCTGGGTTTAGAACGTCGTGAGACAGTTCGGTCCCTATCTGCCGTAGGCGTTCGAGATTTGAGAGGATCTGTCCTTAGTACGAGAGGACCGGGATGGACGCACCTCTGGTGTTCCGGTTGTCACGCCAGTGGCATTGCCGGGTAGCTACGTGCGGAAGGGATAAGCGCTGAAAGCATCTAAGCGCGAAGCCCACCTCAAGATGAGATCTCGCTAGCCCCTTGAGGGCTCTTAAGGGTCGTCCAAGACGAGGACGTTGATAGGCCAGATGTGTAAGCACGGCAACGTGTTCAGCTTACTGGTACTAATTGCCCGTGAGGCTTGGTCATATAACGCTCAAGCGCTTTTACGTGCCTATACAAACGCAGTGTTCGATTGCATATAGATTGTTTTCCAGTTTGCCTGGCGGCCATAGCGAGTGGGAACCACCCGATCCCATTCCGAACTCGGAAGTGAAACCACTCAGCGCCGATGGTAGTGCGGGGTCTCCCCGTGCGAGAGTAGGTCACCGCCAGGCTCTTAATTAAAAAGCCCCGAGCATGCGCTCGGGGCTTTTTTTATGCCCGTTAAAAATTCACGCGGCATGGTCCCTGACCCCGGCCGAAAGCAATATGCTGCGGCGTTCGAAAGCCGGTTCGAGCGCGTGCGGTTTTTTGTGGCAGGCGTTGTTGTAGGAAGCAAACCAGGCAAGGTGGCTGTAATCCGACGTACGCCGACAGCACGCGTGTTTCGTTAGCAATCGAATCAGTTGGCGAGTCGGGCACAGTCAGACGAGGTGCTGGTCGCCAACGTCGGTTAGGCAGGGCAAAGGTGTTTCGTTCGGCCATCCCCGGATAGCGATGCGCAGCGATGGCTATGGCCCGCACCGTACAATAGCGTAGTGGCCGGCAAACCGGCCCGCGGGGATGGCTGGTGCGTTCTACGCGTTACCCGGCGGTACGCCGCGCGCGCAGGCTGTACAAGCGAAAGCCGCGAGCGAGACGCGCCAAAGACCGAGTATCGCCTCGATAAGCGACTATGGTTGTGCGCGATATGATTGTATAATGCAATGATGCAACGACTGGGCTGGCTGCTGGCGCCGAGCGCCGAAAACCTGTCGTTCGCGATCCGTTGTTGTATTTCGGTTGCGCTTTCGCTTTATCTTGCGTTCTGGCTGCAACTGGATAATGCCTACTGGGCATTCATCAACGTCGCGATCCTCATTCAGCCGCTACCGGGTTTTCTGGTGGTGCGGGCGTTTTCGCGTCTGCTTGGCACGTTTATCGCCGGGGTGGTGTCGGTGACGCTGATCGCGTTGTTCGCGCAGAGCTATACCTTGTTTTGTATCAGCCTCGTGCTGTGGGTCAGCTTGATGGTCTTCTGCGCGAGCCTTTTTCGCAACAACATGTCCTACGGCTTCGTGCTGGCGGGCTATGTGACGATGATTGTCGGCGTACGCGCGATGAGCGACCCATCGACAGTATTCTCGGTCGCGGTGGCGCGCACGGCAGAAACGGCCCTGGCGGCGGTGGTGGCCGCGTTCGTGAGTGTGCTGCTTGCCCCGGGGATTACCGCCCGCAAGTATCGCGCCGCCCGTATCGACGCGCTCAAGGCGATGGGTGCACAGATGCGCCGCATCGAGCGTAATCCCGACGCGGATCAAGCCGGGCATGGCGATGCGGGCGATCCGAATACGCCACACCCGGAACTGCATGCGCTCGTGAACAAAACACTCGCGCTGGAGCAGACGCGCCAGTACGCACGTTACGACGAGCCGGCTTTTGCCGAGTACGACCGATTGGCGCGCCGACTCGATTACGAGTTGCTCTCGCTGGTGAGTGCGATGGCCTCGCTGCAGGTCTATCTGGGCAAGTTCGGCGATCGTATCGACCGCGCGCCGCTACGCCGGCTCGACGAGGCTGCAGCACTGCTGGAGAAGGATCCGAACGACACGTCGGCCATCAAACTCGCGTTCAGCAAGGCCTACAACGCCGTCCTCACCAACGCACGCGCCGATCGCGCAAACGATCGCCGGCGCTCGTTGGTGGACTGGGTGATCATCACCCGTGCGCTGGATTTGGCCAACCGCATGCGTGCTGCCGTCATCAAACACGGCCTGTTGCTGTCGGAGAAGAAGAATGCACGCGCAGCCCCGCGGCGCAACGAATTCCAAACCGCCGTTTCGCTACGCGAATCGTTGCGTACGACCGCGCGCGCGGCGACGGCGATCGCGGTCGGCGCGGCGATCTGGGCGACCCATGATGCGCAGGCATTAAGCGGCATGATGGTATTGCTGGCGGTACTCACCACGCTGTTCGCCCTGGGCGACGACCCGGCCGGCGGTGCCCGTGGCTTCGGTATCGGCGGGGTGTGTGCCGGCGTCGCGGCATTCATCGCCAATTTTATATTGCTGCCCGCGGTCAACGGCTTCGTCATGCTGATGGTCGTGATCATGCCGTTCGTGTTCGTGGCCAGTCTGGCCATGGCCACACCGCAATGGGCCTTGATCGGGCGTATCAGCCTGGTGCAGTTTGCGCTGCTGGTGAATCCTGCCAACGGCGCACGCCAGGATTTCGTACGCTTTGCCGAGGCATTCATGGGCGCGGAACTGGCTGTCATTCTGGCGCTTGCCGCATTCGCGATCATCCTGCCAGTCACGCCGCGCGATCTGTTGCGTGAACGTCTGGCCGGCATGTTCGGGGAGCTGGCCAAGGGCTTTACCGGCTCGCGCGAGCGCTTCGAAACCCGGGTTTACGACCGACTATTGCGTTTGCCGGTGGCCGCCGATAAGGGCCGTACCCATGTGAGTGCGCGTCAGGCCGCTTTCTCTGCCGTGAATATGGGTATCGAGGCGCGTTCGTTACGCGTTTTGAGCCTACGGGCCGGGTTTAGCGAGCCCGTGCAGTCCAGTGTGCACGAGGAACTGGCCGAGCTGGAACAGATGTTCGCCCACGGTTATCCGCCCGTCGCCGATGTCTTTGCGATGCAGACCCGTACCAATACCCTGGCCCGGCAAATGCTCGACGAAGCGCTGACGTTCACACCGCGCCTGCGCTTGCGCCATGGTGTACGGGCCGCGGTAGCCGCCGAGCTGGTGGCAGCGGCGCTGGCCGATTACGGTCTGGCCAGAGAAAACTCCGATGCCGGCTCCGTTCGTCTGGGGGAGGCCCATCGTGTTGTCTGAACAGATTTCCTTCGGCGGTATCTACCTGCCGCTGTTCCTCGCCTTCCTGGCTGCCACGGGGCTGATCTATCTGCTGTTACAGCCGTTATTGTTGCGTAGCCGCGCGCATCGGCTGTTCTGGCATCCGGCGCTGGCCGGGGCGGCATTGTTCGTGATTTTGCTGGCCAGCCTCATGCTGGTATTCGGCCCGTGAGCAGCGCCAACCCGCAGCCAGCGACGCTGTATCACCACGGTTATCCAAGGTTGTTCTGAATGGCGGATTCCAAACGTTTTCTCGCTGTGACATTGCGCGTGGTGTCGACCCTCATCGTCGTTGCCGTGGCAGTCGTGCTTGGCTGGTTTGCCTGGCAGCACTATGTGTATGCGCCCTGGACGCGGGATGCGCGCGTGCAGGCCGATGTGGTGAATATCGCGCCCGAGGTATCGGGCACGGTCGCGCGCGTAGCGGTCACCGACGACAGCTATGTCCACAAGGGGGATCTGTTGTTCGCCATCGAACCGGTGCGCTTCGAGAACACGGTTGCCGAAGCCAAGGCTGCCCTCGAACAGGCACGGGCCCAAGAGAGTTTCGCGCGGCGCAACGCTCACCGGCTGGAGCGGTTGCCGCGCGGTGGTGTGTCCACTCAGGATTTGCAACAGGCACAGTCGCAGGCCGCATCGGCGGCGGCATCGGTGAGCCAGGCAAAAGCCCGGCTGGCGCAGGCGCGCCAGGATCTCGAATGGGCAACCGTGCGGTCGCCGGTAGACGGCTATGTGACCCATCTGTTGCTCGACGAAGGCGATTACGCCAGCCAGGGCCAGTCGATGATGACGCTCGTCGACGCTGAAACCTTTCGCGTGACCGCCTATTTCGAAGAAACCAAACTCGCCCATATCGATATCGGCGATCCCGTGGATATCGACCTCATGTCCAGCGAACAGCCGCTGCACGGCCGGGTTGCCAGCATCGGGCGGGGCATTGCCGTGGCCAACAACGCGCCGGGCGAGCGCAACCTGCCCAATGTCGACCCGGTGTTCCAGTGGGTACGCCTGGCCCAACGTGTGCCGGTGACCATTCGTTTCGATAGTCGGCCGGATACGCGCGTGCTCACGGTCGGTTTGTCGGCGACCGTGCACGTGCGCCCCGAACAGGCGGGCGACAAGCAGGCCGAATCGTCGCAGGCAGGCGAGGCGACGCCGTCATCGCAAAGTGCGCTGGAAACCACCCGTGCCGAAGGACTGGCCCGGCCGGTGGAAACGCCGGTCACGCGCGGTGCGGGTGGCTAGGCGCGGTAGTCGCGACGTCGTTGAGCCGATCGACACGGCGCAGGGCTGGGAACAGCGCCATCCAGGCCGCGACCACCACCAGCGTGCCCACGCCGCCGAACACCACCGCCCCGACGGTTCCGAACAGCGCCGCCGTTACGCCGGACTCGAATTCGCCGAGTTCGTTGGAAGCACCGATAAACAGCATGTTCACCGCGTTCACCCGTCCGCGCATGGCATCGGGCGTGGCCAGCTGAATGAGCGACGAGCGCACGAACACGCTAATCATGTCGGCCGCGCCCATGACCAGCAGGGCGATAAACGACAGCACGAAACTCGTCGACAGACCGAACACGATGGTGGCCACGCCAAAGACCGCGACCGCCGCGAACATGAGCGCGCCGGCGCGGCGTTCGAGTGCATTGCGGCCCAGATAGATGCCCATCGAAAAGGCACCGATCGCGACCGCGCTACGCAGCACGCCCAGCCCGGCCGGGCCGACATGCAGAATCTCGTGGGCATAGACAGGCAGCAGGGCGGTCGCCCCGCCCAGCAACACCGCGAACAGATCCAGCGAAATTGCGCCCAGAATGATCGGGCGCGTGCGCACATACACGATTCCTGCCGTAAATCGCGCGAATGCACTCGCGCGGCTGGTATCGGCACGGGCGGGCAAATGTTGGCGAATCGCCGCGATCGCCACCGCGGCGGCCGCGAACAGGCCTGCGCACAGCCCATAGGCAAAGGCGGGCCCGGCCAGATAGACGGCCCCGCCGAGGGCCGGGCCGCCGATGACCGCCACCTGGAATGCCGATGAATTCCAGGCGATGGCTTTCGGCAGACGCTGCTCGCCGACCACCTGTGGCAGCAGCGACTGCATGCCCGGCCCGGCAAACGCGCGCGCCATGCCGAACAGCACCAGCACGCCGAAAAAGCCGATGGGCGACTCGGTGGCCGAGAGCGTGAGCGCCAGAAACAGCAGCGCCGCGATCGCCTGAACCAGCCAGCTGGTGGCCAGGATCAGCCGCCGCGGCAGCCGATCGGCGGCATCGCCTGCGGGCAGCACCAGCAGCGCCATCGGTAGAAACTGGGCCAGGCCCACCCAGCCGAGGGTGAGCGGATCGCGTGTCATCGCATAGAGTTGCCAGCCCACCACCACGGACTGGATCTGGGTCGCCAGTGTGGCGGTCACGCGCCCGCTCAACAGCAGCATGAAGGCGCGTTCGCGCAGTACGCTGTCGGTGCTCAGGGTGAATAGTCCGGCCATGGTCGGCTGTATGCTACACCGATGGCGGAGCGCGTGGTTCAGTCGGCCGGCGGCGTATAGTGAATCGCCAGAATCTCGAGCTCGCGCGCGCCCTGCGGCAGCGCGATTTCCACGATATCGCCCAGCCGTTTGCCGATCAGCGCGCGGGCGACCGGCGAATTCAGGCTGATGGCGCCCGTGGCCGCATCGGTTTCATCGGCGCCTACGATTCGATAACGATGCTCGCTGTCGTCGGCGTCGATCACGTCGATCCAGGCACCGAAGAACACCTTGTCCGGGTCGTCGGGAATGGCATCGACCACGGTCAGTTCGTCGATGCGCTTGCCCAGATAACGTACCCGCCGATCGATTTCACGCAGCTCTTTCTTGCGATAGATGTATTCGGCGTTCTCGGAACGGTCGCCCTCGGCGGCCGCCGCCGACAGTTCGCGGGTCACGTGCGGGCGTTTTTCGCGCCAGAGATAATCCAGTTCGTCGGCCAGCTTCTGCCAGCCGGCACGGGTGATGTAGTCGCGTTTTTTCGTAGCGGTCATGGCGCTATTTTACGCCAGGCCAAACGCACACGATGCGACGTATTAACGCGCGACCGCGGGCGCTGCGGCGCGGGAAGATCGTTACGCCGGTACGGCCGGACTACTCAGACCCGGCCTTCGCTTGTGTCCCCGCCACGTGGATGCCCATGCCGTCACGCCCGACGACCACGGGCCCGTCGTAATCACCCCGTACTGCGTCGATCCAGCTCTGCTCGGTTACGGAGGGATCGTCGGCCGGCACCAAATGGCTGAGTACCAGCTTCTTGACGTGCGCGGCCTGCGCGGCGCGGCCGACCTGGGCGCCGGTCACATGATGCGACAGAATGGCTTTGGCCAGCGTGTCGCCGTTGCCAATACGTTGGGACAAGGCCTGTACGGCATCGGCGTTGACCATTTCGCTGACCATGATGTCCGCGTTCCGGGCAAATGCCGCGAAGCCATCCGGGAAGGCGTGCAAATCGCCGGTGAACACGATCGTCTTGCCGGCCACCTGAAAACGATAGGCGAACGCCTCGCCATCGCCGAACGGCGGATGCGGTACACGCAGTGCCGACACCTTCATGGTGGCGTCGACGACCGGCCCGGCATCGATCTCGTGCACGCTCACGAGTTTACGCGGATCGGGGCGGCCCTCGTCGGCGACGCGCTTGCCGATATCGACCGCGAACATCTTCCAAACCTGATCGGTCATCGTCTGCATGCCCGCCGGGCCATAGACATCGACCGGCTGTTTCAAACCGGTGGCCCAGGCGTTCATGATCAGGGCCGGGTAGTCGAGCACGTGGTCACTGTGCAGGTGGGTGATGAAGATCGAGCGCAGATGTTTAAGACTGTGCCCGGCTTCGGCCAGACGCAGGCTCGCACCGTAGCCGGCATCGATCATCACGATTTCATCGTCGACAATCAGCGCGCTCGATTGCGAAATACGCTTGGGCGTGAGCAGCGCCGGCCCGCCTTTCGTACCTAGCAACAAGAGTTCGACGTTCGTGCCGGCCGCGTTCTGTGCGAACGCGTTGACCGGCAGCAAACCGACAAGGCTCAGCAGCACCGCCGCCCACAGGCGATGCAAAAACCGCTCACGCATTGCTTGAAACACCATGACATCTCCTTGGGCGCTGGGCCTTCTTATTGTGCTGGGCGAAACGCCCGTGGGGCGTCGCGTCATTGTCTAGTCGTGCGAAGCGGTGGGCGCGAGCAGGATCGGCTCGAAGAATGCCGCCAGTTCGTCGGTCGCGCCCAGCGGCAGCACGTGCGCCACGTACTGGTCGGGGCGCACGATGACCAGCGCGCCTTGTGCAGGGTCGATCCCGCGCAGGTCGAAAATATCCGCGTTCGGGTCGAGGGCGAACACATTTTCGTAGTCGATCAGGTCGAACGGCCCGGTGCGCGGCATGAATGCCTTGGGCACCGCGTTGATATCGACCTCGGCATGGCCCTGCGGGTAAATGACTTTTACATCGAAAAGATGGTTTGGACCGCGGTTTTTCGGCGTGCAGGCGCGTACCGGGGATGTGGGCGCTTCGACCAGCCATTGCGCCCACTGCGATAGCGCCGAGTTGGGCTCGGCCGCTGCGCGGTCGGCGAATACATAAAGCCGCCAGCGCCCGTCCGCGCGGGCCTGGTGGCCCAGCTGCAACGGATTAGCATCGCATACCCGCACCACGGGCGCGGACTTGAAGCGTTTGCCGATCGGAAAACCCGGGGCCAGAGACTGGTGCGACGGCTCGCCGGTGATCATCGAGGGTTTGTATTCGGTCATGAAGCCGGCCGGGAATTCCGCGGCCTTCACATAGAAATCCTCGAGCTGGCCGGGGTCGTCGAAATCCTCTTCGCGGGTGGCCATGAGCGTCGACCATTCGCGATCGAAATCGATCAGATTCTGGGCGATCTCCTGGCGCTCGGCCGAATAGGTATTGAGCAGAGTCGCCGGGCTACGGCCATCGAGCACGTAACCAAGTTTCCAGCCCAGATTGAAGCCGTCCTGCATCGAGACATTCATGCCCTGGCCGGCCTTGGCGCTGTGGGTATGACAGGCGTCGCCGGTAATCAGCACGTTCGGTGTGCGCGAGTGCGGATCGTCGCAATCGTCGAACTTTTCGGTCAGCCGGTGGCCGACTTCATAGACGCTATAGCGGGCGATGCTGCGTACCTCGATCGTGTAGGGGTGCAGGATTTCGTTGGCCTTGGCCACCGTTTCTTCCAGCGAGGTCTGGCGGATGCTGCGGCTGGCGTCGTCGGTTGCCACTTCGCCCAGATCCACATACATACGAAACAGATGCCCGCCTTCGCGCGGGATATGCAGGATGTTGCCGCCGGCCTTGGACTGGATGATGCATTTCTTGCGGATATCCGGGAAATCGCTCACTGCCAGGGCATCGACCACGCCCCAGGCATGGGCCGCCTGCTGGCCGTGCATTTCGCGCCCGATCGCCTTGCGTACCTGGCTGTGCGCACCATCACAGCCCACCAGATACTTCACCCGGACCGTGCGCAGCTCGCCTTCGCGGGCGGCGTCGGTATGGCGCAGCTGCACGCGCAACGGATACGCGTCGTCATCCGCATATTCCAGGCCGACGAATTCGATGCCGTAATCCGGGCTGATCCGGGCCGGCGATTTCTCCATGAATTCGACGAAATAATCCTGTACGCGGGCCTGGTTCACGATCAGATGCGGAAATTCGCTAATGCCCTGCGGATCGTCCACCGGCACCGAGGCGCGGGCGATATGGGCCGGGTTGTCGACATCCGGGCGCCATACCGCCATTTCCGTGATGCGATAGGCCTCCTCGGTAATCGCGCCGGCGAAACCGAAGGCCTGAAAGGTTTCCACGCTGCGCGCCTGAATGCCGTCGGCCTGGCCTACTTCGAGCCGGTGCGGGCGGGCCTCGATCAGTCGCGTATTGACGTCGGGAAACTGGGACAGCTGGGCGGCGGTCACCACACCGGCCGGCCCGGCGCCCACGATGAGTACATCGATCGTATCGGGCAGATCGGGGGCGCGATCGATGCCGTATCCGGCGGCGGGCTCGAGCTTCGGGTCGCCCGAGACATAACCATGATGATGAAACTGCATGAACATATCTCCTCGTAACGGTCGTCGGCTCTGCCTGTGGTTTTTTTTCGATGGCAGACCAGCGATGGCTCGGGCCGTCTCGCGCGGCCCATGTGCACGGCTTGTTTTAGGTTTCGTCGTAGTCGGCGCGCAGCTGGCGCGCGGCGTTGACCAGTAGGCCCACATCGCTGCCGACGGCCACGAAGGTCGCGCCGAGTGCCAGACAGTGACTGGAAAAATCCCGGTTCGACGACAACATCCCGGCCGGTTTGCCGGCGGCCACGATTCGGGCGATGGCGTCTTCCACGCTCGCGCGTACCTCGGGATGGGTCGGGTCGCCCCGGTGGCCCATATCCGCGGCCAGATCGGCCGGGCCGATGAACACGCCATCGACCCCGTCGACAGCGAGGATGTCGTCGAGCGCGGCCAGCCCGGCACGGGATTCGATCTGCAGCAACAGACAGATCTGGGCATCGGCCGCGTCCAGATAATCGCGATGGGTGTTATAGGCCGAGGCACGCGCCAGGGCCGCGCCGATCCCGCGTTTGCCGGCAGGCGGGTACTGCACCGAAGCGACCACCTGGCGGGCCTGCTCGGCCGATTCGATCATCGGCACCAGCAGACTCGTCGCACCGATATCCAGCACCTGCTTGATACCGGCCCGGTCGTCGTCCTTGACCCGAACCACGGGCTGCGAGCGCGTATCGCCGATCGCGCGCAGCTGGGCGAGCACGTCGCGCAAGCCATTCGGGCCGTGCTCGCCGTCGATGACCAGCCAGTCGAACCCCGTATGCGAGCAGATCTCGGCTACGCTGGGATCACCGCTGGCCACCCACAGGCCGATCTGGGCCTCGCCGCGGCGCAGGCGTTGCTTGAATTGATTGACAGGCAGTTGGGACATGGCGCGCACCTAGGCGAAGTCGATACCTACACGCCCGAAGCGGCCGAAATCGGCATCGATACGGGTGCCGCTCGGGCATTCGATGGGGCTGATGAAAGAGCCGGAGAGCACCACGTCGCCGGCGTTCATGCGCTGGCCGTAGGTATGCATACGGCGGGCGAGCCAGACCAGGCCGGTGACCGGATCGTCGAGTACGCCGGCGCCCAGGCCCGTGGCCACGGTTTCGTCGTTGTGCTTGACGATCGCGCCCACCCAGCGCAGATCGAAGGCATCCGGCGCATGCCGTGCCTCGCCGAGCACGATGCCGGCATTCGCGGCGTTGTCCGCCACCGTATCCACGATACGGCGGCGCTGGCCGCTTTCCGGGTCGGCACGCAGAATCCGGGTATCCAGGATTTCGAGCGCCGGCACCACATAATCGGTCGCGGCCAGCACGTCGGCACGGCTGACCTCGCCTTCCAGCGGCGCCTTGAGCACGAAGGCGATCTCGGCTTCCACACGCGGTTCGATATAGCGGGTGTTTGGCACGCGCGCGCCGCTTTCGAACAGCATGTCGTCGTAGAGCACACCGCTGTCGGGCGTGTCGATACCGAGGGCGTCCTGCATGACTTTCGAGGTCAGCCCGATCTTCCAGCCCAGAATCCGCCGGCCGGCATCTCGCTTGGGCCGCATCTGCGCAGCCTGGATCGCATAGGCGTCGTCGAGCGTCATGGCCGGATGCGCGATCGACAACAGGCCGATCTGGCGCCGCTCGGCCTCGGCGGCGAGCAGCGCCTGGGCGGCGGCTTCGATCTGCGAGGTATCGAGGGTCATAGCTCGTCTTCCACGCGGTTGGAGAGGATGCCCACGCCCTCGGCTTCGACTTCCACCACATCACCGGGCTTGAGCCAGACGGGCGGATCCAGGCGAGCGCCCGCGCCGGTGGGCGTGCCGGTGATGATGACGTCGCCCGGCTTGAGCGTGGTGAAGGTCGAGATATAGGAAATCAGGTATTTGAAGCCGAACATCATGCGCGCGGTGCGATCGTGCTGGCGTACCTCGCCATTCACGCGCGTGGTCAGTTCGATATCCGCAATCTGGCGTTCGTCCTGGAACGGCACCAGCCACGGCCCGATTGCGCCGGTGCGATCGAAATTCTTGCCTTGCGTGACGTTGAATTTGGCATGGCGCACCCAGTCGCGAATCGTGCCCTCGTTGGCCAGGGTGATCGCGGCGACATGATCGAGTGCGGCGTCTTCGGGGATACGCCGGCCTTCGCGGCCGATGACGAGCACCAGTTCGCCCTCGTAGTCGAGCTTTTCGGATTCCGGCGGACGCACGATCGCCTGGCCGTGGCCGACGAAGCTTTCCGGAAAACGAATGAAGATCGACGGATAGGGCGGCAGGTCCTGGCCGTCCTTGTACTCGGCGTTGCGGTCGGGGTAGTTCACGCCCACGCAGATGATCTTGCCGGGGCGGGCGATCGGGATATCGAAAACGACCTCGTCGAGGCCGAAATTGGGGCTTTCACCGGTCGCCGACTCGGCCAGTTCGTCCAGGGCGCCGTCGGCGAGCACGGCATCGAGCGTGGGCCAGCGCGTGCCATGGCGTGCGCCCAGATCGACGATGCCGCCATCGACGACCGCACCATAGCTGCGCTGGCCGTGACGAACGAAACTCGAAATCCTGGGGCGTTGTACGTCGGTCATGAGATCTTCCATCGGGATGAGGGGGCAACGCGGCCAGCGGCCTGGCGGCGGCCGGCCAGCGAGCGCGAACCGGTCTAGGGCGTGTCCAAACGGGGGATGGGCCGGTCGTCGGTCGCCAGGGCGATGTTCTTGGTTTCCATATAGAAATCGAAGGAATAATCGCCGCCGTCGCGGCCGATGCCCGAGTCCTTCATGCCGCCGAACGGGGCCGGCAAATGGCGCACGTTCTGCGAGTTCACCCAGATCATGCCGGCGTCCATCTGCTCGGTGAAGCGCAGGGCACGGGTCATGTCGCGGGTCCAGACATAGCCGGCCAGGCCGTAGTCGACACCGTTGGCCAGTTCGAGCGCTTCGGCTTCGTCGGCAAACGGAATCGCGGTCAATACCGGGCCGAAGATCTCTTCCTGGGCAATGCGCATGGAACCGCGAGCGTTGGTGAACAGCGTCGGTTTCACGTAGCAGCCGGCGGCCAGATCGCCGTCGGTCGCTTTTTCACCGCCGGTGGCAATGGTTGCGCCTTCTTCCTGCGCAATCTCGAAATACGACCGCACCTTTTCTTCGTGCGAGGGGTGGATCAGCGGGCCTATCACGGTCGCCGGGTCCAGCGGATGGCCCACTTTGATATTCGCGGCGCGCTCGGCGAGCTTGGCCACGAATGCGTCGTGGATCGACTGCTCGACGAGCACGCGGCTCGACGAGGTACAGCGCTCGCCGTTGAGCGAATAGATCATGAACAGTGCGGCATCGGCCGCGCGATCCAGATCGGCATCGGCAAACACCACCACCGGGTTTTTGCCGCCCAGTTCGAAGTGCACGCGTTTGAGCGTGGCTGCGCCCTGGCCGAGGATCATCTGTCCGGTCCGGCTTTCGCCCACGAAGCCGATAGCCTTGATCGCCGGGTGTTCGGTCAGCGCCTTGCCGGCGTCCTCGCCGAATCCGTTGACCGTGTTCCATACGCCTTTCGGCAGGCCCGCCTCTTCCGCGATTTCCACCAGCAGACGCGCGGTCAGCGGTGAGAACTCGGCTGGTTTGTGCACGATGGTGCAGCCGGCAGCCAGTGCCGGGGCGATTTTCCACGTCGAGAGCATGAACGGCGTATTCCACGGCGTGATCAGGCCCACCGGGCCGATCGGCGTACGCGTGGTGATATTGATCTGCCCCGGGGCTTTCAGCGACTGACCGTCGCGTGCGCCGGGTGCGCGGTCGGCAAAAAAGCGAAAGTTCGCCGCGCCGCGCAGGGCCGCCTTGGACATGAAGCGAAACGCCTGGCCGGTATCCATGCATTCCACCAGGGCGATTTCCTCGGCCCGGGCTTCGATGGCATCGGCCACCTTGTGCAGGATTTTCTTGCGCTCGGCGCCGTCCATATCCCGCCATGCGCCGAATGCGGCCTTAGCGGCCTGGGCGGCGCGGTCGATATCCTCGGCGCCGCCATGGGCGACATCGGCGAGTTTGGCTTGATCGACCGGCGAAATCGTTTCGAAGGTCTTGCCGCTTGCAGCGGGCACGGCCTGGCCGTCGATCTGGTTGAGCACGCCGTGGTCACGAAAACGCGCGAGATAGGATTGGGCTTTATCGAGATTGTCTTGGAATGAGGCCATGACAGCTCCGGGCTAGGACTGGCCGCGCAGGCGCGGGTGAATGGCGTTCTTCTTCCAGCTCAGTTCGCGCGAAATTTCGCGAATCTCGAGCGATAGACAGAAGTGCGGGGCCTCGAACAGCGTGGCCAGCTCGCTCTGAAGACAGGCGAACAGCGCTTCGCCGATCTGCGCGCGATCGTTTTCGCTGCGGCCTTCGCCAATACGAAGCGAGGCATCGAGGAACGCGTTTTCGGGTAGTTCGTCGGCCACGGCGTAGTGGTCGCAGCGCAGGGTGCGTACGCGAATGGCGCCGGGCTCGAAAAAGCCGGTATCCAGCAGGGTGGCGTTGAGCCGGCTGCACAGGCCGTTCAGGTCCACCTGCTCGGCCAGATTGGCCGAATACTCCATGCACAGATGCGGCATGTGGGGTTCTCCTCTTGTCTTGTTGTTTTATTTATCATGTTAAATAAAACCGCAGGCGTCAACCGTGCCAAGGTGCCGATCGCGCGACCGGGTTTTATTCCATATCGACGAGTTCGTTGAGCATGTCGATGAGCGTGGCCACGCGCTCGCGGCCGAATTTTTCTTCGAGCTCGCGGTAGATTGCCACGCTCTCGGGCGTGATCTCGGCCACCGTTCGATAGCCCTGATCGGTCAGGCGTAGCTGTACCCGGCGGGCATCGTCGGCACAGCGTTCGCGTACCAGCGCGCCCTGTTTTTCCAGCGTCTTGATGATGCGCGACAGGCTGGAGGCGAAGATACAGGCCCGCCCGGAAATCTCGGTTGCGTCGAGCACGCCTTCCTCGGCGAGCACGCGCATGACCCGCCATTGCTGTTCGGAAATGCCGTGCGCGTTGAGCATGGGCCGAAACCGCGCCATCACCGACTCGCGTGCGCGCAGCAGGGTCATCGGCAGGGCATGCCGGGTCTCCAGCGGATGGCGTTTGTAATGGCGTTGTCGTGCAGGGTTGCTTGTCTGGCTCATCGGGCCGGCTTCTCGAAGACGTTGGGTTGGATACACCGGCGACGAACCGTGGCGCCAGGCGGGCGCGCGCTGAGTTGCGGCCAGCGCACGCCGCACGCGGGTTCGGTAAGGGCCGGGGCATCGAGCGTCTTTTTATTGTGCATCAAGCCGCTCGTGGCGGCCTACTTCGTCGCCCGTGGCCTGGCGTGAAGCTGCTGCCCGTAGCGCGGCTACAACTGGTGGCCGAGTTTGTATTCGCTGTCGTCGTCGCGCTCGTTTCGACGGGTATAGGAAAAGCCGTCCGCACCGATGGTGACCGCCATTTCCGAGTCGTCGCTGCGGGCGACGACCGGCTGCGCATTGCCGTCGAGATCGAGCACGCGTGAGGCCTCGGTATACCAGGAGGGCACCACGGCATGGCCCCACCAGTCGCGGCGCTGGTTGTCATGTACGTCCCAGGTGACGACCGGGTTGTCGGGGTCGCCGGTGTAATAGTCCTGGGTATAGATCTCGATGCGATGCCCGTCCGGGTCACGCAGGTAGAGATAGAAGGCGTTGGATACGCCATGACGGCCGGGCCCACGCTCGATACAGTCGGACAGGCGCAGCGCGCCGAGCTTGTCGCAGATATACAGAATGTTGTGTTTTTCGTGGGTCGCGAAGGCGATGTGGTGCATGCGCGGGCCTTCGCCGCCGGTCATGGCGGTATCGTGCACGGTGGATTTGCGCCGCATCCAGGCCGCGTAAACGGTCTGGTTTTCGTCCTGAATGTCTTCGGTGACACGAAAACCCAGGTCCTGCATGAAACGGGTTGCCCGCGGCACGTCGGGGGTGACCTGATTGAAGTGGTCGAGCCGCACCAGCGCGCCGGCGTTGTGCAGGTCGTAGCGCCAGGCCAGGCGTTCGACGTGTTCCACGTCGTAGAAGAATTCGCAGGGAAAGCCCAGCGGGTCCTCGACGCGGACCGAATCGCCCACGCCCTGAACAAAGCCTTCCTTGCGCCGTTCGACGCGACAGCCCAGCTCGGTATAGAAGGCGACCGCCTTGTCGAGTTCGGCCGGCGAGCGCACGCGATAGGCAAACACCGCCACCGCCGGCACCAGCCCGGCGCGCAGCACCACGTTGTGATGGATGAATTCCTCGGTGGTACGCAAATAGATGGCGTCGTCGCTTTCGGTGGTGACCACCAGATTGAGCACGTCGACATAGAAGGCGCGCGAGGCCGCCAGATCCGAAACCACGATCTCCATATAGGCACAGCGCAGGATATCCGGCGGCGGGGCGCTGGGCGTGGGCACCGGGTTGTCGGTGGGCACGAACGCCTCGGCGGATACATAGAAACCGGAAGACGTCAGGGTCTTTTCGCTCATCGGGACTCTCCTCGTCGCCATGCCGTTCGCGGCCGCCCGCGTCCGGTGCTTGTTGTCGCTTTGTTTGTTCTCGCGATCCCGGATCCCGTGCGCTACGGGCCAGGCCTGTTATGGATCGGATCGCCAGACCGCCGTGTAAGGCAGGCTGGCGGCACCGACCCCGGACACCTGAATCAGGGTTCGACTTATTTTGTTTAGCATGTTAAGTAATAGGGCAGGTGTCAAGCGAGTTCGGCCTGGATCGAGGGGTCGATACGGCATGGTTCAGACCGTAGTGGCCTGGCAGAAAAGGTGAATCGGAGGAGGGCGGCACGTCGTTGCCCTTTCGCTCGGTATGGGGCAGGCGAGAACACTCAACTGATACATGCGCGCACGTTTGAAGCGATGCAAAGAATTGAAATCAATGGAATTGATCAATGTCAAAAGTAATTCAACTGCATGATTTATAGTAATAAATAAAGATTTAACCGCTGCCATTGTGTGTAGCATGCGTCTAGTTTTTTATAAATGTGATACTTGTTTCGGAATATAGTATTTGATGTAGTATCGCTTTAAAGAGATGCGGCGGCAGTATTCGAAACGGCAGAGAAAAGCCGGGCCGGCGCCATGGGGCGCAATGTGCGATGCCCCGCGATAACGATTAAAGCCCGCGCGATGACAAGGCGGGTCAAAGCCGGCCCAGCCGGTGCGAGAGGAAGAGGAGAAAATCAGTGAAGACGACCGGATGCCCGGGGCGTGCACCTGCGCTTTGCGGCGCCTGCACAGAACTCGTGAACGCCGCCCCTGTATTCGATACGCGCGGCCATGCGCGCCGACAGCAGGTGCGCCGTGTTCGCTGAGTTCATGCAGTATCTGTTCTCGGGGCTGACCGCGGGCTCGACCTATGCGCTCGTGGCCCTGGGTTTTACGATCATTTATAACGCCAGCCATATCATCAATTTCGCCCAAGGCGAGTTCCTGATGATCGGCGGGTTGGGCTCGGTCATGCTCATGCAGTACGGGCTGCCGATGCCGCTGGCGATCGTCTGCGCGATCGGGTTGGCCGTGCTGGCCGCGATACTCATTGAAAAGCTCGCGATCGAACGGGCCGCGACCAACGATATCGTGCCTCTGATCATCATCACGATCGGCGCATCGCTGTTTCTTCGCGGCGGCGCTCAGTTCTTCTGGGGCAAGTCGATTCATGCGCTGCCGGCGTTCACCGGCAATACGCCAATCAATATCGGTGGTGCGACGATCCTGCCGCAGAGCCTGTGGGTGCTGGCCATCGGCGCGGTCGTGGTCTGTGCCCTGGCGTGGTTTTTCAAACGCACGCTCACCGGCAAGGCGATGCTGGCGGTTTCGCACAACCCCAATGCGGCACGGCTGGTGGGGATCAACCCGCGTTTCATTCTGATGCTGTCGTTCGCACTGGCGGGCGCGCTGGGCGCGGTGGCCGGTGCGGTGGCCGCGCCGATCACGCTCACCGCCTACGATATCGGCGTGATGCTGGGGCTGAAAGGCTTCGTGGCCGCGGTGCTGGGCGGGCTGGGCAGCCCGCTGGGTGCAGTGGTCGGCGGCCTGTTGCTGGGTATCATGGAAGCATTCACGGCCGGCTATATTTCGTCGGAATACAAGGACGCCGTGCCGTTCGTGATCGTGCTGCTGGTGCTGTTTCTGTTGCCTAGCGGTCTGTTTGGCTCGCGTGCCACGGAGCGGGTCTGATGGGCATGCTCAAACGGATTCCGCGCCCGGGGCTGATCGGCCTGGCGCTGGTATTGGCTGCTGCGCCGCTGCTGTTTTCCAACCCCTATCAGTACGACGTGGCCATTCATGTACTCATCAATGCGATGGTCGCGGTCGGCCTGAATCTGTTGATGGGCTATGCCGGTCAGATCAGTCTCGGCCATGCCGGGTTCTTTGGCCTGGGTGCCTATGTGACCGCGGTACTGAGTGCGAACTACGGCTGGCCGGTCTATCTGTCCATGCCGGCCGCACTCGTCGTGGTCGCGGTGCTGGCTTTCGTAGTCGCGCGTCCGATTCTGCGTCTGTCCGGCCATTATCTGGCCATGGCCACGCTGGGCCTGGGCATTCTCATTTCCATCGTGCTGCGCACCGAAGCCGGGATCACCGGCGGGCCGGACGGCATGATGGCGCCGCCATTGTCGATCGGCGGTACCGATCTCTACGACGAGCGCTACTGGTATGCGCTGATCGCGGTACTGCTGGTGCTCACCGTATGGCTTGCGCTCAACCTCATCGATTCGCCGGTAGGCCGGGCGCTGCGTGCGGTCCACGGCTCGGAAGTCGCCGCCGAGGTGGTGGGCGTGCATACGCTGGGCTACAAGGTGATGATCTTCGTGGTTTCGGCTGTGCTGGCCGCACTCGCCGGCGTGCTCACCGCCCATTATTCGGGGTTCGTGACGCCGGATCTGGCCAATTTCATCTACTCGATCGAGTTCGTGACCATGGTCGTGCTGGGCGGCATGGCCTCGACCTATGGCGCGCTCGTAGGCGCGCTGATTCTTACCCTGCTACCGCAGTTTCTGACCGGGGTGGACGATCTCGAAGTCATGATCCTGGGCGCGATCCTCATGGTCGTGGTCATCTTCATGCCCACCGGGCTGGTTCCCACGCTGGCGCGGCTGGTGCCGGGAGGTCGGCGATGAGTGCGATCCTCGAATGCCGGGCGCTGACCAAGTCCTTCGGCGGCGTCGATGCGGTGGCCGATCTGTCGTTTACGGTGGCGCGCGGCGATGTGCATTCCATCATCGGCCCCAACGGCGCAGGCAAGACGACGCTGATCAACCTGCTGACCGGCATCTATACGCCCACGGACGGCCACATTCTGCTCGCCGAACGCGACACGCGTGGCCTGGCGCCCTACGAGCTCGCAAAGCGCGGGCTCGGGCGTACGTTCCAGAACCTGCAGATCTGCATGAACATGACCGCGATCGAAAACGTGATGGTGGGTCGGCATTTGCGGCTCAATCGCGGTTTCGTATCAGCGCTGCTGCGTCTGAAGTCGGTGCGTGCAGGCGATCGGGACTGTCGTGAACGCGCGGTCGAACTGATGCGGTTCACCGGGCTGGCGAATCAGCTCGACGCCCATCCGGTCGAGATGTCCTACGGCGCGCTCAAGCGCCTGGAAATCGCGCGGGCATTGGCGGCCGAGCCCGAGCTGCTGTTTCTCGACGAGCCGGCCGCCGGGCTCAACGCCAACGAAACCCATGCCATCGGCGAGCTCATACGCGAGGTGGCCGCGAGCGGGGTCACCGTGGTGCTGGTCGAGCACGACATGAAGCTGGTCATGGATGTCTCCGACGACGTGCTGGTGCTCAACTATGGCCGCAAGCTGGCCCAGGGTACCCCCCAGCAAGTCCAGAACGACCCCGAGGTCGTTGCCGCATATCTGGGGGGCGCATGAGTCACGGCCAACCGCTGCTGCGTATTCGCGGCCTGCATACCCGTTACGGCGCGGTCACCGCGCTGCGCGATATCGATCTCGACGTGCGCGAGGGCGAGCTGGTCGCCCTGGTGGGCGCCAATGGTGCCGGCAAGACCACGTTGTTGAACACGCTCTCCGGCATTCAGCCGCACAGCCAGGGCGAGATTCATTTCGACGGCGCCGACATCGGCCGTCTCAAGGCCCAGAAACGCGTTGCCCGCGGCATTACCCAGGTGCCCGAGGGGCGCCAGGTCTTCGGGCCTATGTCGGTCGCCGACAACCTGGCCCTGGGCGCCTATGTGCGTGGGCGCGGCGCGGCGGTGGATCGCGATATCGACTGGGTCTACGAGCTGTTTCCCATTCTCGCGGAAAAACGCCGTCAGGCCGCCGGCATGCTCTCGGGCGGCCAGCAACAGATGCTGGCGATCGGGCGTGCGCTCATGGCACGGCCCCGACTGTTGCTGCTCGACGAGCCGAGCATGGGCCTGGCGCCGCTGCTCATCGAAGAGATCTTCGAGATCGTGCGCAATCTCAATAAAGACGGCATCACCATTTTGCTGGTCGAACAGAATGCGGCCGGCGCGCTGGCGATCGCCGACCGCGGTTTCGTGCTGGAAACCGGTGAAATCACGGTCAGCGGCAGCGGCCAGGAACTGGCCGATCACCCCGAGGTGAAACGCGCCTATCTGGGCATCCGCGATACGCCACAGACAGGCGAAACACGCAACGAATGACAACAACGCGTCGGCCACGGTCGACGGGCACGCGGTGGGAGAAACCAAGGAGACGTTATGCGAATCAAGACACTCGGGGCAGCGCTGCTGCTCGCACTGGCATCCATCGGCACGACCGCGTTCGCGGCCCCCGACGGCAAGCCGATCAAGATCGGCACTTTTCTATCGGTCACCGGGCCGGCGTCCTTTCTGGGCGATCCGGAACTCAAGACGCTCGAACACTGGGTCGACAAGATCAACGACGAGGGCGGCGTGCTCGGGCGCCCGCTGGAACTGGTGCATTACGACACCTCCGGTAATGCCGGCAAGGCGCGCACTTTCGTGAAGCGCCTGATCAATTCCGACCAGGTCGATGTGATCGTCGGCGGCAGTACCACCGGCACGACCATGGCCGCGGTGCCGCTGGTCGAGCGTTCGGGCGTGGCGCTGATCTCGCTGGCCGGCGGGATCCAAATCATCGACCCGGTCAAGAAATGGGTGTTCAAGACCCCGCATACCGATCGCATGGCCGCGCGCAAGATCCTCAAGGACATGAAGGAACGCGGTTTCACCAAGATCGGCCTGATCTCGGGCTCGGGCGGCTTTGGCCAGTCGGGACGCACGCAGACGCTGGAAGCCGCGCCCGAATTCGATATCGAAATCGTGGCGGATGAGACCTACAACAACAGCGACACCGACATGACCGCCCAGCTGACCAATATCGCCAACACCCAGGGCGTGCAGGCTGTGCTCAACTTCGGCTTCGGCCAGGGCCCGGCGATCGTGACCCGCAACTACAAGCAGCTCGGCCTCGACCTGCCGTTCTATCAATCCCACGGCGTGGCTTCGGAGAAATACATCGAGCTGGCCGGCGATGCGGCTGAAGGCGTACGCCTGCCCGCCGGTGCGTTGCTGGTCGCCTCGAAGCTGGATGACGACGACCCGCAGAAGAAGGTTGCACTGGCCTACAAGCAGGAATACGAAGACACCTTCAACGAATCCATCTCCCAGTTCGGCGGTCATGCCTATGACGGGCTGATGATTGCCGTTAACGCCATCAAAGCGGCCGGCAGCGCTGATCGTGCTGCGATTCGCGACGAGATCGAAGCCACCGAGGGCTTCGTCGGCGTGGGCGGTGTGTTCAATATGAGCCCGGACGATCATATGGGGCTGGATCTGTCGGCATTCCGGATGCTCGAGATTCACGACGGCACCTGGACGCTGATCGACTGATCGCCGCCGAGCGGCACGGCGAGTCGTACGGGGCGACTGTACGACTCGCATGCCCTAGAATCGCGATGATAGGTGCCCGCGCTGTGCCGCGGGCATTTTTTTGTCGGTTTGTTTCGTGCCTGCGGGCACGTCCTCATACGACGTTCATTCGGAGAAGTCATTGGCGCGATCCCGGCCTGTCGATACGTTGATCGAGCAATTCAGCGGCCGCCGCTCGTTGCGGGCCACGTCGCTGATCATCTCGGTTTATGGCGATGCCATCGCGCCGCGCGGCGGGACCGTGTGGCTGGGCAGTCTGATCCGCTTGCTCGAGCCGCTGGGGTTGAACGAGCGCCTGGTTCGTACCTCGGTGTATCGCTTGTCCAAGGAGGGCTGGCTGAGTTCCGAACAGATCGGCCGGCGCAGCTATTACAGCCTCACCCGCAGCGGTTGGCGCAGCTTCGAACGGGCCTACGAACGCGTCTACAGCGAACCGCGTGTGTCCTGGGATGGCGAGTGGACGCTCGTGCTCATGGCCCAGGTACCCCAGCGCAAGCGCGAAACGCTACGCAAGGAATTATCCACGCTGGGCTTCGGCGCGTTTTCCAGCGACATGCTGGCTCATCCGCTGCCTCCGCGTGCCGCACTCACCTCCGTGCTTCAGGATCTCGACGTACAACGCCGAGTGGTGCTCATGCGGGCACGCAACGAGGGGCTGCCCACGTCCGCGCCACTCAACCGGCTGGTGCGTGAATGCTGGAATCTCGAAGCCCTGGGCGTTCAATACGCCGAATTCCTGGATCGCTTCCGGCCGGTGTGGCGGGCGATCGATAGCAATGGCGGGCTCGAGCCACAGGATGCGTTTCTGATCCGCACCCTGCTGATTCACGAAATCCGACGGCTGCTGCTGCGCGATCCGCAGTTGCCCGACGATGTATTACCCGGCGACTGGCCCGGGGCGGCAGCGCGGCTTTTGTGTCGCAATCTGTATAGAGCCACCTTCCGACAGGCCGAAACTTATCTGGCCGAAGTGCTGGAAACCGCCGATGGGCCGCTGCCGGAGCCGGCCGCCTATTTCTACGAGCGTTTCGGCGGCCTCTGACCCCGGTCGCGTGCGCGCTACCCGCGCTGCGCCGTTGACTCCCAATTCGATACAGGGCTGCAATTAACGCTGGTCGCGTGTATCACGCTGCGTCGCAGCATTGCCTGTGCAGGCGTCGTATCCGCGTCAAGAAAGGCCCGTGCCACTTTTTTCGGCCGAGCTTTTTCAGCGCCTTTAATGGAGTTTTACCCAGTTGATACAGGCGGTTGGCCCATTGCAGCGCTATTCTGGCGTGCACAATTCTTATTTGATACAAAAACAAACTTGCGGTAACTTGATCTGTATCAAAACGCCGCATCGATTTTTGCGGTGGCGCGTGCTCCCGGTGCGCGTAAAACGACAACATCGCCGACCGAGCGGCAGGAGTGCGAATCATGTATGCACAGAATGTAGATACCGGTAGTAAGCGGGTTCGCGGCGCGGACGAACTGTCGCCGGAAGAGGCCGCGTTTCAAGCGCGTATCGACGACAACATCAAGATCGAGCCCAAGGACTGGATGCCGGCCGCGTATCGCAAGACGCTGATCCGCCAGATCGGTCAGCATGCCCATTCCGAGATCGTGGGCCAGCTTCCCGAAGGCAACTGGGTCACGCGTGCGCCGACGCTCGAGCGCAAGGCGATCCTGTTGGCCAAGGTGCAGGACGAAGCCGGCCATGGCCTGTATCTGTATTGCGCCGCCGAGACGCTGGGCATCAGCCGCGACGAGCTGATGAACAAGCTGCACTCCGGCGAAATGAAATATTCATCGATCTTCAACTATCCGACCCTCACCTGGGCCGATATGGGGGCCGTGGGCTGGCTGGTGGACGGCGCCGCGATCATGAACCAGGTGCCCCTGCAGCGGACCTCTTTCGGGCCGTATGCGCGGGCCATGGTGCGGATCTGCAAGGAAGAGAGTTTTCATCAGCGTCAGGGCTACTCGATCATGATGTCGATGGTCTCCGGCACGCCCGCGCAGAAAGAGATGGCGCAGGACGCGTTGAACCGGTTCTGGTATCCGGCGCTGATGATGTTCGGGCCGTCGGACAAGGACAGCGTGCATTCCGACCAGTCCATGGCCTGGAAGATCAAGATGAACACCAACGACGAACTGCGCCAGCGCTTCGTCAACGAGACCGTTCCGCAGGCGCATTACCTCGGGCTGACCATTCCCGACGACGATCTCGCCTGGAACGAAGAAACCGGTAACTACGACTTCAGCCAGCCCGACTGGGAAGAGTTCAAGGCCGTACTCAAGGGCAACGGCCCGTGCAATCGCGAGCGTCTGGGGGCTCGGATCAAGGCGTGGGAAGGCGGTGAATGGTTCCGCGACGGCCTTGCGGCCTACGCCGAGAAAGCGGCCAAGCGCCGGGTCGCCGCCTAAGCGGTCGTCGGGCCGACAGGTCCCAAATTAACGCAGAACACGGGAGCTAACGATGGCGAACGAATGGCCGCTCTGGGAAATCTTCATCCGTGGGCAGCACGGGCTCAACCACCGTCATGTGGGTAGCCTGCATGCGCCCGACGCCGAGATGGCGATCAACAACGCCCGCGATGTCTATACCCGGCGCAAGGAAGGGGTCTCGATCTGGGTGGCGCGTTCTACCGAGATCACGGCCTCCACGCCGTCCGACAAGGGGCCGATGTTCGACCCGGCCGAGGACAAGATCTATCGGCATCCCACCTTCTACAACATTCCCGACGAAGTGGGGAATATGTAATGCCATCTTTGTCCGACATGAACACCGATGACGTCGCGAAGCTGGCTGACATCGCCGCGGCCGAGCAGGTCCACGATGCGCACGTCACCAACGTCGAAACCCGGCCGGCGTTCTTCGAATGGCTGTGCCGCATGGGCGATACCACGCTGATCCTGGGCCAGCGGCTCTCCGAATGGTGTGGTCATGGTCCGGCGCTGGAAGAGGATATTGCGCTCACCAATACCGCACTCGACCTCATCGGCCATACCCAGCTCTGGCTGGGCCTGGCCGGCGAGGTTGAAAACGAGGGGCGGTCGGCCGATCAGCTGGCGTTTTTGCGCGATGCGTTCAAGTTCCGCAACGTGCTGCTCGTGGAGGTACCCAACGGCGATATGGGCGTGACCACCATGCGCCAGTTCCTGTTCGACGCTTTCCACTACGAACTGCTGCAGCGGCTGACTGAATCGAGTAGCCCGCGCGTCGCCGAGATCGCTGCCAAGGCGCTCAAGGAAGTCTCGTATCATGTTGAGCGTTCCACCGATCTGGTGGTGCGTCTGGGTGATGGCACTCCGGAAAGCCATGATCGGATGCAGCAGGCGTTGGACATATTGTGGTCGTACACGGGCGACATGTTCGTCAGCGACGGCGTCGACGCCACGATGGCGGAGGCGGGTATCGCCCCGTCGCCGGATACGCTGCGCGAGGCCTGGCTGGCCCGGGTCGAGGATGTGCTCGACGAAGCGACTTTGAAAGTCCCCGATAACGCGTTCGTGCATACCGGCGGCAAGACCGGCAAACACACGGAGCATCTGGGCTATATCCTGTCCGATATGCAGTTTCTGCAGCGCGCCTATCCGGGCGCCAGCTGGTAGCCGCCGGCGCAGTGCCGTATGAAACAGCCACAGACCCTAAACACTCAGCCGACAACCCAGCAGGTCTGGGAATGGCTTGCCGACGTGCCAGACCCGGAAATCCCGGTGGTGTCCGTGACCGAGCTCGGCATTGTCCGCGAGGTGGGCTACCGGGATGACACGCTGGTGATCACGGTGACGCCCACGTACTCCGGCTGCCCGGCAACCCTGGTCATCAACCAGATGATTGTCGAACAGCTGCGCTCGAAAGGCGTCGACGCATTGCGCGTCGAACGACGGCTGTCGCCGGCCTGGACGACCGACTGGATTAGCGATTCGGCACGCGACAAGCTGCGCGCATTCGGTATTGCCCCGCCGGTCGATGGCACCGCCGCGAGCGGTCAGCTGGCCAGTCGGGCGTCGCGTCTGGCCGGTGTGACAGGCCCGGCAATCGCCTGTCCGCGCTGCGAATCCATGAACACCGAAAAGATCAGCCAGTTCGGTTCCACGCCCTGCAAGGCGTCGTATCGCTGCAAGGACTGTCTGGAGCCCTTCGACTATTTCAAGTGCCTCTGAGCGCCAGAGCCTAACGGAAGGTTTTGCATGCCACGCTTTCATCCTCTCGAAGTTGTCGACGTGCGCCGCGATACGCGCGACGCCGTCGTTGTCACGCTCAATCTGCCGGCCGACAACGCCGAGGCCTTCGAATTCACCCAGGGCCAGTATCTGACCTTCCGTCGGGATTTCGACGGCGAAGAACTGCGCCGGTCCTATTCGATCTGTGCCGGTACCGACGAGGGCGTGCTGAAAGTCGGCATCAAGCGGGTCGACGGCGGCGCGTTCTCGACCTGGGCCAACGAACAGCTCAGCCGCGGCGACGTCATCGAAGCGATGCCGCCGATGGGCAAGTTCCATACGCCGCTCGAACCGACCGCCGAGAAACACTATCTCGGTTTTGCGGGCGGCTCGGGCATCACGCCGCTGTTGTCGATCATCAAGACAGTGCTCGCGCGTGAGCCCAAATCCCAGTTCACGCTGCTCTACGCCAACCGCCAGATGACGTCGATCATGTTTCGCGAGGAGCTGGAAGACCTCAAGAACCTGCATCTCGGGCGCTTTTCGGTCATCCACGTGCTCACCAGCGAAGGCCAGGACATCGATCTGTTCTCGGGCCGGATCGACGCCGAGAAGATGGAGCAGCTTTTCAAGTACTGGATCGACGCGAGCTCGGTGGATACTGCGTTCATCTGTGGCCCGGAACCGATGATGCTCACGATCGCCGATTCGCTCAAGCAACATGGTCTGAGCGACGACCGAATCAAGTTCGAGTTATTTGCCTCGTCGCAGCCGGGCCGGGCCAAGAAACCAGCGGTTTCACGTCAGGACAAACGCGCCGGTGCGACCTGCCAGGTTTCGGTTACGCTCGACGGCACCACGCGTACGATCGAAATGCCCAATGACGGCACCGCGGTGCTGGATGCCGCGCTCGACAACGCCATGGACGCCCCGTATTCCTGCAAGGCCGGCGTATGTTCGACCTGTAGGGCGCGGGTACTGGAAGGTGAAGTCGAGATGCTGAACAACCAGGCGCTCGAGGATTATGAGGTCAAGGCCGGCTATGTGTTGACCTGCCAGAGCGTGCCGATCACCGACACGGTGGTACTCAGCTATGACGAGTGAACCGTTCGATCAGACCATGCCGATCGAGGATTATCTGGCCCGCGGCGGCAAGCTGACCTCGCCGGACAACCCGCCGCCACGCTATCGCGGCGAACTGCTACGGCTGATGTCGTCCTTTGTGGACAGCGAGCTGGCGGGCTCCGCGGGGTTTGCCGATTCCATCAATTGGGCCCCCGGTATCAAGGAACGCATCGCAGCCAGCCGCATCGTGCTGGAAAAAGCCGACCACGCCGAACGCGTGCTCGACCTCATGAGCGATTTCGGTACCGACAAGGCGCTCTACAACAACGCCCACAACTGGTCGGCGCGCGCCAGCCGCGATGCCGATATCGACCCGGCGCGCCAGGGCGGCGACATGCGGCTGTCGGTCTTTCATTATCCGCTGGAAAACTGGACCGATGCGGTGGTCATGAACGTGCTCATGGGGCTGGCCACCGTAGTGCAGCTCGAAGAACTGCGCGAGTGCTCATACGCGCCGTTCGCCGAGGTCGTGCGCGCGGTGCTGCCGCGCGAGCAACGCCACATGGAGCTGGGCTTCGAGGGGCTCGATCGCATCGTTGCCAACGAACAGGGCCGACAACTGGCCAAAGCCTGCGTGGCGTACTGGTATCCACGGGTCGCAGAAACCTTTGGCAGCGCCCAGTCGGAGCGCTTTACGCGGCTGGCCCGCATGGGGCTGCGACATACAACCAACGAAGAGCTGCGCGCCGCCTGGCAGAACCGGGCGCGCATCGATTTGTCGCGTCTGCAGCTTGCCTGACAACCACGCGAAAGCAGTCCGCACTCGGCGCGGGGCTCGATATTAGGCGCGAACCCGCGCCGAAAATCAGCTCGATCGGCCGAGCCGAATATTCAGGGTGTCGAGACACCGATGACAAGAATCAGGAGCGTGTAATGCAATCCAGCAGCTATGTTCAGGGCCAGTGGGTCACCGGCGAAGGCGGCAAGACGGTATTGAACGCCGTCACCGGCGAGCCGGTCGCCCAGGTATCCAGCGACGGCATCGATTTCGCCGCCATGCTCGACTATGCCCGCACGCAGGTCGGCCCACGGCTGCGGGCATTGACCTTCCATCAGCGCGCGCTGCAGCTCAAGGCGCTGGCGCAGACGCTGATGGCCGACAAGGAACGCTTCTACAAAGTGTCCACCGCGACCGGTGCGACCCGCACCGACTCCTGGGTGGATATCGATGGCGGCATCGGCACGCTGTTCACCTATGCCAGCAAGGGCCGGCGTGAGCTGCCCAATGCCACCTTCGCGCTCGACGGCAATCCGGAGCCCATGTCGCGCCACGGCAGCTTCATTGGCCAGCATATCCAGACCCCGCTGGAAGGTGTGGCCGTGCATATCAACGCCTTCAACTTCCCCTGCTGGGGCATGCTGGAAAAATTTGCGGCCAACTATCTGGCCGGCATGCCGGCGATCGTCAAACCCGCGACCCAGACCGCCTTCGTCACCGAAGAAATGGTGCGCGCCATCGTCGATTCGGGCCTGATCGAAGAGGGCGCGCTGCAGCTGATCAGCGGCGGCGTCGGCGACCTGCTCGATCATGTGACCTGCCAGGACGTGGTCACCTTCACCGGCTCGGCGAACACTGGCCGCAAGCTCAAGCAGCACCCGGCGATCGTCGAGAACGCCACCCGTTTTTCGATGGAGGCCGATTCGCTCAACTTCCTCGCGCTCGGCCCCGATGCCGGCCCGGACACGCCCGAATTCAAGCTGGCCGTGAAAGAGGTCATGCGGGAGATGACGGTCAAGGCCGGGCAGAAATGTACCGCCATCCGGCGCGTACTCGTGGCCCGCGATCACCAGCAGGCGTTTATCGACGCGCTGTCGGAAAAACTCGACAAGGTCGTGGTCGGCAATCCTGAGGCCGAAGGCGTGACCATGGGGGCGCTGGCCAGCCGTGACCAGGTCGAGGAAGTGCGTGCACGTATTGCCGATCTGCAACAGGGCGCGAAGATCGTCTATGGCGATCCGGCGCGCTGCGAGGTCGTGGATGCCGATGCCGACAAGGGCGCGTTCGTGGGCCCGGTGCTGTTATCGACCGACGCGCCCTTCGAGCACAGCGAGATCCATACGATCGAGGCTTTTGGCCCGGTCGCTACGGTCATGCCCTACGAAACGACCGAAGAAGCGGTCGCACTCGCCCGTCTGGGCGGCGGCAGCCTGGTCGGCTCGATCGTGACCTACGACGCCGGCTTCGCCCGGGCCATGACGCTTGGCTGTGCGCCGTTCCACGGCCGTCTGCTGGTGCTCGATCGCGATTGTGCCAAGGAATCGACGGGTCACGGCTCGCCCATGCCCATGCTCGTACACGGCGGGCCGGGGCGTGCTGGCGGCGGCGAGGAGCTCGGCGGCATGCGTGCCGTGTTTCATTACATGCAGCGCAGTGCCTTGCAGGGCTCGCCCGACATGCTGGCCGACATCATCGACCACTGGCTACCGGGCGGTAAACGCGAACAAACCGATCGCCACCCGTTCCAGAAGCATTTCGATGAACTCGAGATCGGCGACGCGATTCTCACCGACGCCCGCGAGATCACCCTCGACGATATCGAGCATTTCGCCAACTTCACCGGCGATACCTTCTACGCGCATATGGACGAGGATGCGGCCAAGGCCAATCCGTTCTTCGACGGGCGTGTGGCCCACGGCTACTACATCGTCTCGCTGGCCGCCGGCCTGTTCGTCGAACCCAATCCGGGCCCGGTGCTCGCCAACTACGGCGTCGACAACCTGCGTTTCATGACGCCGGCCTATCCGGGGGATGCGCTCAAGGTGGCACTCACCTGCAAGCACAAGACCAAGCGCGAGAACACCGAATACGGCGAAGTGCGCTGGGACGCCACCGTGACCAATCAGAACGACGAAGTCGTGGCCCAGTACGACGTGCTGACCATGGTCGCCACCACCGACTGGACGCCGGAGGCCGAAGAAACGGCCGCCGCGTAAGGAGATTCTCATGGCAGACGATTCCATCATTCTGAGCATCGATTCCGGCATTGCCCGAATCACGCTCAACCGCCCGAACAAGCTCAACAGCTTCAATGTGGCCATGCACGAAGCGCTGGCCGAAGCGCTCGACACGGTCGAAGCTGACGACTCGGTGCGCGTGCTGCTGCTCACCGGTGCTGGCAAGGGCTTTTGTGCCGGCCAGGATCTGGGCGATCGTGCGGTATCGACCTCCAGCGAAGCGCCCGATCTGGCCTATTCGGTCGAAACCTATTACGCACCGCTGGTGCGGCGCCTGCGTGCGTTGCCGCTGCCGGTGGTCTGCGGGGTCAACGGCGTGGCCGCAGGTGCGGGTGCGAATCTTGCGCTGGCCTGCGATCTGGTCATCGCCCGCCGCTCGGCCAGGTTCATCGAAAGCTTCTGCAAGCTGGGCCTGATTCCCGATACCGGCGGCACCTATTTCCTGGCGCGACGCATCGGCATGGCCCGAGCCATGGGCATTGCCATGCTGGGCGAACCCATCGATGCGCCGACCGCGGCGGACTGGGGTCTGATCTGGCGCTGCGTGGACGACGAGGCGTTTGAGGCCGAAATCGACAAGCTTGTCGAGCATCTGTCGAAAGCGCCGACCCGGGGTCTGGCCCGCACGAAAGAGCTGATGTACGCCGGCGCCAACAACAATCTCGATGCGCAGCTCGACGCCGAACGTGATGCCATGGGCGAGCTCGGCCGTAGCGAAGACTATGCCGAAGGCGTGGCTGCGTTCAGCGAAAAACGCACGCCCGAATTCAAAGGTCGCTGAATAACAAACACACCGGCGACGCTGCAACGAACATAAAAAGGCAGCGCGCCGGCCCGAACAGGTGCTTTCGCAAGAGGAGACAACGCAATGCAATCCAGCCAGAACGGCGCATCGGTCGCGCCCGTGGATACGGATGCCCAGGCGCTGGCCGAGCGCGTCGGCGAGGCAATGTTCGCCCGCGATGAGGCCTCGCGCATGCTCGGCATGCATATCGATGCCATGGCGCCCGGCTATGCCCGCGTATCCATGCCGGTACGCGACGACATGGTCAACGGCCACAAGACCTGCCACGGCGGGCTGATCTTTTCGCTCGCCGACAGCGCGTTTGCGTTTGCCTGCAACAGCGGTAACCACAACACCGTGGGCGCGGCCTGCAACGTGGATTATCTGCGTCCGGCGTTCGCAGGCGACGTGCTGGTGGCCGAAGCCGAGCAACGCTCGCGCTCGGGGCGAACCGGCGTCTACGACGTCACCGTGCGCAATCAGAACGACGAAACCGTGGTGCTGTTTCGCGGGCGTGCGCACCAGGTGCGAGGCGACGTGCTGGACGTGATGGCGTCGTGAACATCAAGTGGGGCGTGCCTGCGTCGTCTGGCACGGACCCGAAAACATGAAAAAGCGCTCGGGGCCCATACCGCAGACGCTTTCTTACACAAACGAGACGGAGGAGACGAACATGGCTGCATTGATGGAACCCGCATCGCTGCTCGAACCGATCGAGACCGCGAGCCGCAACGAACTGCAGGCGCTACAGCTGGAACGGCTGAAATGGTCCCTGCAGCACGCCTACGACAACGTGCCGCGCTACAAGGCCAAGTTCGATGCGGCCGGCGTGCACCCGAGCGATCTGGAAACGCTGGCCGATCTGGCGAAGTTTCCGTTCACCACCAAGCAGGATCTGCGCGACGCCTATCCGTTCGATATGTTCGCCGTGCCGCGCGAGCGGGTGTCGCGTATCCATGCCTCCAGCGGGACCACCGGCAAACCGACGGTGGTGGGCTATACCGCCAACGATATCGAGACCTGGGCCAACCTGGTCGCCCGCTCTATCCGCGCCGCTGGCGGCAAGCCGGGCGATATCGTGCATGTGGCCTATGGCTACGGTCTGTTCACCGGCGGTCTCGGCGCCCACTACGGCGCCGAAAAACTCGGTTGTACCGTGATCCCGATGTCGGGTGGGCAGACCGAAAAGCAGGTCCAGCTGATCCGCGATTTCAAGCCGCGCATCATCATGGTCACGCCCTCGTACATGCTCAATATCATCGAAGAGTTCGAGCGCCAGGGGCTGGATCCACGCGACTCCTCGCTGGAGATCGGCATTTTCGGCGCCGAGCCCTGGACCAATGCCATGCGCGAAGAAATCGAGCGCCGCGCGGGTATCGACGCGGTGGATATCTATGGTCTATCGGAAGTGATGGGCCCGGGCGTGGCCAACGAATGCGTCGAAACCAAGGACGGGCCGGTGATCTGGGAGGATCATTTCTACCCCGAAATCATCGACCCGGATACCGGCGAGGTCATGCCCGATGGCGAGCCCGGCGAGCTGGTATTCACGTCGCTGACCAAGGAAGCCCTGCCGATCGTGCGCTATCGCACCCGCGATCTCACCCGGCTGCTGGCACCCACCGCGCGTTCCATGCGCCGTATCGACAAGATCACCGGTCGCTCCGACGACATGCTCATCATCCGTGGCGTGAACGTGTTTCCAACCCAGATCGAAGAGATCATCTGCAAGCAAAAAGGCCTGGCGCCGCACTATCTCATCGAGCTCACCCGCGAGGGCAATCTCGATCATGTCGCACTCACCGTCGAGCGTGGCCACGATTTCGACGACCATGCCACCGAGGATGAAACGCTGAGCAATCTGCAGCAGCACATCAAGTCCTATATCGGCATCAGCACCAAGATCACGCTGTCGGCCGTGGGTACGCTGGAGCGTTCGCTGGGCAAGGCCAAGCATGTAATCGACCGCCGTCTGGGGCATCACGGTCATTCATAGCGGAACTGGCGGGCGTTGTGCGGCGCCCGCCCTGTGCATAAAAAAAGCCCCGCCGGAGCGGGGCTTTTTCGTGGGGCCGTTGTTTAGAACGTGGCCCAATCGGCGTCGTCTTCGACCAGTGCAGGCTCGGCCTTGCGCGGCTCGCGCTTGGGCGCCGGGCTGGCTGGCTTGGCGGCGGCGGTCTTGCTCGCCGGCGCGGCCGGCGTATGGGCCACATGCGACTGTACCGCCGGCGCACCCATCGCTGCGGTCGCGGCGATACGGAAGAACGCCATCTGCGTTTTCAGCGTATTGGCCTGCTCTTCGAGCGAACGGCTGGCGGCCGCCGATTCCTCGACCAGCGAAGCATTCTGCTGGGTCATGCTGTCCATCTGCGACACGGCCAGGTTGACCTGATCGATACCGCTGGACTGTTCCTGGCTGGCGGCCGCGATTTCGGAGATCAGATCCGAGACCTTGTTCACGCTGTCCACGATCTCGTCGAGCGTACGACCCGACAGGCTGACCTGGGACGAGCCTTCCTTGACCTTGTTGGCGCTGTCCTCGACCAGTTCCTTGATGTCCTTGGCCGCGGTCGCGCTGCGGCTGGCCAGGTTGCGGACTTCCGCGGCCACCACGGCAAAGCCGCGGCCCTGTTCGCCGGCGCGGGCTGCCTCGACCGAGGCGTTGAGCGCAAGCAGGTTGGTCTGGAACGCGATGTCGTCGATCAGGCCGACAATCGAGGAAATCTTGCGGCTCGATTCCTCGATTTCCTGCATGGAGGCGACCGCCTGACTGACCACCTGGCCGCCATTTTCGGCCTGGCTGCGTACGCCGCGGGCCAGCTGATCGGCCTGCGCTGCGTTGTCGGCATTCTGTTTGACCGTGGAGGTCATCTGTTCCATGGAGGCAGCCGTTTCCTCGAGGTTGGCCGCCTGCTCCTGGGTCCGCGAGCTGAGTTCGTCGTTACCGGTCGCGATCTGGCCCGCACCGACGCTGACCGAATCCGAGCTGTCACGCACACGGGATACGATATCGGACAACCGATCCTGCATCGTGGACAACGCGACCAGCATGGCGCCGAATTCGTCGCGACGGTTGGTATGAATCGGCGTATCCAGATGACCGTCGGCGATGGCATGGACCACGCTCAGGGCCTGGTTCAGCGGCGAGGTGATCATGCGCGTCAGGATCACGACCAGGGCAATCGCCAGCACCAGTACGCCGATCACGGCTGCCACGATGACTTGGCGGCCGAAATCGCTCGATGCCTGCGATGTAGCAAAGGCGCCATCGGCCTGGGCGACCTGTTGCTCTTCGATATCGCCCAGCGTGTCGCGCAGCGAATCGAACAGGGGTAGTGCCTGTTCGCGATACGTTGCGCGGGCTTGCTCGAATGCGTTGTTGTCTATTTCGCGGGTTAGCGTCTGAATTACCGACGGCAGTTTTGCAATTGTCGCGTCGGACTGGCTGGCCACGGCCCGCTCGGCATCCGTGCTGACCAGCGCGGGGTAGTAGGCGTTCCAGGCCTGCGTGATCTTTTCCATGCGATCTCGCGCCTCAGTTACGTAGGTATCTGCGGCGCGCGGATCGGCGTTGTCGATCACCGTGAGCATGTTCGCCTGCATACCGTTAAGCCTGATATGCGCCTGCGTGATATACGACAGCGCGCCCAGGTTTTCGTTGTAGATCGAACGGGTGAAGTCGTTGCTGTTACCCAAGGCGTTGTAACTCAAAACACCCAGCGCAATGACAAGCAACAGAATGAGCGCGAAGCCGGCGCTCAATTTCGCTTTGACGCTTTTCAGTAGAGAAGACATAGGTTTTTCCTTCGAAAGAGCCCGGCTCAAGTCGTCCTCAGGCATTGAGGGGGTGGCTGTGCCGCGACGACAAGGTTTATCGGCAAAATTGACGTTATTTCTGGCGATCGACGGCGGCGCCGATTGCGCGTACGGGTATATCGTCCGCACAGGCGCAGAGCTTGAACAAGGGCAAGCAAATAAGCGTCAGACGCAACACGGGAGGAGGCGAGGCATGTCGCCGTGCGCAACGAAATCAGGTATCTGCGCCTCGATGGGAAGCTACGGCGCAGCCGTTTCGAGGCGCTGCGCGCGACTCGGTCTGGGGTAGCGTTGGGCGTGGATTACGCTGTGCGAATCCAACCTGCGGTCTTGGCGAAACCGGTTGCCCGGTCCGGCCTTAGACGCAAGCCGACAGAGGCTTAATTGGCCTGGTGGCGCCCGCGCCAGATACTAGGGGCTACACCAAAGCGATCCTTGAAGGCATGGCTGAAGCGGGCACTGTCGCCAAAGCCGTGGGCGAGCGCGATATCGGTAATCGACTGGCTGGACGTCGTATCCTGCGCCAGCGCGTCACGCGCGTGTTGTAGTCGGGTTTCGCTGATCAGGCGGGCAGGGGTCGTGCCCTGACGGGCGAGCAGGCCGTAGAGCGTGCGCCGCGACACGCACAATACGCTGGCCAGCCGATCGGGTGTGAGGTCGCTGCTGGCCAGATGGGTGGAGATATAGTGGCGGGCGCGCTGGATGCGCTGGGCGTCGAGATCGGCTTCATCCGGCTCGGCGGCCCGCGCGAAGGTGGCGGCGAGCATCGCGCCCACGCCCTGCATGACATCGCTAATGCCCGGGTCATCGGCCTGGGGGCGCGAACGGGCGAGTCCGGTAATCGCGCCGAGCGCCGCCTGCATGGTCGGGATATCGTTGAGTTCGGTCGCACTGACCCGTTCCGCATAGCGCGGCAGGCGGCTGTCGACATCGTAGGGGATCAGCAGCACGGCCAGGCGGGCGCCGTCGCCGACGCGGATCCGGTAGGGGCGGGTGGTATCACACAGCGAAGCCCGACCCGGCACCAGACACACCGAGCGGCGATCCTGGCTGAGTTCCACGCTGCCGGCGAGTTGCCACATCACTTTCAGGTAACCGGCGTTGGCCTGGCGGGCCAGTTGCGGCGTCCGGGCCACGTCCGAGGCGGCACTGCCGATATGGGTCAACGTGCACTCACCCAGTGCACAGCTGCTGGCCTGCGCCTGGAACGGGGATGTCGTACGGCTGGTCATCTGCAGTGGCGGAAAATGCAGGTTGACATAGTCCTGCCAGCCGCCGAGATCGGAAAAACGGCTCGCCTGCGGTCGGTATTGCGGATACGACATGTGATTCGACGGTCTCCAGCCCGTAGCGCCCGATTGTGTCGGGTCGAATAGTTGCAATGCGCATGCCAGTTCGTCGGGCGCGCCTGCAACGCTTTTATTCGTGTTTACCCCGTTGTTCGCGCACTGTCAAAGCGCGCACCGCGCAAGTGCGCTCGCTGCACACAGCGACAAGCCGATATGCACGCTGGCGCATGCGGGGTGGGCCGCCGGGGCGCAGGCTCGAACGCACCGATAACCGATCACCGCGGGTCATCGATCACGTTTGTCGCGAGCGTGGGCCCGTGCGTGTCTAACTGTTCGAGGAGCACGCGTGAATCAGGCATTCCAACACTTCATCGCCGGCCAGGCGGTCGACGCCTCCGATGGCGCGACCATGACCCTGCCCGACCCGGCGAGCGGGCAAACGCTGGCCACCTCGGCGGCAGGTACCGCCGACGACGCCACGCGGGCGATCGATGCAGCGCATGCGCAACTCAAGGGCGGCGAATGGTCGCAGATGAGCGGCGCGGCGCGCGGCTTGTGTCTGCATCGTCTGGCGGATCTGGTCGAACGCGATGCCGAGCAGCTCGCCGATATGGACGCGAATGCGATTGGCCGCCCGCTCGCCGAGCCGCGCATGCTCGATCTGCCCAATGCGATTGCCACCCTGCGGCATGCCGCGGGCTGGGCCGACAAGCTCGAAGGCCGCACCATTCCCACCGCCGGCTATATGGGCCAGCCCACCTTGTCCTACACCGAGCTGGTTCCGGTGGGCGTGGTCGCGGCCATCGTGCCCTGGAATACGCCGTTGATGATCACCTGCTGGAAACTCGGTGCGCTACTCGCCGCCGGTTGTACGACCGTGATCAAACCGGCCGAACAGACGCCGATGTCGGCGCTGCATCTGGCTCGGCTATGCCAGGAAGCCGGCATTCCCGACGGTGTGGTCAATGTGGTGACCGGCGACGGCGCAACGCTCGGGCCGGTGCTGTGTGAACATCCGAAGGTTGCCAAGATCACCTTCACGGGGAGCCCGGAAACGGGCGCGGCGATCCAGCGTCTGGCCGCGCCCCTGTTCAAGCATGTCGCGCTCGAGCTCGGCGGCAAGAGCCCGCAGATTGTATTCGACGATGCGGATCTCGAGGCGGCCGTGGGCGGCTGCGGCATGGGCCTGTTGTTCAACCAGGGCCAGGTCTGTGCCGCCGGTACCCGTATTCTCGTACATCAGGATATCGCCGAGACTTTCAGTGCCAGGCTCGCCGAACTCGCGCGCGGTATTCAAGTGGGCGATCCGGCCGATGCCGATACGCAGATGGGCGCGGTCGCCAGCCAGGGCCAGTACGACAAGATCAACGACTATATCCGCCGGGGCAGCGACGAAGGCGCGACGCTGCTGGCCGGCGGACCGTCCGAGCATGAAAGCGGCGGCTGGTATGTGCGTCCGACGGTATTCGCCAACGCCCGCAACGATATGAGCATCGCCCGCGACGAAATCTTCGGCCCGGTCGGCACGGTAATCCCCTTCGCCGACGAAGCCGAAGCCATCGCCATCGCTAATGACACCCGCTATGGCCTGGCGGCGACGGTATGGACGGCGAATGTCGCCCGTGCGCACCGCGTGGCCCGCCGGATCGAGGCCGGCGCGATCGGTATCAACGCCTGGGCGCCGATCGACCCGCAACTACCCTGGGGCGGTTTCAAGCAAAGCGGCATCGGCCGCGAATGCGGCCTGTCCGGGGTTCTGGCCTATACCGAAGAGCGGGTAACCACGGTCGTACTCTGACCGCAAGACGTGCCGGTTGCCTGGCTCGGCCAGCAGCCGGCACGCATCGAACCCTGGCGCCGATGCTGCGTGCCGGCTAAAAAAATCAAAAACAAGCCGTCGCCGCCAATGGCCGACGTGCGATAAGACGAGGAGAGGGCGATGAAGAATCGGATAGGCGCGGCGGCGCGCCTGTGTGGCGCGTTGTGCGTGTTTGTCGGGGCCGGCGTGGCCGTTGCGGCGCCGGCGGTGGATACGGCCCGGCTGAATAATGCAGCCGATGAGCCCGGCAACTGGATGACGCACGGCGGTACCTACCAGGAGCAGCGCTTCAGCCGACTCGACCAGATCGATCAGGACAACGTGGCCGATCTGGGGCTGGCGTGGTCGGTCCGGCTGGATATCGATCGCGGCGTGGAAGCCACGCCGATCGTCGTTGACGGCGTCATGTACACCACCAGCGCGTTCAGCATCGTTTATGCCTTCGACGCCAAAACCGGCGAGCTGTTGTGGAAATACGACCCCGAGGTCGCGAAAACAGCGGCGCGCGACGGCTGCTGCGGGCCGGTCAACCGTGGTGTGGCGGTCTACGAGGGCAAGGTGTTCGTCGGCGCCTTCGATGGCCGGTTGATCGCGCTCGATGCCGATAGCGGTGACGAAGTCTGGAGCGTGAACACGCTCATCGACACCGACCGCAGCCAGACCATCACCGGTGCGCCGCGCGTGGTCAAAGGCCGGGTGATCATCGGCAACGGCGGCGCAGAAATGGGCGTGCGTGGCTATATCACTGCCTACGACGCCGACACCGGCAAACAGGCCTGGCGCTTTTTCACCGTGCCGGGTGATCCGTCCAAGCCGGCCGAAAGCAAGGCCATGGCAATGGCGCGCAAGACCTGGTTTGGTGACAAGTACTGGAAACAGGGCGGCGGCGGGACCGTGTGGGACTCGATGGCCTACGACCCGAAACTGGATCTGCTCTATATCGGGGTCGGCAACGCCAGCCTCTGGAACCGCCAGGCGCGCAGCGAAGGGAAGGGCGATAACCTGTTCGTGGCTTCCATCGTCGCGATTCGCCCCGAGACCGGCGAATACGTCTGGCACTATCAGCAGACGCCGGGCGACCAGTGGGATTTCACCTCGACGCAGACGATCACGCTCGCCGATCTTGAAATCGACGGCAAGACACGCCCGGTGCTCATGCAGGCACCCAAGAACGGTTTCTATTACGTGATCGACCGGACCAACGGCGAACTCATTTCGGCCGAGAAATACGTGCCGGTGAATTGGGCCAAGCGTATCGACCTGAAGACCGGCCGCCCCGTGGTCGACATGGAAAAGGCCGACTGGACGAAGGGGCCGAAGTTGATGATGCCCGGCCCGCTGGGCGGGCATAACTGGATGCCCATGTCGTACAACCCGCAAACCGGGCTGGCCTATATCCCGGCCCAGATTGCGCCGGCGTTGCTCGAACCCGACAACGAGGCGACCTGGCAGGGCCGCGGCACCCTGCAGCTGGGTACACAGCCGGTGGCCTTGCCCGAAGATGCCAAGGCCCGCGCCGAGATCGTGAATATGATCGCGGCAAGCTGCTGGCCTGGGACCCGGTCGCCCAGCGCGAGGTCTGGAGCCAGGATTATCCGACGATCTGGAACGGCGGCACCCTCTCGACCGCCGGCGGGCTGGTATTTCAGGGCACCGCCAATGGCGAAGTACGGGCCTACGCCGCCGATGACGGCGAGCTACTCTGGCGATCGCCCGCGAATACCGGCGTGATGGCCGGTCCGGTGACCTACAGGGTCGATGGCGAGCAGTACGTGACCTTCATGGCCGGTTGGGGCGGTGTTTTGCCGACCGCCTTCGGCGGGCTGGCGGCGAACACACAGGTTGAGCCGCGGGCGCGGGTGCTGACCTACAAGCTCGGCGGCAAGGCGCGCCTGCCCGACGAGCCCAAGCGCGTGCAGGCCATCGAGGCCGATATACCGGCCAACGAGGCCGATGCGGATACGATTGCCCAGGGGCGGGACCTGTTCAATGTCCATTGCGGCGTGTGTCATGGCTTTAGCGCCTATAGCGGCGGGGTCGTGCCCAATCTGCGCAATATGTCGGCCGCCACGCACGACGATTTTCTGCGCATCGTCGCCGGTGGCACCCGTATCAAGCAGGGCATGCCATCGTTCGCCGATCGCTTGTCGCAACAGCAAATCGAAACGATCCATGCGTATCTGATCAAGCGCCAGCACGATCTGGCCGCCGAGGCGGAAGACGACGCCGCGCCACGATAAGCCGTGCACCCGGGTCATCGGTCGCTGGTGTGCCGATGGCCCGGTACTTTGCCGTGCGTGCCCGATCCGGCCGGGTGGGGGCGCCAAACGCGTTTGTGCATAGTTTCGGCGAACAAACCTTGATGCACGTCACGACAAGCCGAATTGCACCAACCGACATGCGCCCGGGGCGTCAGCGGCGCAGTCTTGAGATACCGCTGGTATAGGCGAGGGGGCAGTCGGGCGCACCAGCGCAGCTGCACTGAATTTGCGGTCGACGCGGCCGTGGGCCGGCCGTGCCGCTCGTATCGAACAGCTCAAGCGAGGAACGACTATGAACAAACGACTGTTGCGTGCCGGCGGTGTTGCCGCGCTCGCCGCGCTGGTCTGGAGTGCCGGCGCCATGGCGCAGTTGCCGCCCGATGAAATCGGTACCGTCACGCTCGACAAGCCGGGCCCGCATCGTGCCTACATCATCGATACCCAGTTCGATAATGCCACCACCGGCAAGGTGGTCGTGGTCGATCCGGAACAAAAGAAAATGCTGGGCATGATCCCGACCGGCTATCTCGCGCCGTCAGTGCTCTCGCATGACGATACCCGCCTGTATTCGGCCGATACCTTCTGGTCGCGCGGGGTGCGCGGTGAACGTACCGACGTGCTTACCACCTGGGATACACAAACGCTGGAGCCGGTCTGGGAAGTCGAGATTCCCAAAAAGCGCGCCAATATCCTCATGGAACGCAACATGCTGACCATGAGCAACGACGATCGCTTCGTCTATATCTACAACTTCACACCGTCGACCTCGGTCACGGTGGTCGATACCGAAAACCAGAGTGTAGCCAGCGAAATCGATATCGCCGGCTGTGTGCTCAACTACCCGATCGGAAAGCGCGCCTTCGGCTCGGTGTGTGGCGACGGCAGCTTCCAGCGCGTCAAGCTCGACGACAGCGGCCACGAAGTTTCGCGCGTGCGCACGCCGTTCTTCGACCCGAACGAAACCGCGATGAACGAACGTGCTGCCCGCAACGGCGATATGTACTACTTCACCACGCTCGACGGCGTGATCCAGCCGATCGACGTCTCCGGCGACAAGCCGGTGGCGGGCGAGCGCTGGTCGTTGTTCACCGATGCCCAGCGTGAAGCGGGCTGGGGCGTGGGTGGCTGGCAGCTGATGACGATCTCGCCGGCGCGCAACGAACTCTATGTACTGGTGCACAAGGACCATGGCGATCGCAATTGGGAAGACCCCAGCGACACCATCTGGGCCTTCGATCTGGACAGCCATGAAAAGGTCGGCGAGCTCAAGACCGAAAACTATGTCTGGAGCCTGAATGCGACCTCCGACGACAAGCCGCTGTTGCTGGGCGTGAATATCGAGGGCGGGCTCGATGTATTCGACCTGTCCAAGATGGAATACATGCACACGGTAGAGGGCATCAGCGCGATACCGGCGCTGGTGCTCAGCAGCCACTAAGGAGGCCGTGATGATTCATCCGATCGTTGCCGTGGCCTGTTCGTTGGTGCTGGCGGTCATCCTGCTGACCGGCGCCAGCCACAAGTTGCGTGCGCCGCATCGCTTTGCGCGCCAGATCGAGGACTATGCATTGCTCTCCGGTCATGCCGTGTCGCTGGCGGCCCGGGCGCTGCCGGTGCTTGAAGTGTTGATTGCGGTCGCGCTGCTGGTGCCGGGCCTGCGTGCCTGGGGCGCCGCCAGCGCAGCTCTGCTGCTGGCGTTGTATACGGCCGCGATCGCGATCAACCTCTGGCGCGGACGTCGCGAGATCGATTGCGGCTGCAGCGGGCCGGGTCTGGAGCGTCCGTTGTCGGGTGCCTTGCTGGTACGCAATGCGGTGTTGATCGCAATGGCCGTACTCGCCGCCATGCCCAGCACCACCGCCGTGCTGCATGGCTTCGGCCTGTTTCTGATCGGCGCCAGTGTGGCCGCCGTTCTCATCCTTTATACCGCGACCGAAGGGCTGCTGACCAACCAGCCGCGCCTGAAGTCGCTCTCCGGGAGATAGTCATGGATGTCGCTGTGTTGTCCCAGATTCTGCTGTGGGTTGTGGTCGTGGCGCTTGCGTTCGTGGTGATGGCGCTGGTGCGCCAGGTGGGCGTGCTGCACTCGCGTATAGCACCGGCCGGCGCGCTCATGCTCGACAAGGGCGTGGCCGTGAACAGCCCCGCGCCGCAGGTCACTGCCACCGATCGCCACGAGCGCCCGGTGAATGTCGGCTACAAGGCCGACAAGGGCCAGCTGCTGTTTTTCATGTCGCCGACCTGTCCGATCTGCAAATCGCTGTTGCCGACGCTGCGTTCGCTGGCACGCAGCTATCGGCGCGATCTGGACGTGGTGTATGTCAGCGACGGCGATGCCGCTTCGCAACAGGCGCTGATCGCCGAGCACGGCCTGGAGGACGCCATCTATGTGGTCGGCCCGGAGATCGGCATGACCTACCAGATCGGCAAGCTGCCCTATGCAGTGCTCATCGATGCCGACGGCGTGCTTCGCGCCAAGGGCCTGGTCAACAACCGAGAACATCTGGAAAGCCTGTTCGAAGCCCAGTCCATGGGCGTGGGCTCACTCCAGGAATACATGCAGGGCCACAAGCGGGCCGCGCACTAACCACCGGGGGACACCATGAAATTTCTAGATCGTTTCTTCGAACGCTCGACCCGTCAGGTCGCGTATTCGACTTCGCGCCGCAACGCCCTGGTGCGTTTCGGCTCCTGGGTGGTGGTCGGCAGCGCGCTGCCGTTGATCCTGCCGGTGGATCGCAGCGCCGGTAACGCGCATGCGGCCGAACCGGGCACGCCCGGTGATCCCGGCGATCCGCAAAGCTGTGACTACTGGCGCTATTGCTCGATCGATGGCTTTCTGTGTACCTGTTGCGGCGGCACCATCAATGCCTGCCCGCCCGGCACGGATGTATCGGAAGTCACCTGGGTAGGCACCTGCCACAACCCCGCCGACGGGCGCGATTACATCATCGCCTACAACGATTGCTGCGGTAAGCAGGCCTGCGGCCAGTGTGCCTGTAACCGCAACGACAGCGAGCAGCCGCTCTATCGCCCCTTCAACAACAACGACATCAACTGGTGTCTGGGCGCCGAGCATCTGACCTATAACTGCACGATTGCGACCATTCGGGATGTGGCCAGCTAGCACGATGGGCATGCGTGTGCGCTTCTTGGCGCCGCTGTGCGCTGTCGCACTGTTGCTCGTCGGTGAAATGGCCGCGGCACAGAGTCTGCCGGGGCCGGACAATCGGCCGGCCCCCGGCAACGAGGTGCCGGCGCTCACGCCGCGCGAAGCCGGCTATCGCCCGCAGGTGAACTATCAGCTCGAATGCTCGGGCTGTCACCACGTCGACGGCGAGGGCTCACGCGCCAACGATGTGCCGCGGATGAAGGATTTCGTTGGTCATTTTCTCGACGTGGAGGGCGGGCGCGCGTTTCTGGTGCAGGTGCCCGGCGTGTCGCTGTCGAGTTTCACCGACGCCCAGCTGGCGGACTTGCTCAACTGGATGCTCACCAGCGATATCGCCGGTGACAGCACGCCCGTCGACTTCGTGCCGTATACCGCCTCGGAGGTCGCCACTTTGCGGGCCGAGCCGCTCGAGCGTATCGATGTCAGGCGCAACGTGTTGCTCGAGCGCATGCGCGCCAAGCGCATTGCCATTCGCGACGGGCTGGGGGATCGGCCGTAGTCGAGCAAGTCGATCATGCAGCTCGCCAACGGCCGTCGTTGCCCGCACGTCCATCAATATCGGAATCGTCATAAACCGGGCGCACTGCGCCCACAAGCCAAGGGGGATTCATGAACACAACCAACAGCCGGCGCGCGGTGGCTATTGCACTGGCCGCCACCGCGGCTCTGGCATCGAGTCAGGCCGGCGCCCATACGCTCTACGATAACGGCGACACCGTGATCGACTTCGATTTCGAAGCCGCGGTCGGTGTATTCAACAGCTCGAAGTCCTATGCGCAGGTGCTGCGTACCGAAGACGACAGCCCGACCTGGCAGGAAGGCTATGCCAAATACGGCTTGAGCGCAGCCACCGGCCTCGACGGCGCGGGCAGCGTCTACGGCGCGTTCAACCTGTTGAGTTCCGCCACCCGTGGCGATGGCGATGCCGGTGGTTTTTCGACCGGCAAGGAAGAAGACACCCAGGTCGAGGACGCCTATATCGGCTGGGTGTCGGGCGATCTCGTGCCCTGGCTGGGCGAAGACGGTATCGACCTGTCGTTCGGGCGCCAGAGTTTCACCATCGGCGACGGTTTTCTCATCAACGGCGATTCGCTGAACTTCGGCGAAGGCTTCCAGCCGCTCGCCGATGCCGGTATCGCCCCGAACGGGCTCAGTCGCGGCGGCGCGTACTGGCTTGCGGCCCGCAAGGCCTTCGACAAGACCGCCATTCTGCGCCTGGGCGGCGACAGCGGGTTTCATCTGGACGGTTTCTGGCTGCATTCCGACAACAAGGCCCAGGCCGAAATGGAACTGGCGGGTGCCAATCTCGAATACCGGGACGCCACCTACGGCACCGTCGGCGTGACTTATCTCAAAGGTCTGGACGTCGACGAGGAATCGGCCGAATTCCTGGGCTATCAACATCGTGACGGCCAGAAAACACTGGCGTTTCGCGCCAACGGCAGTCTGGGCGTGGAAAACCTGTTCGTCTCGACCGAGTATGTCGATCAGGACAATGGCGACGACTATGCCGGCGGTGGCGACGATCACGCCTGGTACGGCGAAGCCGGCTGGACGTTTGCCGACATGCCCTGGTCGCCCAAACTGACCTACCGTTTTTCCAGCTTTTCGGGCGGCTTCGATCCGCTATTCTTCGGGTTCAACCGGGGTTATGGCACCTGGTTCCAGGGGGAAGTGGCGGCCAACTATGCCGGGCCGTTCAACAGCGATACCGACGTCCACCATGTGGGGCTGGCCCTGGCGCCCTCGGAAACGGTCGAACTGGGCGCGCTGTTCTTCCAGTTCGACAATGCCGGCGACGGTTTTCTCGACGGCAACGAAGTCGATCTCTATGCGCAGTGGATCGTCAACGAGCATCTCGTGATCAGCCCGTTGGTTGGCTTCTACACGCCGGACAAGTCGGCGGCCGAAGGCGGCACACAGATTGGCGATGACGACACCAACGTCTATTCGCAGGTGATCGCGATCGTGAATTTCTAAGGGCTACGGCCCCGGCGCATGCCGGGGCCGCCAGCGCACCGGCTTCAGTCGGTGCGATTGCCCATCGAGCCGGGCGGCGGCGGTACGTCGTCCGGAACGAAAAAGTCGGGCCAGAGTTCCTTGCTCGGATCGACCGCGTATTGCTCGAAGTCGTTGACGCCGTTTTCGTGCAGCAGCACATCGTCCATGCAGAAGCGGCCGGTGAAGTCGCGGCTGTTCTTGGTCAGGATGATATGCGCGGCGTCGGCCATGATCTCGGGGGTGCGGCAATGCGACTGCATTTCCTTGCCCCCGATCAGATCAATCGCTGCGGTGGCAATACCCGTACGCGGCCACAGCGCATTGAAGGCGATGCCGTCTTCGGCGAATTCCTCAGCCATGCCCAGCACGCACAGGCTCATGCCGTATTTCGCGATCGAATAGGCCACATGCGGGCCGAACCATTTCGGCTTCATGTCGAGCGGCGGCGAGAGCATGAGCACATGCGGATTCTCGGCCTTCTTGAGATGCGGAATGCACTTCTGGCTGACCAGATAGCTGCCGCGGGCGTTGATCTGGTTCATCAGATCGTAGCGCTTCATCGGCGTTTCCAGCGTGCCGGTCAACGAAATGGCGCTGGCATTATTCACGCAGATATCGATACCGCCGAAACGCTCGGCAGTCTGCTCGACCGCCGCCTCGACCTGATCCTCTTCGCGGATATCGCAGACGATCGGCAATGCCTTGCCGCCCGCCGCCTCGATTTGTTCGGCCGCGGTGTAGATCGTGCCCGGCAACTTCGGGTGCGGCGTATCGGTCTTGGCCGCGATGGCCACATTGGCCCCGTCGCGAGCGGCGCGTAGCGCGATGGCCAGCCCGATGCCGCGCGAGGCACCGGAAATGAAAAGCGTCTTGTTACTCAGATCAGCCATTTCGATCGTTCCTTCTACCGTGCGTTGTCGCTTTTGGGGAGTGCGAACCGCATCACGCGGTCGATCATCCAGGGCGTGAGCGAACCGGGGGACAGCCGCGACAGACGGGTCAGCATGCGATAAGACAAGCCGGGTACCACCTGCGAATGCTTGCCAAGGCCCTTGAGCGCGGCCTTGACCACATCTTCGGCGCTCATGATGGTCGCGCGCATGGGCGCGGGCCAGTTGGTCGGATCGACGTTGGCGTGATCGAAGAATTCGCTCTGGGTCAGGCCCGGACACAGCGAAACGACATCGACGCCGTCGCGGGCGAGTTCTTCGTGCAGCCCTTCGCCGAGGAAGCGGTTCCAGGCCTTGGTGGCGCTGTAATTGGAGAACATCGGCGTCGGCATGATGCCGGCCACCGAGGCGAGCATGACAATACCGCCGCGTCGGTCGTCGCGCATGCGCTGGCCGAAATGATGCGCCAGTATCAGCGGCGCGCGGCAGTTGAGCGCGAGCATCTGCAGTTCGTCTTCGAGCGCATGATCGAGAAATTCGCCGGTCATGCCAGAGCCGGCGTTGTTGATCAGCAGTCCCACATGGCGCGTACCCAGGGCGTCGGTAATCGTGGTGAGAAAATCATCGGCACACAGGTCGGCGCCGATGGCCAGGGTCCGCACGCCGTATTCCGATTCGAGTTCGGCGCCCAGGGCTTCCAGTCGCTCGCGACGGCGTGCGACGAGCGCGACATTTACGCCCTTGGCCGCGATCTGGCGCGCGAACTCGGCGCCGATACCGGCGGACGCGCCGGTAATCAGGGCCCAGGGGCCGTATTTATCGACAAAGGCCATGAAACAACTCCTGGCTTGCGGGGAATAACGACGAAGCGACCTACAGACTGTTCCAGTTCAATACCAATAGCCCGGCGTTGAGATAGACCGCATAACTGACCCAGGCCAGATAGGGCACCAGTAAAAGTCCGGCGAGTCGGTCGATGCGCCAGAAGGCGGCGAGTGTTGCGGCCAGCACCAGCCATAGCGCGACGATGACGATTAGTGCCCAGACCAGCGCGTGGGCGCCGAAGGCCACCGGCATCCAGAGTGCATTGAGCAGCAGCTGGAGCGCGAACAGCGCCAGCGCGCGACCGACGCCTGCCGCGCGCCAGACGCGCCATGCGGCCACGGCCATGCCGATATACAACAGCGTCCAGGCGATCGGAAACGCGATATCCGGCGGTGTGCCGGCCGGCTGGTTGAGCTGTTCGTACCAAAGCCCCGGCGGGAATACCGCGCCGGTCAGCGATACCAGGGCGACCGCGATACCGCATACCAGCGCCGCGCGCGTGGCATTGAACGAATCACGCATGGAAAACGCCCCGACCCGTGGGCACCCACCAGGTAAAGCCGAAGATCAGCGTGGCCATGATGGTGGTGCCCCAGCCGACCTTGCGCCCCTGGACGGCGATGAAGGCCAGCGGGAATTCGAGGATATGGATCATGAGCACGATCGCCCACAGCTGGGTGACCGGATGGGCAAAGCCGTACACGACATAGCAGTACAGGCCGAAGCCATGCAGTACCAGCAACACCAGATTGAGCAGCAGCCAGAAGCGGCGATTGTCGGCGATACGATCCATTGTCTAGACGCTGGTGGCGGCGCTGTCGGCGAGCATGGTCAGCAACAGCTTCGGCATGGTTTCGGATGTGCCCAGATAGGGGGCGATCTCGATATGCACGTCCGGATGCTGTGCCTGGGTTGTGGCGACTTCCTCCGGGATATCCTCGGCGACATGCCGGCCGGCCGACAGAAAATAGGGCAGCACGGTGATATGCGCCGCGCCGTCGGCGATCAGGCGTTCCAGACCGTCCGGGATGGAGGGGTCGGCGAGTTCCAGAAAGGCGCATTCGATCGCAGCGAAACGCTCGCCGGATTCGGCGCGCACGCGCTCGGTGAGGGCGCGCACTTCGTCGTTCGAAGCCTGACGGCGACTGCCGTGGGCCACGACAAGCAGGGATTTTTTCATAGCCGCAATCCTACCAGAGCATGATGCGATACAGGCGGCCGGACAGGTATCAATGCGGTTGGTAGACTATGTTGATCTACATCAACGCAGGTATCTAGCCATGCAGATGCCCTCCAACGAACCCGTCACCTTCCAGCGCGACTGCGAAGCGGTGCTCATTCCGGCCGGCGATACGGTCGAGATTCCGGTCGGCACCCACGGCAACATCACCCAGGCGCTGGGCGGCTCCTTCACGGTCTATATCGCCGGCAACCTGATTCGCATCGCCGGTGAGAACGCTGATGCCATCGGCCAGGAACCGCCCGAGCCGCTGCGCCTGCCCGAAGGCGCGGGCAACGACGATGTCGAAGCCATGGTATGGGACCAGATGCGTACCGTGTTCGACCCGGAGATTCCGATCAATCTGGTCGATCTCGGCCTGGTCTATCAGTGCGATTTCGATCATAGCGACCCGCAGGCCCGTATCGTGGATATCGACATGACCCTGACCGCGCCGGGCTGCGGCATGGGCGATATCCTCGTCGACGACGTGCGTAACAAGGTCAAGATGGTGCCCACCATCGCCCAGGTGCGTGTCGAGCTCGTATTCGACCCGCCGTGGACGATGGAAATGATGAGCGACGCCGCCAAGCTCCAGGTGGGCATGCTCTAGACCACCTCGCCTTGCCCGCGGGCAAGCGCGAACGTAGCCTTTGCTGCATCTTGCATCGACCAAGGAGCAGCCCCAGTGGCGGATACGATCGAAAGCGGCATGGGCGCCGAGCGCCGGCTACTGGGACTGAGCTGGTCGCATTTTCTCAACGACGGCGCGGCGACCTTTCTGCCCGGCATCCTGCCGGCGTTGCTGATTCAGATGCAGCTGTCGGTCAGCCTGGCCGGCACCATCATGGCCGCGCTGCTGGTCGGTCAGGGCTTGCAGCCGCTGGTCGGCCTGCTCGGCGATCGCTTCGGCGGGCGCACGTTCGTCGTGCTGGGCCTGCTGGGTTCGTCTGCCGGTGGGGCGATGATCGGTTTCGTGGATACGATGCCCTGGCTGATCGCCGTGCTGGTGCTCATCGGCATTTCCAATGCCCTGTTTCATCCCCAGGCGTTGGCCGGCGTACGCTTGCTGTCGCATCAGCGCCAGGGCAGTGCGATGTCGTTTTTTCTGGTCGGCGGCGAAATCGGGCGTGGCGTTTGGCCAGCACTGGCCAGCCTCGTGGTGGTACATATCGGGATGTCGTATCTGTGGCTGCTGTCGATCCCGGCCCTGTTCACCCTGCCGCTGTTATGGCGCTGGGCGCCGAGCCTGCCCGCGCGTCAGGCCGATACCACGCCGATCGCCTGGCGCCGGCATGCGGGGCCCTTGGGCCGGCTGGTGTTGTTCTGCGCTTTGCGCGCGCTGATCATTTTCAGTGTGATTACGTTCGTGCCGGTGTTGTGGTCCCAGGCCGGCGGCGGGCTCACCGCCGGCGCGAGTTTCATCACCGTGCTCATGGTCGTCGGCGTGATCGGCAATCTCGGTGGCGGGCGTCTGGCCGATTCGCAGCCCACGCGCCCGATACTCATCGGCTCGATGCTGGTGTCGAGCGTGCTGCTCGTCGCCTTTGTGGTGCTGCACGGGCTGTGGCTATGGCTGGTGCTGGCGGCGTTGGGGATCGCGCTGTTCTCGACCCTGCCGTTGACCATGCTCATTGCCCAGGACGTGTTACCGGAGAACCGCTCGTTCGGTTCCGGTCTGGCACTGGGGCTTGCCAACGCGATGGGCGCGTTGGCGATCATCGCTTTGGGGCCGGTGGCCGAGCATTTCGGTGCGGCCGCGCCGCTATCGCTGGCTGCAGCCGCTGGCCTGATCGCGGCGGTGCTGGCGTTCTGGCTGCCGGCGCATCGCGCGCCGACGCTAGGGAATACGCCCTAGAAATGCACCAGACCGAGCACGCCGATAAGAATCAGATAGCCGGCGACGATGTAGTTGAGCAGGCGCGGCACCACGAGAATGGCAATGCCGGCGGCCAGCGAGATGATCGGTACGAGGCTGGCATCGGAAATGGTGATGGTCATCGAACAGCGGCGGTGAGGAATTTGACGTGAGAATGCGGCAAGGCGCAGCCGAGCGCAATCAGCTGCTGCCCCCGGTGCGCCCGATCAGTCGGTCGAGCTCGCGCCGTTGCAACGCCAGCGCTTCACGGGTCGCGGTTTCCAGATCGCGGGTGTTGCGCATGGCCGAAAATCCTTCGGCCAGCAGGCCATAGGTCTGGCCCATGCCCAGCGCCTTGGCTGGCGAGCTGGCCAGCTTGAACGCCCAATAGGCGGCGCGGTTGTCGGCAAAGCCGCCGAGCAGATCCACGAGCTCGCCGACCCAGCCGATCTGCTGTTCGCGTACGTCGAATCGGCCAACCTCGCGAAAGGCGGCGACATAGCCCTTGCGGGTGATGGGCTGATCGGGCGTGCGCGTTTCCAGCTGCTCGGCCATGTCGGCATCCAGGGTATCGGCGGTATGCTGCAGACGCACCGCGATCACCAGCGGTCGATGGTCGTCGATGATGCGACCGATACGGTTCGCGATCTTGCCAGGGTCGGCGGTCAGCTCCGACCAATCCGCTTCAAGATAGAAGCTGCGGGTAAGAAAATGCAGCAGATCTTCGCCGTCGTAGCGCTCGGCCAGGGGGCGATGCAGGGCCGCGGTGTTGCGGGCCTGCCATTCGCGTAGCGCGGCCAGGCGGGCGTCGAACGCCGGCTCACTACGCTCGGCAAGCGCGGCGCGGGCCTGGCGTAGTTCGATGAGTGCCTGTTCGAGATTCGAGCTCATGGCGTAACCGGGGCCGGTCGGGATATACGTGCGAAGGCGTCGGCTGCAAGACTGCCCAGATAGAGCGTATCGCCGTGTTCTTCGACGCTGGTGATTGGGGCGAAGGCATTGGCTGCATCGTCGCGCAAATCGGTGACCACCGTACCATCGGCTTTGATCCCCAGCAGGCTGGCCACGTGCTTGGGCGCCGGCTGGAGCGCCTCGGGCAGATGGAAGACGATTTTTCGCAGCCAGGGCTTGTCGGCGGCGAAATCCAGCAGCTGGTTGCGCGGGGCGAACAGCGCGACCCATAGCGTATCGCTGTCGGCGCCGTGCGAGATCCCGTCGGGAAAGCCCGGCAGCCGGTCGATGAAAATATCGCTCTGACCCGCCTTGTCGCCGGTCAGCCAGTAGCGCAATACACGATAGCTGCCGGTTTCGGTGACCAGTACATGGGATTGATCGCCGCTGACAGCTACACCGTTAGCGAACTGTAGTCCGCCGAGTAACACGGTGACGCTGGCGGTGTCCGGGTCGTATTCCAGCAGCCGGCCGTGGCCGCCGTGTTCGAGAATATCGGTGCGATAGGCCGCCTGGTCGTACTTGCTCGACGCGTCGGTAAAATAGATGCGTCCGTTGGCGGCGACATCCACATCGTCGGTGAATTTGAATGGCACACCGTCGGCGCCGCTGGCCAGGATCTTGATATCGCCGTCGCTGTTGATCGCCAGCAGGCCCTTGTCGGCATCGGCCACGATCAGCGTCTGGCCCGGGCGGCTCGTGTCTGCGGCGGGGATACCGTTCTGGGCTGCGTTATCAGGCGGCGCCACCGGGCCATCCGAGAACGCCAGGCCGAGCGGGCGGCCATTGGTCGTGGCGAATACCTCGCCGTTGCGCCCGTTGCTGTCGAAACGCCGGATCGTACCGTCCTCGTAGCCGGCATACAGCCGCCCCTGATCGTCGATCGCGACATCTTCGGGGCCCACGGCCACACCCTGGGCCAGACGTTCGGCCTGGGCCAGCGGCGCGCTTTGCACCGGCGCGTTGCCGGTCACCGCAGGCGCCGGATTCCACGGCTGGGGCGTGAAATCGCTGGGCCAGAACAGCGCATAGGCGATGAACGCCAGCAGCGCGATCAGCAACAGGGTGAACAGTTTTTTCATGTCGTTCCTTGGCCCGCTAAACGCAGTCGGGCGGTGAATCCGCCTACAATGATCGCAAATATCAGTGCCGCTCGTTTACCTGTCCTCAGCAAACGACACGCGCGGGGCGACGTCTGGCACGCGCAAAAGACGCCAGCGCGGCCGTGGCGGCATAAATCTTAAAGGTTGCCTAATGAACGACACCGTTTCGCCCGCCCTGCTTGCCAAGCGCCGTGCCAGCCTCAGCCGGATCGACCGACTCGCGTGGTGGCTCGACGATGCCTTCGAAATTCCGGTTATCCGTAAACGCGTGGGCATCGACGGCATTGCCGGCCTCGTGCCCTTTGCTGGCGATCTGGTCGGTGCGGGGCTGTCGAGCCTGCTGGTGATCGAAGCCTTGCGTCTGGGTGCGCCCAAAAGCGTATGGATGCGTATGGGGGCCAACGCGGGCGTGGATTTCCTCGTCGGCCTGGTGCCGGTGGTCGGCGATATTTTCGATATTGCCTGGAAGGCCAATCGTCGTAACGAGCGTGTGTTACGACGCTGGCTGGAAAAAACCACCCAAACCGAAAAAAAAACCGCTCGCTGGGGCGGCGCGTTAGGCGTTAGTCTGGGGCTGGCCGTTGCATTCATCGTTACCGTCGTGCTCTGGCGCGCGCTATTCGGGTAAGCTCATGAGTCATAAAATCGATGTGGGCGATCGTGCCCCCGCTATCCAGCGCCGTGCCCACGACGGGCGCGAGATCGACACCGAGGCGTCGCTCGGAGAGCGGCCGCTCGTGGTCTATTTCTATCCGCGCGACGGTACGCCCGTGTGTACCCGCCAGGCCTGTGGCTTTCGCGATCAACTCGAGGCCTTCAACGCCATGGATGCCGAGGTCATCGGTATCAGCGCCGACGACGATGCCAGCCATCGGGACTTCGCAGAGAAACACGCGCTCGATTTTGCGTTGATTGCCGACGAGGACGGTTCGCTGTCCAAGGCCTTTGATGTGGGCCGTGCGCTGGGCGTGCTGGGCAACCGGGTGACCTTCGTGATTGATCGCGAGGGCATCGTGCGTCTGCGCTATCAGGCCCAGATGGCCGCGAACCGGCATGTCGACAAAGCGCTGATCACGCTGCGCGAGATCGGCTAGGCCCGACGAGCTACTGGCCGCGCAGCACCGCCCACAACAGCGCTGCCCAGCCCACGATCAGCAGCACGCCGCCGATGGGCGTGATCGCGCCCAGCCAGCGAAGGCCCGAAAAGGCGAGCAGATACAGGCTGCCGGAAAAAACGAGCGTGCCCAGAACAAAGCAGATCGTGGCTACGCTCGTGCCTGCGGAGCCCACGCCCTGGCGAGCGAGCAGGCCGACGCCGAGCAGCGCGAGCGCGTGATAGAACTGATATTGCACGGCGGTATGCCAGATCGCCTGCATGTCGGCCGTCAGCCGGTCGGCCAGGGCATGGGCGCCGAAGGCGCCGAGCAGCACCCCGAGCAGCCCGTACAGACTGGCCGCGGCGAGTGCGAATTGGGTCATGAGCGAGCGGCCTCGAGGTCGATGAAGAGTTGGTTTTCGGCATAGCGTACGGCACGCCCGCCCAGATGCACGCGATCGTCGGCCAGTCGGCAAATGACGGTGCCGCCGCGGCGCGAGATCTGGCGTCCGGCGAGTTCGGTCTTGTGTAGACGCGCGCCCCAGTAGGGGGCGAGCGTACAGTGCGCCGAGCCGGTGACCGGGTCTTCGTCGATACCGTGCGCGGGTGCGAAATAGCGGGAGACGAAATCGTGTATGCCGTCGTCGGCGGGGGCGGTGGCGATCACGCCGCGATTGTCTTCGCGATTGCAGGCCGCCAGTGCGCGCATATCGGGCGCGAGCGCGGCTACGGTCGCGGCCTGGTCGAATATGGCCAGGTGGTTGGCGCCGACATGCCAGGCCACGCTGGTTGCGCCCAGCGCGGCTTCGACCGCTGCGGGCGCGCGCTCGAGCGGCTGTGCCGGTCGGCTGGGAAAATCCAGCCAGAGCATGCCGTCGGTTTCGCGCACGCCGAGTTCGCCTGCATGGCGGGTGGCAAAACGCAGTGGCGCGCGAAAGCCCGTGCGACAGTGCAACAGCACATAGGCGCTGGCCAGCGTGGCGTGACCGCACAACTCGACCTCGCAGGTCGGCGTGAACCAGCGCAACTGGTGCGTCGTGTCGCCGGGTACGACGAACGCGGTTTCAGCCAGGTTGTGCTCGGCCGCGATCGCGAGCAGCGTCGTATCATCGAGCCAGTCGTCGAGCAGGACCACCGCGGCCGGGTTACCGCGAAATACGCGGTCGGTAAAGGCATCGATATGCCAGGCGCTGAGTTGCAGTATCGCGTCTGTCATGGAAATGTCATCTGCTGTTGCTATCCGTTAAGCCCATTTTTCAAGCCGGCGCCTCGCGCCGCGAGTCGATTTCGCATGAGTGCAAACGCCAAAGACGTCGCAGAGCGCGAGCTCGATGCCCCCGATCTGTTCATCAATCGCGAGTTGTCGCTGCTCGAATTCAATGATCGGGTGCTCGAACAGGCCCGCGATACGCGCGTGCCGCTGCTCGAGCGGCTGAAATTCCTGTGTATTTCCTCGACCAATCTGGACGAGTTCTTCGAGGTGCGCGTGGCCGGGCTCAAGCAGAAGGCCGAACTGGTCAACTCGCCCACCGAGGCCGACAACCGCACGCCCACTGAAGCACTGCGTGCGATCAGCATGCGCGCACACGAGTTGGTGGCCAAACAATACAGCACGCTCAACAACGAATTGATTCCGGCGTTGCAGGACGAGGGTATCCGCTTTCTGCGCCGTTCGGAATGGAACGCCGAGCAGCGCGCGTGGCTGGCCCAGTTCTTCGAGGAGGAATTGCTGCCGGTGATCAGCCCGCTGGGGCTGGACCCGGCGCATCCGTTTCCGCGCATTCTCAACAAGTCGCTGAATTTCATCGTATCGCTCGACGGCACCGATGCCTTCGGACGCAAGATCGATTATGCCGTGGTGCAGGCGCCGCGCGCGCTGCCGCGGGTGATCCAGCTGCCCCAGGAAACCGGCAGCGGTCCGCACGATTTCGTGTTCCTGTCGTCGATCATCCATCAGCATGTCGGCGACCTGTTCCCGAGCATGGGCACGCGCGGCTGCTACCAATTCCGCGTGACGCGCAATTCCGATCTGTTCGTCGACGAAGAAGAGGTCGACGATCTGCTGCGCGCGGTCGAGGGCGAGTTGCCGTCACGCCGCTATGGCGATTGCGTGCGCCTGGAAGTCGCGCATAACTGCCCCGACTCGTTGAGCAAATACCTGCTCGATCGCTTTTTGCTGTCGCGCGAGGATCTGTTCCAGGTGGACGGGCCGGTCAACGTCAACCGCCTGATGTCGCTACTGGATACGGTCGATCGTCCGGACTTGAAATATCCGGCGTTTTCGCCGCGCCTGCCCAGCGAACTCGGGCCCAGTGGCGATCTGTTCGCCGAGATTCGTGCCTCGGACGTGCTCCTGCATCATCCCTTCGATTCGTTCCTGCCGGTGATCGATTTCGTGCGCCGGGCCGCGTCGGATTCGCGCGTACTCGCGATCAAGCAGACGCTGTATCGCACCGGGCCCGATTCGGCGGTGGTCGATGCGCTGGTCGAGGCCGCGCGGGCCGGCAAGGAAGTCACCGTGGTCGTGGAGCTGCGTGCGCGTTTCGACGAAGCTGACAACATCGAGCTGGCCAACCGGCTGCAGGCCGCCGGCGCGCATGTGGTCTATGGCGTGGTCGGTTACAAGACCCACGCCAAGATGACACTGATCGTGCGCCGCGAAACCGACGGTTTGCACAACTACGTGCATCTGGGCACCGGCAACTACCATCCCAAGACCGCACGGCTGTATACCGACTACGGTCTGTTCTCCTGCGACGACGATCTCGGCAACGATGTGCACGAGATGTTTCTGCAGCTCACCAGCCTGGGCAAGGTCTCGGGACTGGCACGGCTGCTGGATGCGCCGTTTCGCCTGCATGCAGCGATTATCGAAAAGATCGGCCGCGAGGCCGAGCATGCGAAGGCCGGCAAGCCGGGCCACATCATTGCCAAGATGAATTCTCTGGTCGAGCCGCAGGTGATTCGTGCGCTCTATGCCGCCTCCCAGGCCGGGGTGAAGATCGAGCTGATCGTGCGCGGTATCTGCTGTCTGCGCCCGGGTGTGGCCGGGGTGTCTGAGAATATTCATGTGCGTTCGATCGTCGGCCGGTTTCTTGAGCACACACGAGTCTTCTATTTCGCCAACGACGACGACCCCGAGCTGTATCTGGCCAGCGCCGACTGGATGGATCGGAATTTCTTCCGCCGCGTCGAAACCTGCTTTCCCGTGACCAGCCCGGCGTTATATGATCGGGTGCAGCGCGAACTGGCGCTCTACCTCGCCGACAACAGTCAGGCATGGCTGCTGGGCGAAGACGGGCGCTATACGCGTGCCGAGCCGGTCGGCGACGAACCGCCGCTGGCCGCTCAGAAGCGGCTGATGGAGGGGCCGGGCTGATCGCGGCGCATGCCACCGAATGTGAACCTGTGGTTGCGGTTGCGGTCTGATCGCGCGTAATTCTCGATTCGAGTCGGCGTTGGCGCCGGCTTCAACTCCGCAAGCAGGGGAAAGCATAGATGAAACAATGGATCACGGCGTTCGTGGCAGCGATCGCGCTGCTGTCGGTCACCACGACTGCGCTGGCGGCCAGCGAACAGGCCCAGGAACTCGACGATGCGACCACCGTCGTACGCCAGTTCGTGGATATCCCTGAAAATGCCATCCCGCCGGCCCTGCTGGGCCAGGCCTATGGCATCGCCGTCATTCCCAGCGTGTTCAAGGCCGGCTTCATCGTCGGCGGGCGCCACGGCAAGGGCGTATTGTCGGTACGTACCGCCGACGGCAGCTGGTCGAACCCGAGCTTCATCTCGCTGACCGGCGGCTCGATCGGCTGGCAGATCGGCGCGTCGTCGTCGGACATCATCCTGGTGTTCAAGACCCAGCGCAGCATCGACAAGATCGCCAATGGCCAGATCAACCTCGGCGCCGATGCCGCGGTGGCGGCGGGCCCGGTCGGGCGTAGCGCGGGCGCGTCGACCAATCTCGGCTTCGATGCCGAGGTCTACTCCTACTCGCGTTCGCGCGGGTTGTTCGCCGGCGTGTCGCTCGAAGGCGGCAAGATCAGCATCGATCGCGAAGCGAACTGGCTGTTCTACGACAAGGCCGGTATCGATGCCTACACCATCCTGCGTAGCAGCGACGAATCCAGTCTGCCGCAGCCCGGGCAGAAATTCGTGTATACGCTGGATCGCTACATGCCGCCGTCCAGCGAGTTCGATCGCGAGGCCGCGACCCGCGGCACGAGCATGGATTCGCGCAACAACAACGGCAATTCGGGCGGCAACGGCGCGCAACAGGACGATTACAGCCGCGGCCAGACCGTGCCCTACGAAAGCGGCAACGGCGTGGAAGTGCGCCAGGGCAATTACGACGCCCGGGACAACAGCGGCAATAGCGGCTACAACCAGAACAACAGCGCCAACGACGACAACTACAACCAGGGTGGTGGTAGCGGCGACTACGGTAGCGGCAACAGCAACTATTGAGCGTTCTGCTTAGACGACCCTTTCGCTATGTGCTGATCGCTGTCGGCGTGCTCTTGCTCGCGCCGGCAGCGATGATTCTGCTCATGCGCTGGGTCAACCCGCCGGTGACGGCGTACATGCTGCGCGTGCATCTTCAAAGCGAGGCCAGCGACCAGGGTCCGACGATCTTCTACCGCTGGACCGATTTGGACGATATGGCCGCCTGCATGCCGCTGGCCGCGGTGGCCTCCGAAGACCAGACCTTCCCCAGCCATCACGGCTTCGTGTGGTCGGCGATTGGCGATGCGCTGGTCGACAACGCCGAAGGCGGCACCATTCGCGGCGCGAGCACGATCAGCCAGCAAACCGCCAAGAATCTGTTTCTGTGGCCGGCGAAAAGCTATATCCGCAAGGCCATCGAGGCCTATCTCACGGTCTGGCTCGAAGTGCTCTGGCCCAAGCGACGTATTCTCGAGGTCTATCTCAATATCGCCCAGTTCGACGACCGCGTATTCGGTGTGGGCGCAGCCGCCCAGCGGTTGTTCGGGATCAGTGCCAGCCAGCTCAGCACCGCCCAGTGCGCGCGCCTGGCCGCGGTATTGCCCAATCCGGAAAAATACAGCGCGGCCTCGCCGGGGCCTTATGTGCGGGGTCAGGCGGCCTGGATCATGCGCCAGATGCGTCAGCTCGGCGATGGTTATCTGGATGAAACGCTAGGCCGGTAAAGTAGACCGCTATGAACTCGTTCACGTATTGCCGGTGCCTCTCATGCTGATTCGTAGCGAATTCGAACCGGCATTCTGGCTGCGCAACGCGCACGCACAGACCGTGTTCGCCTCCAAGATGCGCTCGGCGCCGCCGATCGAAGTCGAGCGCGAACGCCTGGAACTCGACGACGGCGATTTCCTGGATTTGTCGTGGCTGCCCGAGCGCGGCCTCGATGCCGATGCGCCGGTGGTGATCGTGCTGCACGGGCTCAACGGTTCGCTTGAATCCAAGTATGCCCGCGGCCTGCTGCGCCAGGCGGATGCCCACGGCGCGCGGGGCGTGCTCATGCATTTTCGCGGCGCTGCCGAGCCCAACCGGCTGGCCCGCAGCTATCACTCGGGAGAAACCGGCGACTTCGAAACCGTGGTTGCTCATGTGCGCCGGCGTTTTGCGCGCGCACCGCTGGCCGCGGTGGGGTATTCGCTGGGCGGCAACGTGCTGCTCAAGTATCTGGGCGAACAGGGGCGTGCGGCGCCGCTGGCCTGTGCTACGGCGGTATCCGTGCCCTACGATCTCAAGCGCTGTGCCGAGGCCATTCAGCAGGGGCTGTCGCGTATCTATCAGGCGCATCTGATCAATGGCCTGCGCGAGGCCTACGAGACCAAGTTCAAGCTCATCGAAGCCCCGCAGCCCTATCCGGATTTTCGCAAGCTGCGCGACTTTCCCGCCTTCGATAATGCCATCACCGCGCCGCTCAACGGCTTTCGTGATGCCGACGATTACTACGAACGCTCCAGCAGCGGCCCGTTTCTCAAGCATATCCGTGTGCCCACGCTGGTGATCCATGCCGAGGACGACCCGTTCATGGCACCGGACATCATTCCCGGACCCGAGGCGCTTTCCCAGGCGGTACGCCTGGAAGTCTCGCGTCATGGTGGCCATGTGGGCTTTGTGAGTGCCGGGCGTTACGGCGAGCCGGTCTACTGGCTGGAACAGCGCATTCCGGCCTGGTTGCGTGAACGTTTGCCCGGCTTCGTTGGCCCGGCATCGGTCAGCGAGGCCGAGGAAGCCGGCTAAGCGGCATGCCGGTCTCGCTGAGCGTGATCGTGCCGGCGATCGACGAAGCGACGGCGATTACCTCGTTACTGGCCGATCTGGCCGCCCAGCGCGATGTCGTTTTGCAGGTGATCGTCGCCGATGGCGGCTCGAGCGATGACACGGTCGCCGTGGCTCGTGCGGCCGGGGCCGAGGTGATTGCCAGTGCGCCCGGGCGCGGCATCCAGATGAATACGGCCGCAGCCCGCGCGCGCTACGACTGGCTGTGTTTTATGCATGCGGATAGCCGGCTGACCCACCCTGGCCAGCTCGCTGCGGCGATCGCCTGTTTGGATCAAATCGGTGATCACCGCGTGGCCGGACATTTCGCGCTGCGTTTCGTGCGCGAAACCGCGGGGCATGCGTTTTTCTATCGCTATCTGGAAGCCAAGAGTGCGACATCACGGCGCTACAGCATCAATGGCGATCAGGGTCTGATCATGCGCGCGCGTTTTTTTCACGAACTCGGCGGTTTCGATACGCGTCTGCCATTTCTCGAAGATCAACGCATGGCGGCGGCCATCGCCGCGCGTGGGCGCTGGCAGCTTTGCCCGTATCGGCTTGCAACCTCGGCGCGGCGTTTCGAACAGGAAGGCGAGCGTGCGCGTTACCTGCTCATGGCGTTGATCATGGCCATGTATAGCGCCGACGTGCCCTGTTTTTTCGAGCGCGCGCCTGCCGTGTACAAACGTCAGAGCCAGACCGCGCGGCTCGTCGTGACGCCGTATATCGATCTGCTGGCCGCGCTATGGCGCGAATACGGCACGTGCGCGGCGCTCCAGGTGAGTTGGCGGATGGCGGGCGTGGCGGTATCGCAGAGTTGGCAGCCGTTTCTGGCCCTCGATGTCGCGCTGCAACCGGTGCTCGGCACACGCCGTTATGCCAGTGCCTTGCACGATCGGCTGCCGACCGGCGTGCTGCACAATCGCGCCGCGCAGGGTGTTTTGATGGTCGTGGGTTTGTGCTGGGTTTTCGGGCCGTTACGACTGTGGTGTAGGCTGCGAAACAAATAATCGCCTGCCTGTCATGAATACGACCCAACCCGCTGCTTCGTCCGCCGATTCGCATGCCTACCGACGCGCGCTGGAAGGCACGCTCGGTATTCCGTTTACGCGCGGCAATCGCATCGAGCGTCTGGTCAACGGGGTTCGGATCTTTCCAGCCATGATCGAGGCGGTCGAGTCGGCCGCCGAGACGATCGATTTTCTGACCTTCATCTACTGGCAGGGCGAGGTCGCCGAGCGTTTTGGCCATGCCTTGGCCGAACGTGCCCGCGCGGGTGTTCGCGTACGCATCCTGCTAGATAGCTTCGGCGCCCACAGCATGCCCAAGGATGTGCTGGCCGAACTCGAAAACGCCGGCGCCCGGATCGCCTGGTTTCGTCCGGCCGTGCGCTGGCGCTTCTGGCAGGCCGATAATCGCACCCATCGCAAAATTCTGGTGGTGGACAACCGCATCGGTTTTACCGGCGGGGTCGGTATCGCCGCCGAATGGGATGGCGACGCGCGCGAGCCGAATGAATGGCGTGAAACGCATTTTCGTCTGACCGGGCCGGTGGTCGACGGCTTACGCGGTGCCTTTCTATCGAACTGGGTCGAGGCGGGTGAGCGTGGTTTCGACGACAGCTGGGCGATGTCCGATCCCGACATCGCCGAGCACGAAAACGGCGCGCTCATCCAGGTACTGCGCACTTCGGCCGCGGTGAACTACAGCGATATCGCGACCCTGTTTCGGCTGGTGATTTCGATCGCCCAGCGTCGGCTACGCATTACCACGGGCTATTTCGTGCCCGATACCGCCACCATCGACATGCTCTGTAATGCCGCCCGACGCGGGGTGAAAATCGAAGTGCTCATGCCGGGGCCGTATACCGATTCGCGGGTGGCGCGGGCCGCCGGCGATGATGCCTATCAACCGCTGCTCGAGGCCGGCGTCCATCTCTACCGTTACCAGCCGACGATGCTGCACGCCAAGATCGTGCTGGTCGACGACGTGGTGGCCATCAGTGGGTCGGCGAATTTCAATCACCGCTCCATGGGCAAGGACGACGAAATCGCCATCGCCATGATCGACCCCGACACCTTCGCCGCGCTCGACAGCGATTTCGATGACGATCGCGCACGTTGTCATCAGGTTACCCTCGGGAACTGGCAAAAACGCGGCGTCTTTCAACGCATCAAGGAATACCTCAGCCGGCTGCTCAAGCCACAGGCCTGAGTACGGCGATCGTTGTCACGCGCGGCGTAGCCGATCCAGGCGTAGGCGCTCGCGTGTATCGAACAGTCGCCGTGCACCCAGTGTCACCGCCAGCAGGGTGCCAAAGCCGGTGCCGGTGGCGATCAGGAACATGATCAGAATCTGATATTTGACCGCTTCCCAGGGCGGGCTGCCGGCCAGGATCTGGCCGGTCATCATGCCGGGCAGGCTGATGATGCCGGCTGCCGCCATGGCGTTGAGCATGGGAATGAGCCCGGCGCGCATGGCATCGCGCCGCATGTCGGCGATTGCTTCGGCCGCGCTGGCGCCCAGCGCGAGTCGCGTCTCGACCACGTTCGCGCCGCGCCAGACTTCCTGGGTGAGCCGGTCCAGCGCCAGCGCGATACCGGTCATCGTATTGCCCAGTAACATGCCCAGCAGCGGAATCGCGTACTGCGGCGTATACCAGGGCTCGACCCGAATCACGATCACCAGCGTCGCCACGGCCGTGACGAACGACGACAGGAACATGGCCGCCGTGCCGGCGAGAAAGCCATAGCCGCCGACGAAGCGTCGTTTCTGGCGGGTGGCTGCTTCGCGCCCGGCCAGCAGCAGCATGACAAAGGCCATGGCTGCGACCCAGTGCAGCTGCTGTTGGGCAAAGACCGCCTCCAGAATCAGGCCGACGAGCGCGAGCTGGGCGGCCGTGCGCACGGCCGCCACCAGCAGGGTTCGGGTGATGCCCAGCTGCATCGCCGTGGTCGTCGCCGCCAGCGCCAAAACCGCGATCGCGGCCAGGCCCAGATCGAATAACGACAGCGAAATCAGTTGCACGGCGTCGATACGGGTTGGCCGCGGGCATCGAGCACCAGTCGCGACGAGGCCACGCGGGCAAGCTGGGCCTCATCGTGGCTGACCCAGATACAACAGGCATCGTGGGTGTTGCGATAGTCGCCGATCAAGCGCTCGACGCGTTCGATGTTCACGCCATCGAGATTGGCGGTCGGTTCGTCGAGCAGCAGCACGGCCGGGATGTGGGCGAGGGTACGAACAAGTGCCATGCGCTGGCGCTGGCCGGAGGATAGATGCCCGATGGGCGTATCGAGCAGGTCGGGTTCCAGATCGAGTGCGGCGAGCAGGGATACGCAATCGCGATCGAAATGCGCACGCGGCGTATCCGCCCACCAGGCCGATTCCGCGGCCAGAAAGGCCACCTGGCGACGCCATTCGGGGGCGGGCATATCGGTGGCGCGTACGCCATCCAGCCGGCACTCGCCCGCGTGCGCGTCGAGATCGGCCATCGCGCGCAGCAGCCGGGTCTTGCCGGCCCCCGAGGGCGCGCTCAGGCCTACACAGCCGCCGCCGTTCACGGCGATATCGACCGGGCCGATACCGCCCACGGTCAGGGCGTCGACCACAAAGCGCGGCTTGCTCACGCGCGCTCTGATCCGGTTGGGCGCGTACGCTGTCTAGATCGCGTCGCGGTCGGTTTCGCCGGTGCGGATACGCACCACCTGGTCAAGGTTGTGCACGAAGATCTTGCCATCGCCGATCTGGCCGGTCTTGGCCGCTTCGATGATTGCGTCCACCACCGCTTCCACGCGGTCGTCGGCGACCGCGACTTCGAGTTTGACCTTGGGCAGGAAATCGACCGCGTATTCGGCGCCGCGATAGAGTTCGGTGTGGCCTTTCTGGCGACCGAAACCCTTGACCTCGGTCATGGTGGTGCCGTGTACGCCCACCTCGGCGAGTGCTTCACGGACATCGTCGAGACGAAAGGGTTTGATGACGGCGGTAACCATTTTCATGGTTGGAAACTCCTCATTTTTGATGCCAGCGAGTCTAACAGCTGCCGCGGATCGTTACAGATCGTAACCGCGCTCTTCGTGCTCGAGAATATCCAGGCCGACCTGTTCGTCCTCGACACCCACGCGCAATCCCATGGTCGCTTCCAGCACCTTGAGAATGGCCCAGGTGAGTACGCCGGTATAGATGAATACGGCCGCCACGCCCAGAGCCTGGATACCGACCTGGCTGGCAATGCCGTCGATACCCTCGGCAAAACCCTGGCCCGAAAACGGGCCGAGATCGGTCGAGGCGAATATGCCGGCCAGCAGCGTACCGATGATGCCGCCCACGCCGTGGACCGGAAATACGTCCAGCGAATCGTCGATACGCAGGCTGCGCTCGACCCAGAGCGTCGCCGCGAAACAGACCACCCCGGCGAGTATGCCGATCACGATCGCGCCGCCCGGGCCGACATAGCCCGAGGCCGGGGTGATCGTGCCCAGGCCGGCCACCATGCCGGTGACGATACCCAGCACGCTCGGCTTGCCAAAGCGGATCCATTCCGCCGCCATCCAGGTCAGACAGCCGGCCGCCGCCGACAGATGCGTGACCAGCATGGCCATGCCCGCCTGGCCGTTGGCGGCCAGCGCGCTGCCGCCATTGAAGCCGAACCAGCCGACCCACAGCATGCCGGCGCCGGAAACCGTCATGGTCAGGTTGTGCGGGGCCATCGCGGTTTTCTGAAAGCCGTGGCGCGGGCCCACGACAATGGCCGCGACCAGCGCGGCGACACCCGCGGTGACGTGCACGACCGTGCCGCCGGCGAAATCGAGCAGACCGAGCTGGCCCAGCCAGCCGCCGCCCCAGACCCAGTGCGTGACGGGCACATAGACCAGCAACAGCCAGGCCGCGGTGAATACCAGCAGGGTGGCAAAGCGAAAACGCTCGGCAAAGCCACCGATGATCAGCGCCGGCGTGATCACCGCGAACGTCATCTGGAACAGCGCGAACACGGGCTCGGGAATCGTGCCGGCCACGCTGGTCACGCTCACACCCGCGAAAAAGAGCTTGTCGAGCCCGCCGATGAAGGCATTGCCCTCGGAAAAGGCCAGGCTATAGCCGCAGACGACCCAGATCAGTGATGCCAGGGCACAGATGGCAAAACACTGCATGAGTACCGACAGCACATTGCGTACCCGCACCAGCCCGCCATAGAACAACGCCAGCCCCGGCAGCGTCATGAACAGCACCAGCGCGGTCGTGGTCATCACCCAGGCGGTATCGGCACCATCGATTACCGGGGCGGCCGCGGCCGGCAGGCTGGAAAGGAGTAATACGGCAAACGCCAGGACAGCGCGTGTTTTGGTCGGCAGCATGAGGTTTCGCGGCGGTTTGAGACAAACGCCGGGAAGTATAGCGAAGCGATATACCCGTTCGTCTATCGGGCCAGGACTGCTTCGCGGCCGATCGCCGGTAACGGCTGTTTTTTTATCGATGGGCGTCGCCTGTTCGGGCGGTACGCTATTTATTGCAGACAAAAAAAGAGGCCCCGTTGCCGGGGCCTCGTCGATGCGCAATCGCTCGCGAGCGCTTGCGATTTAGGACATCGAGCGACGGCTGCCGCCGGAGGTGAACTCCGGATAGGCTTCCATGCCGCATTCGCCCAGATCCACGCCCTCGACTTCCTCTTCTTCGGAGACGCGGATACCGACCGTGAACTTCAGAATCGCCCAGACGATCAGGCTGGTGGCGAACACCCAGACGAAGATGGTGAGCGCGCCGATTGCCTGACCGGAGAAGCTCACTTCAGGGTTGGTGATCGGCACGACCATCAGGCCGAGCAGGCCGCAGACACCATGCACGGAGATCGCACCCACCGGATCGTCGATCTTGATCTTGTCGAAGAACACGATCGAGAACACCACCAGAATACCGCCAGCGGCACCGAAGAGCGTGGCCACGAGCGGGCTCGGCGTGGAGGGCTCGGCGGTAATCACCACCAGGCCGGCCAGTGCGCCGTTGAGCGCCATGGTCAGGTCACCCTTGCCGAACATGGCACGGGCCAGCAGCAGGGCGGCGACCAGACCGCCGGCAGCGGCCGTGTTGGTGTTGAGGAACACCATGGCCACCGAGTTGGCATTGGCAATATCGCCGAGCTTGAGCACGGAGCCGCCGTTGAAACCGAACCAGCCCATCCAGAGGATCAGCGTACCCAGCGCGGCCAGCGGCAGGTTGGCACCCGGAATGGCGCCAATGGTGCCGTCCGCGCGGAACTTGCCTTTACGCGGGCCGAGCAGCAGTACGCCAGCCAGGGCTGCCGAGGCGCCGGCCATATGCACGATGCCCGAGCCGGCGAAGTCGGAGAAGCCGAGGTCGCCGAGGGTGTACATGCCGAACACGGAATCGCCGTTCCAGGTCCAGGAGCCTTCCATCGGATAGATGAAACCGGTCATGACCACGGCGAAGGTGAGGAACGCCCACAGCTTCATGCGTTCGGCGACCGCGCCGGATACGACCGACATGGCGGTGGCCACGAACACGACCTGGAAGAAGAAGTCCGAGGCGCCGGCATAGACCGAATCGCCATCGAAGCCGTTCTCGGCCGAGGCCGCGAGGGCTTTCTGTACCAGGTCGTCGCCGCCGGCGATACCGTTCAAGAACAGGCTGCCGTCGTACATGATCATGTAGCCGCAGATCATGTACATGATGCAGGAGATCGAATAGAGCGCGATGTTCTTGGTCAGGATTTCGGTCGTGTTCTTGGCACGAACCAGGCCGCCCTCCAGCATGGAGAAGCCGGCGGCCATCCACATGACCAGTGCCCCGCAAATCAAGAAGTAAAAGGTATCGATTGCGTACTGCAATTCGAAGATATTATTTTCCATGGCGTGGGATTTCCCTCGAAATTTAAGGCGTTACGCGGGCGCGGCTTAAAGCGCGTCCTTGCCCGTCTCGCCGGTGCGGATACGGATGGCCTGTTCCAGCTCGGTGACGAAGATTTTGCCGTCGCCGATCTTGCCGGTATGGGCCGCCTTGGAGATCGCTTCCACGGCTGCTTCGAGTTCGGATTCTTCGATCGCGACTTCGATCTTCACCTTGGGTAGAAAATCGACCACGTATTCGGCACCGCGGTAGAGTTCCGTGTGGCCTTTCTGACGTCCGAAACCCTTGACCTCGGTTACGGTGATGCCTTGCACACCGACCTCGGAAAGCGCTTCGCGGACCTCATCGAGCTTGAACGGCTTGATTACGGCTGCGATTAATTTCATATGACCTGCTCCTGTCATGCGGTATCGCACGCTCCGTTGCCTCGCATTCAAGCAGTCGGGACGTGCAAGCGAGAGATTGCGATCCGGTCTAAGCACTCACCGTGCCAAGGCATGAAAAACAGCAGGTTATGCGCGAATCGAGGCGGGCGGGATAGGTCGGGAATCGGGCGCTCTGCGCGTTGCACCAATAAAGTGCAACGCGCTTTTGCGTAGCGCGTGGCTTCGCGTCATGCTGTGGTTTTAATCCTCGAGGTTGACCCGTAGCTATGCGCTCTATCGAAGATATCGCCACCCGTCTGGCCCAGGCGTTGCCGCCCCAGGTCGCGCCGCTGCGCGACGAGTTGCATGCCAATTTCCGTACCATCCTGCAGGGCCAGCTCGCCCGGCTGGATCTGGTGCCGCGCGAGGAGTTCGAAGCGGCCCGCGAGATGCTTGCGCATACGCGCCGCAAGCTCGATGCGCTGGAAGCCCAGGTGGCGGCCCTCGAAGCCGAACGCGACACGGCCGGCTCGCAATAACCGGATTGGCGTGACGCTGGCAACGGTACATAGCCGCGCACAGACCGGCCTCGAGGCACCGCCGGTCACGGTAGAGGTGGATCTGGCCGGTGGCCTGCCGGCGCTGGCGATCGTCGGTCTGCCGGAAACCGAGGTCAAGGAAAGCAAGGACCGCGTACGCGCGGCCATCGTCAACAGCGGCTATGAGTTTCCGACCCGGCGTATCACGGTCAATCTCGCGCCGGCGGATCTGCCCAAGGAAGGCGGACGTTTCGATCTGGCGATCGCCCTGGGGATTCTGGCGGCCTCCGGCCAGATCCCGGGCGAATCCGTGGCCGGTTACGAATTTCTGGGCGAGTTGTCTTTGTCCGGCACGCTGCGCGGCGTTCGCGGCGCATTGCCCGCCGCGCTGGCAGCGGGCAATGCCGAGCGTACCCTGGTCACTCCCGAAGACAATGGTCCCGAGGCCGCGCTCGCCGCGCCCGAGGGCGTATTTGCCGCCGCGCATCTGGCCGATGTGGCGGCGAGTCTGGCTGGCGACGAGGCGTTGTGGCATCGACCCCAGCCCGCGACCGGGCATCAAGCATCCGCGCATGAAGACATTGCCGACGTACGGGGCCAGCAACAGGCCAAGCGTGCGCTCGAAATCGCCGCGGCGGGCGGGCATTCGCTATTGCTGATCGGCCCGCCGGGCGCGGGCAAAACCATGCTCGCCTGTCGATTGCCCGGTCTGTTACCGCCGATGACGCACGCGCAGGCCATGCAAAGCGCCGCGGTGGCCTCGATCTCACCCGGCGGGTTTTCGCCCGACAACTGGGGGCGGCGTCCGTTTCGCGCGCCGCACCATACCGCCTCGGGCGTGGCGCTGGTGGGCGGCGGCTCGGCGCCGCGTCCGGGCGAAATCACCCTGGCGCATAACGGCGTACTGTTTCTTGATGAGCTGCCCGAATTCGATCGCCGCGTGTTGGAAGTACTGCGCGAGCCGCTCGAATCCGGGCATATCGTCATATCGCGGGCGGCGCGGCAGGCTGAATTTCCGGCCGCGTTTCAATTGATTGCGGCGATGAACCCCTGTCCCTGCGGCTATCTGGGGGAAGCCTCGGGCCGTTGTCATTGCACCCCGGAACGTATCGAGCGCTACCGGGACCGGATTTCCGGGCCGCTACTCGATCGTATCGACATGCATCTGAATGTGGCGCCGGTGGCCCGCGACGTGCTCATGGGTGGTGCAGACACGCCGCCGCAGGAAAACAGCGCAACGGTACGCCAACGCGTGATCGCGGCGCGGGAACGCGCGGTGGCCCGTGGACAGGGCGCCAATGCCAGCCTGGCGCCCGCGGCGATCGATACCCATTGCCTGCTCGAAAACAGTGCGCGCGCCATTTTGGAGCAGGCGATTGCGCGGTTGGGTCTGTCGGCACGGGCGTATCATCGTATTCTTCGCGTCGCGCGTACGATCGCCGATCTGGCCGACGCCGATACCATTCAGTCTGCGCACGTGGCCGAGGCGATCGGCTTTCGTCAGCTCGATCGAAAACCCTCGGCATGAACCGGCTCGTCTATCGAAGATGAGCGAAGGCTAGCTGGGCCGGCCGGCGTTCAACACGCACTCCGAAGCCTTTGAAAACAGCTGATAAGCTCGGCCATTTCAACCTGGGCGGTTGGGGCGCGCCGCTGCTGCAGGCGTTGCTGACACGCGTATTCGACAAGCTGACTTGTCAAAAAAGGGCGTGGCCGGGTTTGTGGTCGGGCTTATCAATGCTTGTTTACGCAATCTGATTCGGCCGGCGGCGCCTGACGGTAACGCGCATGCGCGCGTAGGCGCCGTTTGTGGCGCATGTCTTTATTTTGTCATCTTGCCGAGTATTAACCCGTTGCTTTGGCACGTCTCGTGCATCGAGTGATTTCATCCCGCTCAAGGCCCAGGCCGCGGCTGGGGTTTCTCGCTACGAGATATATTGCAAAGGGAGCAAAAACCGAGATGAAAAAACAACTTCTAATCGGCTGCGCGGCAGCGGTCGTTACCGTGTCCAGCGCCAGCGCGATTGCCGCCGAAGCCAGTGCCAACGTCGCTTACACCACCGACTACCGCTATCGCGGCGTGTCCCAGACCGATCGCGATTTCGCCATTCAGGGCGGTTTCGATTACGCGCTGGACAGCGGCCTGTACATGGGCACCTGGGCGTCGAACGTCGACAACTTCAACCCCAGCCCGGTGACCGGCGATAACGGTGCCCAGGCCGAAATCGATTTCTATGCCGGCTACGGGCTGGCGCTGAGTGACCACTGGGCGCTCGATTTCAACGTGCTCTATTACTACTACCCGGGCGCGAGCACGGCCGGCGACAACAACGAAATCGACTTCTGGGAATACACGCCCGGTATCGCCTATAGCGACGACAACATGACGGCGGCGCTGTCGGTGTCCTATAGCGACGATTTCTACAACGAATCGGGCGATGCCTTCTACTACAACACCAGCTTCGAATTCCCGCTGGAAGAGTGGCTGACCCTGGGCGTGCATGCCGGCTATCAGACCGTCGACGACAACGAGCTGTACTTCGAGGACTATGCGGATTGGTCGATCTCGCTGGCTACCACGCAGTTCGGCCTTGACTGGTCGGTGGCTTATGTCGATACCGATCTGGACGATACCGCCTGCGGCGGCGCCAATATCTGCGGCGCGACCGCGGTGGGCACGATCAGCAAATCGTTCTAAACGATCGCTGTATCCACGGCACGAAGCCGGCCCTCGGGCCGGCTTTTTTTGTGGTCTGTCGGTGGGGTCGATCGCGACCGATCGCCACGATCGACCTGCTAGACTCTCGCGGCCATGGCGATGCCGAAACTCAATCCACAGCAAGACGCGGCGGTCCGTTATCTCGACGGGCCGTTGCTGGTGCTGGCCGGCGCCGGCTCGGGCAAGACCGGTGTGATCACGCGCAAGATCGCGCACCTGATCTCGCGCGGTTATGCGGGCGACCGTATCGCGGCGGTGACCTTCACCAACAAGGCCGCGCGCGAGATGAAGCAGCGCGCCTCGAAGCTCATCGACAACGACGCCGCGCGTGGGCTGACCGTAAGTACCTTTCACAGCCTCGGCCTGCAGATGATTCGTACCGAGCATGCCGCGCTCGGCTACAAGCCGCGGTTTTCCATCTTCGACGCCGAAGACGCCGACAAGCTGCTGGCCGATCTCATCGGCAAGGACGCCGAGCTGCGCAAGACCGCGCGCTTTACCATCAGCGCCTGGAAATCTGCGCTGATGGACCCGGACGCCGCGGCGGCGAGCGCGGCCGGCTCGGAACAGGCAATCGCACGGGCCTATGCGGAGTATCAGCGCCGCCTCAAGGCCTATAACGCGGTGGATTTCGACGACCTGCTCAGCCTGCCGGTGCAGCTGCTGCGCGAAGACGCCGCCGCGCGCGAACGCTGGCAGAACCGGTTTCGTTACCTGCTCGTCGACGAATATCAGGACACCAACGCCGCCCAGTACGAACTGATGCGCCTGCTCGCCGGGGTGCGGGCGGCGTTTACCGTGGTCGGCGACGACGACCAGTCGATCTATGCCTGGCGCGGCGCGCGGCCGGGCAATATCGCCGATCTGTCGCGCGACTTCCCGCATCTCAAGGTCATCAAGCTCGAACAGAACTATCGCTCGGTGGGCAATGTGCTGTCGGCGGCGAATACGCTGATTTCGTCCAACGCCCGTGTCTACGAAAAGAATCTGTGGAGCGCCATGGGCCCGGGCGATCGTATTCGCGTGCTGGCCTGTGCCGACGAGGCGGGCGAGGCCGATCGCGTGGCCAGCGAAATCTCCTCGCATCGGCTGCGTACCGGCAACGCCTTCGGCGACTATGCCGTGCTCTATCGCGGCAATTTCCAGTCGCGCGCGTTCGAAAAAGCCATGCGTGAACGCCAGATTCCCTATCGCGTCTCGGGCGGGCGTTCGTTTTTCGAGCGCAGCGAGATTCGCGACCTGGCCGCCTATCTCAAACTGCTGGTCAACCCGGATGACGACGCGGCGTTTCTACGCGTGGTCAATCTGCCGCGGCGCGAAATCGGCCCCGCCACGCTGGAAGCGCTGGCCCGCTATGCCGGTAGCCGACACCTGAGTCTGTTCGATGCCGCACGCGGCGTGGGGCTGGCTGGCGGCGTGGGTGATCGCGCCGGCCGGCGGCTGGCCGAATTCGTCGACTGGGCGAAAGGTCTGGCCCGTGACGGTGAATCCACGCCGGCCAAGGAACTGGTGGTCCAGTTGATTGCCGATATCGACTATCGTGAATGGCTACGCGATACCGCGGCCAATACCCGGGCGGCGCGCAAGCGCCTGGAGAACGTCGACGAGTTTCTTGCCTGGCTTGGCCATATGGAAGAAAACAGCGACGGCACGCCGCGCGGGTTGGATGAAGTCGTACGTCGGCTGAGTCTCATGGACTTTGCCAATCAAAGCGAAAAAGACATCGAAAACCAGGTGCACCTGCTCACGCTGCATGCCGCCAAGGGCCTGGAGTTCGATCATGTCTTTCTCGTGGGCATGGAAGAAGGGCTGCTGCCGCACCATGCCTGTATGGACGAAGACAAGATCGAGGAAGAACGACGCCTGCTCTATGTTGGTATCACCCGTGCGCGCAAGACATTGTCGTTGAGTTATGCACGCCAGCGCCGGCGCGGCGGCGAGAATACCGACAGCACCCCCAGCCGGTTTCTGGAAGAACTGCCCAAGGACGAAATCGACTGGCCCCAGGCGAAAAAACGCGACCCCAAGGCCGAAGCCGAGCACGGGCGCAGCCAGCTCGCCGCGCTCAAGGCGATGCTGAGCGAAAGCGCGGACTGAACAACGCGCCCGGCCAGGCACAAAGCTCGAAGTGCCGCGCCTGGGCGCTTCGAGATATCTGTCTTTTGCCTTATTCGCGTTTCTTCGCGTTCATTTGCGGACAAGATGCGCGCCTGCCGCCGCCGGCTGAGGCCTACGTAATCGGACGGGCTTTTGTGAGCGTTCAAAGACCCAGTTCGGTGAGCCCCGGGTGATCGTCCGGTCGACGCCCCTGCGGCCATGAGAACAGGCGTTGATCCGGTTGGATCGGACAATCGTTGATACTGGCAAGCCGGGTATGCATCAGCCCCGCGGCGTCGAACTGCCAGTTTTCGTTGCCGTAGGCGCGATACCACTGGCCCGTGTCGTCGCGATATTCATAGGCAAAGCGCACCGCGATGCGCGCTGCGCCATAGGCCCAGAGTTCCTTGATCAGACGATATTCCAGTTCGCGATTCCATTTGCGCTGGAGAAAGGCATGAATCGCCTCGCGCCCGGCCAGAAACTCCACACGGTTACGCCAGCGACTGTCCGGTGTATAGGCCTGCACGACGCGATCCGGGTCGCGGCTGTTCCAGGCGTCTTCGGCGGCCCGTACTTTCTGGCGTGCGGACGTTTCATCGAAAGGCGGCAGGGGTGGCTTGGTGGTCATGCATGCGCTCCAATGGATGTGGACAGAGTTGTCTACTTCGGTGAGTCTGGCCCATGTAGACCGACCTGTCTACAATACGCCCATGCATGAGATATCGATCGACCCCGAAGCGCCGGCGCGCGAACGCATTCTGCAGGCCGCCCAGCGGCTGTTTTATCGCGACGGTATTCGGGCCACGGGCACGAATGCGCTTATCGACGAAGCGGGCGTCACCAAGGTCACCTTCTATCGTCACTTCGCCAGCAAGGACGCGCTGGTCGAGGCCTTTCTGGATGCCCGGCATGCGTACTGGCTGGATTGGTTCGAACAGGCGCTCGACCGCCACGGCGCGACCCCGGCAGCGATCGCGCCCGCGCTCGCCGAATGGCTCGCCGATCCGGATTTTCGCGGCTGTGCCTTTCTCAACAGCGTCGGCGAATATGGTCGGGCGCTGGCGAGCGTGAAGCGCGTGGCGCGCATGCACAAACAGCAGATGATCGCGGCCGTGACGAACTGTCTGGATAAAAAGGATGCGGCCACCCAGCCAAAAGCGCGCCAGATCGCGCTGGCGATCGATGGCGCGATCATGCGTGTGCAAAGCGGGGAACCGGCGTCAGGCGTCGTGGCCGATCTCGACGCGCTGGTTCAATGCGTGGCCGGTACGTTCCCCGCGCTCAGTCAGGCATAAAAAAGCCGCCCCTGGGGCGGCTTTTACGAGCGCAGAATGCGGCGATTGTCTAGGTCGCGCCGGCTTCGCTGAGGATGTGATCCACGGCCTTGTGCATTTCCTCTTCGGACAGGTCCGGGTTGCCGCCCTTGGCCGGCATGCCCTTGTAGCCGTTGATCGCGCGCGAATAGAGTGTGTCCTTGCCCTGTTCGTCGAGGCGTTTCGTCCATTCCGCCGTATCGGAAACCTTGGGTGCGCCCGCAACGCCCGAAGCATGACAGGCCGCGCAAACGTTGGCATAGACTTCTTCGCCCGACATCGGCTCGCCGCTGTCTTCGCCGGAAGAGGCGGCCATGGAGGTGGCGTTCGGGTCGGTATTGACCGCATAGACCGGTTCGGTCCGGCTTTTCACGCGCTCAAGCTGTTCAGGGCGCATTTCGCCGCTGTCGCTCGCGCTGGTGATTAGTCGAGCGCCGACAATGGCCACGATCGTAATCAAAAACAGCGCCCCGAGTACGATCGTGAAAGCGCGAAAGAATGTCTGGTCGGAATTAGCGGTCATGGCAAACTTTGTTTTGCGTGAACGAACGGAGCGCGAAATTGCGCGCAGTATAACGGATTTTTCGCGTTACACGGATACGTGCCTGATCGCAGGATAGACGCAGCGCCAGCGTGTGCGTATCCTTTGCGGCGCCGATGCGCCCGTAGCTCAGTTGGATAGAGTGTCGGCCTCCGAAGCCGAAGGTCGCAGGTTCGAATCCTGCCGGGCGCACCATATAAAAATGCCGGCCGCAGCGCCGGTATTTTTATATGGTTCATCGATAAGTTCGAACCTGCGACAGACAAACAATACTGGTTCGACGGGCTCGCATAGCGAGCCCGAACCGTCGCGGTACGCGACGGGCCCGAAGGGTGAGGCGCGCAAGCGCCGAATAATCCTGCCGGGCGCACCATATAAAAATGCCGGCCGCAGCGCCGGTATTTTTATATGGTTCATCGATAAGTTCGAACCTGCGACAGACAAACAATACGTGTTCGACGCGCTCGTGCAGCGATTCCGAACCGTCGCGCAAGCGACGCGGCCTGAAGCGCCGCATCATCCTTCCAAGCGCAGGCCACAAAATGCCGCCCGTGAGGCCGGTATTTTCAGCGCAGCCATCCTGCGATGCCTCGAGAGGATTGAGAGGTTTGAGACTGACGCGCGACCTGTCGCGTTTGTAATCATCCAGGGCTCAACGCGGGACCGCGCGCCGGATCGCCGGGCTCATTGCATGAGAACGGCGAAGCGCACGGATTTTCCTCTATCGATACACGAGGGGATCGATGATCTGGAATGATCTACATATTCCGCCGTCGATAAGCGACCGTATCCACGAGTTATGGGACGAGCTGGCCGCGATCCCGGCCTCGCAGCCGGAAGAGCGGTTGCAGCATCTGTTCGATACGGTGGGTGCGCTGATCGGATCACGGCACGGGTTCTGGCTGTCGTCGTCGCGGATGCATGAGCCGTCGGCGGATGATCCGCTACTGGGTTGGCGTGCCCGCTCGATACATTTCTACGGCGAGCTGGCGTCGGATCAGACGGCCTACCGGCAATCGGTCAAGTGCTTCGATGCGGGGCGGATTGACGAGAGCACGCGTAATCACGTCCACCAGGCGGGACGCTTTCGAGCGTCGCTGCTTGCGGATCATGTGTCGGCGGCCTTCTTTAACGGTCGCCACTACGACAAGCACTATCGAGCACGGGGAATAGTGGATCGGCTGTTCGTGGTCTTGCCCGTCAGTGAAGACGTCGAGAGCTTTTTCATATTCGACCGGCTCGACGGTGAGCCGGATTTCGATCATGAGGCCTTGGCCGTCGCAAGCTATGCACTGAGAAGCCTGTCCTGGTTCACGCGTCAATTGCATCTGAGCTACGGCCAGCTCGTCGCGAAAACCCCGCTCACGCCGACCGAACGTCGCGTGTTGCGCCGATTGCTATCCGGCCGGGCCGAAAAGGCGATTGCCCACGATATCGATCAAAGCCCGCATACGACACATAACTACTTCACCAATATCTTTCGCAAGTTCAATGTGCGTAGTCGTGCCGAACTCATGGCGTTGTGGCTGGGACACGGCTAGGGAAGCTCTGCATAACCTGTCACGGTCGCGCCGGTGTGCTTTGCGCGTGGCTGGCAGGCAGCGGTGGGCGTAGCGTGCGGGTTGCACGGTGCGTTATGCCTCGACGCCGACCAGGCGCGCGCAAAGCCGGCGGCCCCTGCGGGGTTCGGCCTCACAGACGCCGCGGCCGCGTTGCCAGGCTTGACCTGCCCCTCGTTGATTTCCTGGGGCAGGCGCTGCGCTTGGACGCCTTGCCGCACCGTCTGTGAGGACTCGAACGCGATCCGCGAGAGGTTATGCAGAGCTTCCCCAGCGGCTGTTTGTATCGCGACATCGACATGTCGGCCAGTCGGGTAGGCGGTATCCGCACGTATAAGCCCGTCATCGATTCCGCAGTGCGGCGCATGTGTCTGAAATCTGGTAGAAGGGCCACCGGAATACATCGCGAGGGCGTCCGCCCTCGGATGTTTTGCGCACAGGTCGTGGAACCGAACGATATGCGATACCGGACACAAACATGGCTGTTGGCGTTGGTGCTGATCAGTACGCAGGCCCTGGCCGGCCCGGGCCGCGGCGAGCCGGCGCAACAAGATAAGGCGAACGTGCGCGCTGCCGACCCGGGCACACCGTCAGACGCTGCGGCGGCTGACGAGCAGACCGAGCGCGAACGTTACTACCAAACGCTGTACGCCCATCTGCGCCAATCTCCCCTGCGCTATCCGCCGACGGCCGCTGAAGAGCGGGTGGAAGGTACGGCGCGAGTGCGCCTGGAGGTCGCTGGCGATGGCCATATCGCGGCCGGGCTGGCGCAAAGCAGTGGCGATTCGCGTCTGGATGCCGCTGCGTTGGCGGCGATGCAGTTGGCCAGCCCCGCGCCCGCCTGGAGCGACGATCCCACTGACTCGTTGACCGTAGTCGTGCCGCTTATGTTTCGGTTGAACGCGCCCACCCCGCAAGCAGCCGAGACCGCGCCCGGCGGGCACTGAGCACACCTTGGACGCCTGCATCATCGATACGCGGACTGTTTATCAGCCCGGCCCAGAAATAGATGGCCTTTGGGGCAATAGCGCGAGCATGTGGCGACATGCTCGCTGCGGCCAGTGGCTTACAAGTGATTGATAAATAAACGACATACAGGCGCCAGCGTTTATATTTTCATGGCATTGAAAACAGCGGGCCGAGGTTGGCTGTCTGGGGCCGGATTAATCGTCGAACGGCGGCTCATGCTGCCAATCGAAGAAATCGGGCATATCGGTGGATACACGGTTGGGGAAACGGGCAGGGCGTTTTTCCAGAAACGACGACACGCCTTCCTTGGCATCCTCGGAGCGCCCACGCGCGCGAATCGCCTGGCTGTCGATACGGTGTGCATCCATCGGATGGCCTTGCGCGTGCATGCGCCAAAGCAGTTGCCGGGTCATGGCAATGGATACCGGCGCGCTTTCGTCGGTGAGCTCGTGGGCCAGTGCCACCGCGGCGTCGTAGAGCGCCTCGGGCGCGTGCAGCGAGCGCACCAGCCCGCGCTCGTGGGCCTCGCTGGCCGGAAAGACCCGGCCGGAATAGCACCACTCCAGCGCCGTGGACATACCCACGGTGCGGGTGAGAAACCATGAGGATGCGGCCTCCAGGGTGATGCCGCGCCGCGCGAACACGAAGCCGAACTTGGCATTGTCGGCCGCGATACGGATATCCATGGGCAGCTGCATGGTCGCGCCGATGCCCACGGCCGCGCCGTTGATCGCGCCGATGACCGGCTTGAGGCTGCGATAGATCCGCAGGGTCACCTGACCGCCGCCGTCGCGCCGGTGGTCTTCGCCCTGGCGTTTGTCGTAGTCGAAGGTGTCGCCGCCCTTGGCCAGGTCGGCGCCGGCACAAAAGGCACGGCCGCGCCCGGTGACGATGACGGCACGTACGTCGTCGTTGGCGTCGGTGTGATCGAAGGCCGCGATCATCTCGTCCTTCATCTGCGGGGTGAAGGCATTCATGCGATCGGGGCGGTCCAGCCACAGCGTGGCGATACCGTCGTCTATTTCCAGCGAGATGGTCGAGAATTGCGGCGTGGTCATGTCGTTTTCCTTATTGCTTGGCCGTTGCGAGTCTAGCGAAGATGGCCACCGGCGAGCAGGGCCTTTATCCCGCTGCCGGGAAACGTGGCGTAATACGCTTGCTGCGATCGCAGCCATACCGCCGTGCGCGGATGAACTGGCCGAGCGCTTGGTCCCGACCCGCGCCGAATTCAAAAGCCAGGTCGCGCGCAAGTGGCCCTGCATGGGCGGCGTGGGTGATACAGCCGCATGACCGACGCACGCACACGATTGAGCCGGCATCGCGGCGCCGCGACGGGCGCGCCATGAAATGCCGCCCCGGTGCGGGGCATAATCGCGATCGCGCCGTGGACCGGCTGTTCGTCGTTCGACGACGGTCCGTGGGCGTATCGATACCCGTTGCAAGGACATGACCGTGAAGATGCCCGCCTGGCAGACCGAGCCCGAACACTACGATTTGCGCCATACCGTGGCGCTGCAGTATGCGCACCTGGATACCATCCGCCATGCCAACAACGTGGCCGTGCACGGACTGCATGTCGAAGCGCGGATCCGCTACCAGCTGGGCGTGCTCGGCCAGGCGCATCTGTTTTCCGATCGCGTGCTGTTGCGCCCGCGCCGCACGATCACCCATTTCCTGCGGGAAACGCACTATCCCCACGATGTGACCTGCAGCGCGCGCCTGATCGCGGTTACGGATCAGACCTATCGGCTGGTCACCGCGCTGTTTCAGCGGGGCGAATGCGTGGGCGTACAGGACTGCCTGATGGGCGCCTGGCATGACGATCGCTGGGTGGACCTGCCTGAGGATGTGCACGCGGCCCTCGCGCACAATCTCGCGGCCGAGGATGTACCCGTCAGCGACTGGCCGCCGAACCCGCCCGCGCAGGTGCCAATGACCGGCTACCCGGCCCACAGCGAGATATCCGGGCGCTATGCCGATCTCGACCCGGACGCGGTCATCGGCGAACTCGCGCTGTCGCGTTATATCGAACAGTCGCGCGCCGGTACGCTACGTCCGATTCGCAACGACCCCGCCCTGGGCATGCTGGTTGCCAGTGTCGATCTGAGCTATCACCGCTGGCACCATGGGCGTTCGGATGTACAGGTGGTTTGTGGTGTCGACCGGATCGGCAACAGTTCTTTTGCCCTGGCCGGCGCCGCTGTGGTCGGGCCCGCGCGGCTGGTCACCGCTCGTACCACCATGGTGCTCGTCGATGGTCACACCCGAAAGCCAACGCCGATCGACGACGCCTTGCGTGCGTCGATGAAGCCGTTGTTCATCAGCGACGGTGGATCGACCAGCTCGCCGATGTAGACAACGCCGGCGATCGGGCCGGCCTTTACTGGCATGCGATCCATTTCAAGGTCGACGCCCGCAGCTACGGGGCTTTGATGTCAGATCGCCGCCGCGTCATCTGCAAGTAATACCGGCAAGCGATACTGTGTCGAGCGCGACGCGGCGCGCGCCGTCGCTTATGTTCTGTTAGTATGCGCGCGCTCGACCGGCCTGCCTGACACCCGATGGTGTAACACGGCGGCCCGAAACCGAACCGAGCGCAGCCGCGCCCGTCGCGTTCGCGACCGCCATGCCGTGATTTATACGGTTTCTGGCCCGGCGCTTGCTCCGTGAACCGAATAACCCAGCGTCCGTGACAACAGGCGCTATTGCTACGTGTGCCGTGCGCCCCGGGGCCGCGGCACGACGTATCGTCCAGCAGGCACGACAACCGATGATCCAATCGATACGACAGACCTGGTTTTCCAATATCCGCGCCGATGTGCTCGCCGGTACCGTGGTCGCACTGGCGTTGATTCCGGAAGCGATCGCGTTTTCCATCATTGCCGGCGTGGATCCGAAAGTCGGGCTCTATGCCTCCTTCTGTATCTGTGTGGTCATTGCCTTTGCGGGTGGGCGCCCGGGCATGATTTCGGCCGCCACGGGCGCGATGGCGCTGCTGATGACTACGCTGGTCGCCGAGCACGGCCTGCAATATCTGCTCGCCGCCACGCTGCTGACCGGCGTGTTGCAGATTGTGGCCGGCGTTTTGCGGCTGGGTGAGTTGATGCGGTTCGTGTCACGATCGGTGGTCACCGGCTTCGTCAATGCGCTGGCCATTCTCATCTTCATGGCGCAGCTGCCGGAACTCACCGGCGTGACCTGGCATGTCTATGCCATGACCGCGGCCGGGCTGGGCATCATCTATCTGTTTCCCTATGTGCCGGTGATCGGGCGCATGCTGCCGTCGCCGCTGATCTGCATTCTGGTGCTCACCGGGGTCTATATGACCAGCGGCATGAGCATCAACACCGTGGGCGATATGGGCGAACTGCCGGATACGCTGCCGGTGTTTCTGTGGCCCGACGTACCGCTGACCATGGACACGTTCTGGATCATCCTGCCGTATTCGATCATGCTCACCGTGGTTGGTTTGATGGAGTCGATGATGACGGCCACGATCGTCGACGATCTCACCGATACCAACAGCGACAAGAACCGCGAATGCCGCGGCCAGGGCATCGCCAACGTCGGCGCCGGCCTGCTGGGCGGCATGGCCGGCTGCGGCATGATTGGCCAGTCGGTCATCAACATCAAATCCGGCGGGCGCACGCGTTTGTCGACCCTGTGTGCCGGTGTGGTGCTGCTGATCATGGTGGTCTTTCTGTCCGACTGGGTGTCGCGTATTCCCATGGCCGCACTGGTGGCGGTGATGATCATGGTGTCCATCGGCACCTTCAGCTGGGAGTCGCTGCGCGATATGCGCAAGCACCCGCTGAGTACGAATATCGTGATGGTGACGGTCGTTGCCGTGGTGGTGGCCACGCATAACCTGGCCATCGGCGTGTTCGTCGGCGTGCTGTTGTCGTCGCTGTTCTTTGCCAACAAGGTGGGGCGGCTGCTCTATATCGGCAGTCGCGAAACCGACGATGGGCGCGGTCGTGAATATGAAGTGGTGGGCCAGGTGTTTTTCACCTCGGCCGAGAAATTCGTGGCCGGCTTCGACTTCAAGGAAGCGCTCGATCATGTACGTATCGATCTGCGGCGTGCGCATTTCTGGGATATCACCGCAGTGGGCGCGCTCGACAAGGTGGTGCTCAAATTCCGCCGTGAAGGCGCCGAAGTGGATGTGGTGGGGCTCAACGAAGCCAGCGCCACGCTGGTCGATCGCATCGCCGTGCACGACAAGCCCGACGCTGAGAAACTGCTCGGCGGTCATTAGAAACGACAAGTAATCGAGGAGATTTCATGAGCGAGCGCCACGTCACCGCCTGTATCGATGGCTCGGCTTATTCGCAGGCCGTCTGCGATGCCGCAGCCTGGGCGAGCCTGCGCCTGGAGATCGGGCTGACCTTCGTGCACGTCATCGACAAGACCGGCCGCGCGGCCGAGTCCGATGTAAGTGGTCAGATCGGCCTGGGTTCGCGCGAGCATCTGCTGTCCGAGCTGGCGCAACTCGACGAGCAACGCGCCCGTCTGGAGCGCGAGCAGGGCCGGATCATGCTCGAGGCCGCCTGCGAACGGGCCGCGGCCGACGGCGTGGCCGATGCCGCTTCGCGTCAGCGCCACGGCGCGCTAGCCGAAACCCTGGTGGAACTGGAAGGCGCCACGCGCCTGCTGGTGCTGGGCAAGCGCGGCGAAACCGCGGATACGGCGCACGAACATCTGGGCTCGAATCTCGAACGGGTGATTCGTGCACTGCATTGCCCGATGCTGATCACGCCGCCCGAGTTCAAAACCCCCGAGCGGATCGTCGTCGCCTTCGACGGCAGCCGCACGTCTAAGGCGATGATCGAGCGTATCGCGGCCAGCCCGCTGTTCGCGGGCGTGGTCTGTCATCTGGTCTATGTAGGCGATGCCAGCGACGAATGCCGCAAGAAGCTCGACGATGCCAAGGCCGCTCTCGACGGTATCTGTTCCGAGGTCGTCATTGCGATTCTCGACGGCGAGGTCGAGGCCAGCCTGCGTGCCTACGAACAGGCCAACGCTATCGACATGCTGGTCATGGGCGCCTATGGCCACTCGCGTATCCGTCATCTGCTGGTCGGCAGTACCACCACGGAGATGATCCGGCGCGCGACGCTGCCGGTGCTGATTCTGCGCTAGTGGGCGTTATTCGCAGACAAGAAAAAGGGGCGATGTATCGCCCCTTTTTTCGTTTGGCCCGCGGGCCGGTCGCGCTTTCAAGCGTGCTTGATCACGGCGTCATGACCACCTTGATACAGCCGTCTTCCTTGGCATTGAAGTTGGCATAGGCCTCGGGCGCGTCGTTCAGCCCGTAGCGATGGGTGATGATGAACGACGGGTCGATCAGGCCCTGTTCCACGGTATTGAGCAGGCCCTTGAGATAACCCTGCATATGAGTCTGGCCGCCCTTGACCGATAGCGACTTGTTCATCAGCGCGTTGATCGCGAAACCGTCCACCTTGTCGGTATAGACGCCCGGCAGCGACAGCCGCCCGCCCTTGCGCACCGACATGATCATTTCATTGATCGCATGCGGATGATTGTCTTCGGTGGAATCCGCGTTGCGCCGGATCGCTTCGGGATCGCCCTGGCCGTGGGCTTCGGCGCCGACACAGTCGATACCGCAGTCCGGGCCGCGCCCGCCGGTCATGTCGAGCAGCTTGCTGTAGACGTCTTCTTCTTCGAAGTTGATGACTTCAGCGCCGGCTTTGTCGTGGGCCAGCTTCAGGCGCTCCGGTACGCGATCGATGGCGATCACGCGGCCCGCGCCCATCATCCAGGCACTGCGAATGGCGAACTGGCCGACCGGCCCGCAGCCCCAGATCGCGACCGTGTCGCCGGCTTCCATATCGCACTGATCGACGGCCTGATAGCCGGTCGGGTAGATATCCGACAGAAACAGCAGCTGATCGTCGCGCAGGTCGGATTCGACCTTGATCGGCCCGACGTCGGCATAGGGCACGCGCACGTACTCTGCCTGACCGCCGGGGATGCCGCCGAGCACATGCGAATAGCCGAACAGCGCGGCCGGCGAATGGCCCATCAGCTCGGCGGCCTGATCGGCATTCGGATTGGAGTTGTCGCACAGCGAATACAGATGCTTGTTGCAGAAAAAGCAGCCGCCGCAGGAAATGGTGAAGGGTACGACCACGCGGTCGCCCTTTTTGAGATTATTCACGGCCGAGCCGGTTTCCACGACCTCGCCCATGAATTCGTGGCCGAGCACGTCGCCCGCCTGCATGCCGGCCATCAGGCCGTTGTACAGATGCAGATCGGAGCCGCAGATCGCGGTCGCGGTGATCTTGATGATGGCGTCGCGATCCTGCTGAATCTTCGGATCGTCGACGTTGTCCACGCGTACGTCATGGGTACCGTGCCAGGTGAGTGCTTTCATGAGGCGTTCACTGTTTTGGGAACTGTCAGCCCTCATGCTGCACGCCGGGTTACGCCGGTGGAATGCGAATTATCACTGAACGGCCGGTGGGTAAAAGACTTTTGTGCTTGGCGTGGGGACAGGCGTAATCGATCGCGCCGACCCGCAGGCACGGGCCGACGCGGTCTGCGGGCTAGGGCGTGTCGTCATGAGATATGACGTCGCATTGCCCGCATCGGGCGTGTCAGGCAAGGCGCGGGCCGCCGAGCGTGGCCCGCCACGGTCAAGGTCCGCAACGCCGCATGGCGCGTCCGACGCGGGCAACCCGGAGGGTCGGCGGCCAAGCCCCGGCAATTCGGCGTTATCGCTCGCTTACGTGGCATGGCCACGCGACGCTCGCGATGCCTTGTCTTGCCGGCGCTTGGCTGCCGATGCGCCGCCTTATCTTATGACGACACGCCCTAGAGCACGCCTTTTTGCTTGGCGGTATGGGTCGCGATGACGTCCATGAGCGTGGGCGACAGGCAGTCGTAGGGTTCCAGGCCCATGTCGTGCAGATGCCGGCGGATTTCGCCCATCTTGTTCGGGTCGGTGCCGCCTTCGATGATCGACGATACGAACGCCGCGAACTGGGGCGGTTCCCAGCCCTCGTCGTCGGAAAGTTCGGTATGGATGAAATCCAGGCCGTAGAACGGGTGCTTGCTGTCGTCGATATGCCCGACCATATGCGTGCCGCAGTCGCGACAGGCATGGCGCTTGATGGCGGCGTTTTCGTTGACGACCGAGAGTTTTTTCTCGTTGGCGGTGACCTTGACGCTATCGCTGGGTACGACCGCGATCTGGGCAAAGGTCGCGCCTTCGGGTTTCCAGCACATCGTGCAGCCACAGACATGGTTGTGCGCGCACTGTGACGAAACGCTGACTTCTACCGGGTCGCTGCTGCATTTGCAGTGCAGCGTGCCGCCGGAAAAATTTTCTGCGGCGGGCTTCATGCCCTGGTCGACGCTGGGATGTATCGTGATGCTCATGGTGACTCCTCGTCTCGCAATGAAACGGTTTATGGGCCATTGGCCGCTGGTTCGCCGGTGTTCGCACCGGCGTGCGATTTACACTACGCCGCCCATTACCTGCTTCAAATGCGACGTAAGCCGGGTATTGCCGACCGGTGGGGGTATTGCACCGGTGGTCACCGGGAGCGGCCATGGCGGCGGCTGAGCTGTATACGCTCGTCAGCGTCTGGCTTTTGGCCGGACTGCTGTTCGAGGCGATGGTGTGTATGCGCCAATGGCGCCATCTCGCGCGCGAGGGTGGCCAGCCCCGCGCGGCCCGCCACGGCCAGCGGCGGGCGCTGTTCGATTGGCTGGCCGGTTTCGAACGGGTGGTTCGTATCGCTTTCTGGCTCGGCGCGGGTGCGCTGGCTGTGTTGTATGCGGGCCTGGCAGGCCACGCCGGTTTCGGCGTACTCGTGTTTGCGGGCCTGTTTGCGGCAATCGATCAGCTGCTGTGCGAAATACGCCAGTGGGCGCGCTGGTGGTTTGTCGAGCGGGCGGCCGGCATGTCGCGAAAACGTGCCGTATCGCTTGTAGGCGACAGTGCCCGACGCGTGGGCGTGCAGGTCGCGATGGCGGTCCTGGCGGCGGCCTGGCTGTTGTGGCCGTTTTCGATCTGGCCATTTGCGCTGGCCTGGCCGATCAGCGGCGTGCTCGCGATTGCGGGCATGGCGTTGTGGTTCTGGGCCCGGCCCAATCTCATCGCGCCATTGTTCGAACGTTTCACGCCGCTGCCGGCCGGCGAACTGCGCCAGCGTCTGGATGCGATGATGCAGCACTGCGGCGTGTCGCTGGATACCGTGCTGGTGGTGGATACGTCGCGTCGTTCGCGCGTGGCCAATGCCTATTTCACCGGGCTGGGCGCACACAAGCGAGTGGTGCTTTCGGATACGCTTATCGACTATCTCTCGGCCGCCGAACTGGCGGCGGTGATGGCCCACGAGCTCGGGCATTATCGCTGCGGTCATCTGCAGCGTTTCTATGCCAGCCAGGCCGGGCTGCTGTTGGCCGGTTATCTGGCGATCGGGTGGGTCGCCGCCGCCGCCGATCTGGCCGTTGCGCCGGCCGTGCTGGTGTTTGGCGCCTACCTGCTGTTGCCGGCGCTTGGCTGGCCGCTCAAGCTGTGGCAGTCCGCGCGCCGGCGCCGCTACGAATTTGAGGCCGATGCCTATGCCGCCGAACATGCCGATGCCGCGGCATTGATGACGGCGCTGGAGAAGCTGCTGGCCAATAATCTCACCGCGCCGACCATGGATCGCTGGTATGCGGCGGTGTTCGCGACCCATCCGCCGGGCAGCGCACGGCTCGACCGGCTGCGTGCGATCCATGACTAGGGCCGTCATGCCTGCGGCGGCATGGGCGTTGGCGATGTGCCTGCTGGCGTGTTCAACGCTCGTTTTCGCCGCAGCCGACGATCCGCGTGATCCGCTCGATTCGTCGCGCTGGCGTTACATGCGCGCTGCGCATTTTCGCGATGCGCCGGTGGTTTTCGATGAACGCGTGCAGGTGTGGGTGCCGGGCGCGGCCGATAACAGCGGTACCACGCCGGTACAGATACGCGCGCCGGGCCTCGACGATGTGGTCCAGATTCGCGTGATTGCCGATGCCAATGCCGAAAGCCGGGTGCTGGATTATTTTCCGGTGGGCGCGCAGGCAGCGATCGGTTTCAGTTTGGTAGTGGAACAGGCCACGCCGCTACGCGCGGCCATGCGCACCGGCGACGGTGTATGGCATATCGGCGGACGCTGGGTGGATGCCGAAGGCGGCGGTTGTGCGCCGGCCAGCGTGATACCGACGGTTGATCTGACGGCTGGAACGCAGCCGGTTATCGCTGCGCATCGCTGGGCCCGGCATGAAAACAGCCAGCGTTTGAAGTTTCGTATCCGCCTGCCCGCAAGTGGCACGCCAGCGCGCAGCACCGAACAGATGACGGTGCGCGACGACGCCAGCGATGTGCGCGCACGCATCGTGGCGGGCCCATCGCTCGACACGGCCAGCGTGTTCACACTGGATATCGATAGCCGCGCGCCGTTGCAGATCGAAGCCCGTGATACGACCGGCCAGCGTTATCGGTCCCGTGTCGGGCAGCCCCTGGATGAGGCGAGCCGATGAGGCGCGTCTCGGTACTGGGCCTGTGCTGTGTGCTGTTACTGGCGACGATTCCGGCGCTGGCCGGCGACTACTACGCACTCACGCCGCAACGAATTGCCCCCGATACCTATGTGTTCGAGGGCGCGCTCGAAGCCTTCGATTTCGACAACCACGGCGCGGCGGTCAATACCGGCTTCATCGTGACCGCGGATGGCGTGGTGGTCATCGATACCGGCCCGTCGCGGCTCTATGGTCAGGCCATGCGTGCGGCGATCGCCCAGGTGACCGATCAACCGGTCGTGCGGGTGTATATCACCCATGCCCATGCCGACCATTTTCTGGGCAACAACGCATTCGCAGACGTTCCGATCGCCGCACTCGAGGCCACCGCTGCCACCATCGATACGGCCGGCGAGCAGATGGCGCGTCATCTCTACGATCGGATTGGCGCGGCCATGCGTGGCACGTCGGCGGTGGTGCCCGACGAAATCGTCGATCTCGGCAGCGACGGCCAGGCACGTGTGGATTACGGCGATCACGGTCTGCGGCTCATCGCGACGGCCGGGCATAGCCCGGGCGATCTGATGATTCTGGATGAGCGTACCGGCGTGCTGTTTGCCGGCGATGTCGTGTTCAATGAACGTGCGCCGGCCACCCCGCACGGCGATATTGCCGGCTGGTTACATTCGCTCGATGAAGCAGCGGCCAGCGGGTTTCGTATCGTGGTACCCGGCCACGGACCCGTCGCCTACGATGACGCGCCCCTGGGTCAGACAGGTGACTATCTGCGCTGGCTCATGCATCGCTTCGAACAGGCGGCCGAGCGCGGAGACAGTGCCGCCGAGTTGATGTTCGAGCCCTTGCCGGCGCGCTGGGCCGCGCTGGCGGTCCAGCCGGCCGAGTATCGGCGGTCGGTGGGCTATCTCTATCCGGCCCTGGAGCGCGCGACGCTGTCCAGCCGTCCCGATTAGTCACCGCCCGGGCGCGTGGGTGAGTTCCAGGCTGATATGCCCGCCGGTGATCGTATGCGCTTGGCTGGTCAGGCGCTCGTCGCGCTCCAGGCGGGCGAGGCCCACGCCGGGGCAATACCATTCGCGTTGTTCGATGGGTACCTCGGTGGGCGCGAAACCCGCGCCTGCGCCGAGCTTGAAATACGCCCGGCCTACGGCCAGTACGCAGTGTTCGAAGCGTCCGGCTGGCACATCCACCGGCGCGTCGACGTCGGTGATTCGATAATCCAGGGTGATGGTGTTGCCCGGCGCGTGTTCGCTGATGAACGTCTGGGCACGATCGAGCAGATAGGTATGGGCCGGTTCGCGCCACTGCGCGCCGAGGGTGGCCGGTAGCGGCAGGATCTTGACTGCCGGCTGATCCATGATCGGCGTATGGCTGGCCACCGACTTGATCGCGACGCGGTAATAACCGTCGTCGCGCTCGGCTAGATAATAACGACGGCCCTCGTCGTTGCGGCGAATGGCGACCGCTGCTTCGCCCGCAAAGCCGCGCCGGGCCACGTTTTCCATGATGCGTGTCTGGCGCTGTGGCTCGGCGCCATTGCGTTGGACGACCATGCGATATTGCCAGCGCAGGCCGGGCTCCAGCGGGTTGAGCGCGTCGGCGTCAGGGCACGCATCGCAGGCCGCCAGCAACACGATGACCCCGACCAGCGCCAGCCTGGCCACGCAGTCTGCGACAGCGGCCATGCTCATTTCTCCGGCAGGGTGGGTTCGGGCAGATCGCGCAGTTCGATGCGCTGGTGCTCGGGCGCGAAGGTGCCGGCCTCGCTGGTCATGGGCGCGCTGTCGTCGGTCGTCGCCGTGCCGATCTGGAGCTGGCCGTTGCGCATGGCATCGCGGGCGCGCTCCAGCCGGGTGTGCAGTTCGCGTGCATAGGGCAGGGCATAGGCGCGCGGAATGCCGATGGGCTCGTCGTCGATGAGGGGCGTGACCCATAAATAGATACGCCCGGGCGCGCCCTGGCTTTCATCAGGCTCGACGATCGACGAGGCATTGAGCAGAAAATGCCCCGGCAACGCCATGCGCGCCGGCCAGCCGCGTAAATCCTGCAATGAATGCCAGGTCACGAAATACAGCGCGCTCACCAGCACGATACAGCCGATCCGTACCCACAGCGGCCAGCCGCTACGGATATTGAGCGCGAGTACCAACACGCCGAGGGCGACATACGCCGCGCCGAGCAGCCAGAGCGTCTGTGTCATTGCGCTTCCTCGTGGTTTGAAATCATGGCCCGTGTCGCGCTCATTGCACGATCGATTTGGGCAGGGTGTTGACGTGGCTGACCGAGCCGTCGGCATCCACGGTAAAGCGCACCGCGGTGCGCTCCTGGCCGGGGTAGTCGAGGGTGATCTGATCCTTGAATACGATTTGCAGGCGCGGATTGACCCGGCTGACCACCACATCGGCCATGATCGGCTGGCCGGTCTGCGAGGCGTAATACTGTAGGTTGACGATATATTCGCCCGGCGCGCGCCCGCGAATGGTCACCACTTCCTGATTGAGTTCGTTGGTCACCCGCACGCCGTCGACGATCATTTCGTCGTTGACCAGACCGCGATCGTCGCGATCCAGATTCATGAGCCCGGCTTCCGGATGCAGATACCACACGGTGTCGCCGCCGGGGCCCTGCACCCACAGATCGACATCGTCCGGCCGGCCCGATTCCCAGGTTGCGGTGACGATATATTCGGCCTTGGCCGGAATCTCGCCGGTTTGCGTGGGCGGGTTCAGAAAGAACACCGCGATCAGGAACATGAAGGTAAAACCCAGCAGCGCATTGAACAGCAGGTCGGTGAACGGGTCGGTTTCGCTGTGACGACGTTTGCGCCGAAAGGCCATGATGTATTCAGCCCAGATGCCGGCTCTGGGCGAAGGTCACGATCCGCGCCTGCAGACGATCGGCTGCGCGATCGAGCAACAGATACTGCAGGCTCAAGACCATGCTCGTGCTCAGGCCTACCAGCGTGGTGTAGAGGGCCACGCGCATGCCCTGACTCATGCCCACCAGCAGTTGCTGAATCGCGGCCACATCGAACGATTGCGTGGCGTTGACGGTCGCCAGCATGACGATGAAGCCGATCACCGTGCCCAGCAGACCGAGCTTGATCAGCGCGCCACAGACGAACCAGCCCATCTCGTGGGCGCCGGCCAGCCGCTCGCCGAGCAGGTCCACCAGCGTGTCCGGCGGTCGGCCCTCGCGATGGCCATGAAAATGCAGCAGGGCGGCCAGATAGGCCGCAGCCGCGCTCGCTGGCTGCACCTGGCCATCCACGGTGAGCGTGCTGCGACCGGTCAGATCCAGGCGGGCGTTTTCGTCACCGGCGATCGCCTCGAAGCGGGCGGCTTCCAGCGACAGCCAGGCGCTGCGCACCCCGCAATAGCCCCAGGTCGCACAAAAGATCAGACCGATGATCAGGCTCACGCGGGTGCTGTCGCCGGCGATCAGCGCGGTGAGCACGTTGTACTGCTGTGCCACCCAGAGCACGAATACGAGCACGCCGGTGATGATCAGCCATTGCTGAAAGACATGCCCGGAGCCCGCGCCCGGATGGCTGCGGTGAAAGCGGGTCAGCGATATCGCCATGGGGGCTCCTTGTGCCGGCTGGAGGCGCCTGTCGATCGGCCCAATTCGGGCTAGCCGAAACTGTCGCGCACGATGTTTTGATACCACGAACGCGCATAGTCGGCTTCGGCCTCGCGCGTGTTCGCATCAGCCGCCAGCGCGGAAATGCCGCCTGCGTTGGCGAGCGCGGCCAGTCGATCGTCATCGACGCGATAGACCTCGGTTACGCTGATGCCATAGTCGGGCGCGACCAGGCTGTAGCAGGCATTGATCAGCTTGGTCTCGCTCACCGCCTGGCCGGCCAGTTCACGTGCGATCGCATGGGCACACAGCTTGGCCTGCATATTGGCCGCATAGGCGGATTTGGGCATGGGTTCGGCGCGTGTGGCATCGCCGATGACATGGATCCCGGCATGTCCGGGCACGGAAAAATCGTGAGCGGCGACCGGCACCCAGCCGCCGGCATCGGTCAACCCCGCGTCTTCGGCCAGGCGCCCGGCACGCTGTGGCGGAATGATATTGAGTACGTCGGCAGCGTATTCGTCGCCGCCGACCGTGCGCACACGCCGGCTGTGCGCATCCACTTCCACCACGCGTGCGCCGTCGCGGCGTCCGCCGCGCCATTGCAGGCGGTCGCCGTAGCGCGCGCCCCAGCCGGTACGAAACAGCGGTTCCTTGGAGAAATGGTCCTTGGCGTCGAGGATGAGTACCTGCGCACGTGGTTTGTGCTGGCTTAGAAAATACGCGATCAGGCTGGCCCGTTCGTAGGGCCCGGGCGGGCAACGATAGGGGTTGTCCGGCACGCTGATAATCACCCGGCCGTTGTCGGGCATGGCGCGTAGTTGATCGTGCAGGGTGCGCAGCTGGCTGGCGCCGCCGGGCCAGGCATGCGGAATACGCGCCACGTCGGCCGGGCTGTAGCCGGCGATCGCCTGCCAGTCGAAATCGATGCCGGGGGCGATCACCAGCCGGTCGCCGGCGATCACACGCCCGTCGGCCAGCTGGATACGACGCCGATCCGGTTCCACGCCGTCGATATCGGCATGCACGACATCGACACCGGCCGCACTCAGGCCGGCATGGGTCTGGGTGATCGCCGAAACCGGGCGCAGGCCGGCGACCACGGCATTGCAGAACGGCCCGGTCACGAACCGCGGTTGCCGATCGACCAGGGTCACCCGCAGATCGGGCGCGAGCCGGCGCAGTGCCAGCGCGCAGCTGGCGCCGGCAAAACCGCCGCCGGCGATGACCACCTGGGACGACGTGCGTGCCTGTACGCGGCTGCCCAGGCCGAGCGATGCCAGCGTGGCCGCACCCGCCAGTCCGCGCAGCAGCCGGCGCCGATCGTTACGGGGCATGGTGTTCGCCGTGGTCGGCGCGCTCGAAGGTGGCGAAATAATCGGCCAGGGCCGCAATCTCGGCATCGTCATAGCCGGGCGCGATACGATTCATGATCGTGGTGGGGCCGTCGGCCGTGCCCTCGTCATCGCCACGGCGATAGGCCTGCATGCGTTCGATGAAGCGCGATCGTGCCAGTCCCGCCAGCGACGGCACGGCCCCGACCGAGCGGCCGTGCGGGCCATGACACGCCGTGCAGGCGCCGGCGAGCATCGCCCCGTCGGGGGTCGCGGCGCTGGCGAGCGTAGCCAGGCTCAACAACATCGGCACGACGATCGGGCGATATCTCATCGCCTTGAAACTACGCCCACCGTCGCCGCCCGGCAAGCGCCACGCCGCGGCTCGCGCGTAGCCGTGTTCGACTATTCGCGGGCTTGCGCGCAACGACTGTTAGCGGGCAATTTAGATGGTCAAACAAGCATATAACCACGGCGCGCATGCGAACGTGCCGGGATCACTCATAACACGGCCGGCGCACACGACGTCGGCGTTTGGCGATGGCAGTGCCGGTTTGGCCCGGCCTGCCGGCAGGAGATGGCATGACAGCAAGCGCGCGTGTCGCAACAGGCCTGTGGCTAGCCGGGCTGATCGTGCTCGTGGCGTGGCTGGCCGGCTGTTCGGCCGATACGCCGGATAATGCCGACGACCCGTTGCGTATCGGCGTGCTCAAGTTCGGCACCGTGAGCTGGGAGCTGGACACCATCGCGCGCCATGGCCTGGCCGAAAAGCACGACGTGGCCATCGAGGTGGTGCCACTGGCTTCCGAGAATGCGCTGGCGGTGGCCTTGCAGGGTGGCCGTGTCGACATGATCGTTTCCGACTGGCTCTGGGCGGCCCGCCAGCGCGGCGCCGACCGCGACTATCAGTTCGTGCCCTATTCACGCGCGGTGGGCGCGGTCATGGTCAATCCCGCATCGGGCGTGAAAGATCTCGCCGATCTGAAAGGGCGCAAGCTCGGTATCGCGGGCGGGCCGGTAGACAAGACCTGGCTGCTGCTGCGTGCCTATGCCCAGAAAACGCGCGGGCTGGATCTGGAGCGCGCGGTCGAGCCCACCTTCGCCGCGCCCCCGATGATCAACCGTCTGATGCTCGATGGCGCGCTGCCGGCGGCGATCAACTTCTGGCATTACAACGCACGCCTGTCGGCGCTGGGCATGCGCGAGCTGGTCAGTGTTCGGCAAATGCTCGCCGGCCTGGGCATCGATACGGTGCCGCCATTGCTGGGCTGGGTCTTTGCCGAAGACTGGGCCGATCAGCATCGCGTCGAACTGCAGCATTTTTTCGCTGCCAGCCAGGATGCCAAGCGCCTGCTGGCTGAATCCGACGACGCCTGGGCGCCGCTCGAGGACATGATCAAGCCGGAAAGCGAGGCCGTGTTCGCGGCCATTCGTGACGGGTATCGCGCCGGCATCATCGAGCGCTACGGCGCGCCCGAGATCGCCGCGGCCGGCCAGCTGTTCGATGTGTTGGCCGCGGAAAGCGATGGCCAGCTCACCGGTGGCGTCAAACAGCTTTCACCCGATGTGTTCTGGGATGGATATCGGCTGCCATGACGGCACTGGTGCGTGCGGCATCGCTGCTCGGCCTGGCGCTGATCTGGCAGGTCGCGGCCCTGGTGGTACACAGCGATGTTCTGCCCGGCCCGTTGGCGGTGTTGGCGGCGCTGAACGCACATACGCTTTCCGGCGAGCTGCCCTATCATCTGGCAATCACCCTGGCGCGCGTGGCGGCGTCGTTTTTGCTGGCGATGGCCATCGGTACGGCGGCGGGCATTGTCATGGGCCGCTACCGCAAGCTCGATCTGGTGCTCGATGGCGCCCTGGTGCTGGGGCTCAATATTCCGGCCCTGGTGACCATCATCCTTTGCTATGTCTGGTTCGGCCTCAACGATGTGGCGGCCGTGCTCGCGGTCGCGCTCAACAAGATTCCGACCGTGATCGTCATGGTGCGCGAGGGCGCACGGGCAGTGGACCCGAAACTGCTCGCCGTGGCCCAGGCCTATCGCGTGCCGCGCTGGGTGACCTTGCGCCAGGTGTTTCTGCCGCAGCTCTATCCCTATCTCATGGGCGCGGCCCGCAGCGGCCTGGCGCTGATCTGGAAGATCGTGCTCGTGGTGGAACTGCTCGGGCGCAGCAATGGCGTGGGTTTTCAATTGCATGTGTATTACCAGTTCTTCGATATCAGCAGCATCCTGGCCTATACGCTGGCGTTCGCCGCGGTCGTGCTGCTGGTCGAAGCCCTGGTGATGCGCCCGCTGGAAAAACGGCTCACGCGGTGGCGCACATGAGCGGCCTGCAGATCGATATTCGCGAGAAGCGCTTCGCCGACACGGCCGTGCTGGGGGCGTGTCGTATCGAAGCCGCGCCGGGCGAATTCATCGCCCTGGTCGGGCCGTCCGGCGCCGGCAAGAGCACGTTATTGTCGCTGATCGCCGGGCTGGATAGCGACTACCGGGGCGATATCCGCTGGGATGGCGCACCGTTATGCGCGCGTGGCGAATCGCCCACGCATATGGGCATGATGTTTCAGGAGCCGCGGCTGATGCCGTGGCTGAGCGCGCTGGATAACGTAAAGCTTGCCGAGGCCGATCGGCTGGCCCACGAGCCGGGCTATCGCTCGCAGGCCGCGCGCTTGCTCGACGAAGTAGGGCTGGGAGCTGCCATGGATGCCTGGCCCAATCAGCTATCCGGCGGCATGCAGCGGCGTGTGGCGCTCGCGCGTGCATTCGTGGTCGAGCCGCGGTTGCTGCTCATGGACGAGCCGTTCGTATCGCTGGATATGCCTACCGGCAATCGCCTGCGGCGTGCGTTGCTGGCGCTGTGCGAACGCCAGCGCCCGCTGGTGCTGTTCGTGACCCACGATCTGCGCGAAGCGCTGGCACTGGCCGATCGCGTGCTGTTTTTCGGCGGCACGCCCGCCCGTGTGCTGCTCGACCATCCGGTCGCCGGGGCACGCGGCAAGGATCTGGAAAGCGCGGAAGTCGCCCAGGCCCAGCAGGCCCTGCTGGCCCGGTTCCCGCAGCTTTTGTCGGGCATACTCGATAGCCACGCTGCCGCCACCGACGCCGAGGATCAGCCATGAACGCACCCGCCCTCAAGGTCGATGCCGTAAGCAAATCCTACGGCACGCTCAAGGCGCTCGATGCAGTGTCGCTGGCGGTCGAGCCGGGTGAGTTCGTGGCCCTGCTGGGGCCGAACGGCGCCGGCAAGAGCACGCTGTTTCAACTGCTGACCGGGCTTTTCGTGCCCGATGCCGGGTCTATCGAGGTCGCCGGTCACGACATGCGCCGCGATGCGCGCGCCGCGCTGGCCAAGCTCGGTGTGGTCTTTCAGCAGCCCACGCTCGATCTTGATCTGAGTGTGGTGGCCAATCTGAAATTCCATGCCCGCCTGCACGGCATGGGCGCCAGGGCAAAGGCCCGTATCGACGAAGAACTGGCACGTATCGGCCAGGCCGAACGCGCCAACGATGCTGCCCGGGCGCTGTCCGGTGGTAACCGGCGCAAGATCGAACTCGCCCGGGCGCTGTTGCACGAGCCGGCGCTATTGCTCATGGACGAACCCACGGTGGGCCTGGACCCCGGCTCGCGCGAACTGCTGGTCGATTATGTGCACAAACTCTGTGCCGAACGTGGCATGGGCGTGCTCTGGGCGACCCATCTGGTCGATGAGGCCGAGCGCGCGCACCGCGTCATCGTGCTGCACAAGGGTCAGCGCATCGCCGTGGATACGCCGCGCGCGCTATGCGAGCAAACCGATACCACCACGCTGGGCCAGGCTTTTCTCGAGCTCACCGGCGAGGCGCCCAAGAAAAAAGAGGAGACCGTCTAATGCGTTTCGATCCATACAAGCAGGTCCGCCTGGCATTGGCCGCCGTGCTCGTCACCGCCAGCCCGATGCTGTGGGCAGCCGGCACGGGCAATGTCTATGTCTCCAGCGAAGACGACGATGTAGTGAGCGTTTTCGACGGCAAAAGCCTCGACAAGATCGACACCATCGCCGTGTCCGAGCGCCCGCGCTGGCTGGCGTTTTCGCCCGACCATAAAAAGCTGTACGTGGCCTGTGGCGACGATGATTCCATTGACGTGATCGACATCGCGGCAGGCAAGGTCACCGACCGGCTTACCGATATCGACGATCCGGAGATCTTTGCCATCGGCCCGGACGGCAAGCGGCTGTATATCTCCAACGAAGACGATGCCCAGTTCACCATCTACGACATCGGCGCCAAGAAGGCCGTCACCCAGATCGATGTCGGCCAGGAGCCGGAAGGCGTACTCGTCACCCCCGATGGCAAGACCGCCTATGTGACCTCGGAAGTGGCGAACATGGTGCATCGGGTGAATCTCGACAGCCACGAGATCGAGGCCAATATCGTGGTCGGCAACCGCCCGCGTCGTTTCGCCCTGTCGGCGGACGGCAACACGCTGTGGGTGACCAATGAACTGTCCGGCTCGGTATCGCTGATCGATACCCGCAGCAACCAGGTCAGCGACACCATCGAATTCAAGCCGCAGGGCTTTCGTCCGGAAGATGTCACGCCGGTGGGCATCCGGCTGTCCGACGACGGCGCACACGCCTTTGTCACGCTCGGGCGCGCCAATCATGTGGCCTTCGTGAATACGAAAACCCATGCCGTCGAGGATTACGTGCTGGTGGGCGATCGCGCCTGGGGCATCGCCCAGAGCCGCGACGGCAAACAGCTGTATGTGACCAATGGCCTGTCGGACGATATGTCGATCGTGGATATCGACAAGCGCAAGACCCTGCGCTCGATCAGTGCCGGGCGCGTACCGCATAGCGTGGTGGTCGATACGGTGGCCGAGTGATCATGTCGCGCGTCAGACAGCAGTCGAGATGCACGCCGTTGTGGCGTGTCGTGCTGCTATGCCTGCTTGCGGCAGGCGGGGTGATGGCGCTGCCCGGCCTGGCCGTGGCCCAGCAAAATCTCGAAGCGTTCGATATCGGCTATATCGGTTGGAACGACGATCCCCGCTATTCCGAAGCCCGTATCGAACGCGAATATCAGGGCGAGCCCTGGGGGCGGCCGATCGACGGCGCGCGGGTGGCCATCGACGAGGCACGTTTTCCCGGTATCGCCGCCGGGGTGAAGTTCGGCCTGAACGAACAGCTGGTGGCCAATACGCGTGCAGTGCTGGATACGGTGCGTGACATGCGCGATACGGGTACGCGCTTCATTCTGCTCGATCTGCCGGCCGGCACGGTTTCGCGGGTGGCCGAAGAGTTTGCCGACGACGAACTGACGTTTTTCAACGTCGCCGCCCACGACGACCGCCTGCGCGGGGTGCACTGCCAGGCCAACCTGCTGCATACGATTCCGTCGGATGCCATGCGTAACGATGCGCTCGCCCAGTATCTGGTCTCGCGCCAGTGGCGCGATGTGCTCGTGCTGGTCGGCCCGGAACGCGCGGACAAGGTACTGGCGAAATCCTTTCGCCGCTCGGCCAAGCGGTTCGGTCTGAATATCGTTGGCACGCGTGATTTCGTACTCGGCAACGACCCGCGCCAGCGCGACAAGAACAATCCCAAGCTGCTCACCTCTGGTATCGACTACGACGCGGTCTATATCGCCGACACCCAGGGCGAGTTCGCCCGGAATGCCAATTTCGCCATCCAGAAACCACGACCGGTGGTCGGCAGCGGTGGACTCGTGCCCCAGGCCTGGCACTGGGCCTGGACGCGCCACGGCGCGCGTCAGCTCAACCACCGGTTGGAGAAGGAGGCCGACCGGCATATGACCGCCTACGACTGGGCTGCCTGGGTGGCGGTGAAAGCCGTTGTCGAAGCCATCCAGCGCAGCGAAAGCACCGACTACGACACTCTGGCGGCCTATATACGCGGCGACGAGATCAATCTCGACGGCTTCAAGGGCTATCGCATGGGTTTTCGCGGCTGGGACGGCCAGCTGCGCCAGCCCATGTTGCTGGGCAGCGGCAACTGGGTGGTCGCACGCGCGCCGCTGGACGGCTTTCTGCACCCGGACAATTATCTGGACACGCTCGGCTTCGACCCGCGTGAAAGTGCCTGCAAGCTCGCAGGAAATTGATTTGAAAAAGAAACGTCCGCAAATGAACGCGAATAAACGCAAATGATGAAGGCAGAGGCAAGACAAACGCGTTGTTGCGCGGTGACGCCACGTCAACGCCAGCAATACGACGAGATGAGCGGCGGACTTGAGCCTGCGCATGCGGTACATGGCATCGGCCGCCGGTCACGTCCGATAGCGGCCCGTTATCGTCTTATTGGCGTTTATTCGCGTTCATTCGCGGTCGAATTGCTTTGTGCCGGCTTTAGCATGTTCCCGGTTGGATCGACAGGATTGTCATGCCGCGATTGAGCCATGTGCTGCAAGCATTGGCCGCGGTTTCCTCGCGCGAAACCGTCAAGTTTCTGCATCAGCGGGGGCGGCTGGCCTCGGCGGTCGTGCGCCCGAGCCTGTGGCTGCTGATCTTCGCGGCCGGTTTCAAGAACGTGTTCGGCATATCCGTATTGCCGCCCTACGACAGCTATATCGAATACCAGGTGTATGTCGTGCCGGGCCTGCTGGGCATGGTGCTGCTGTTCAATGGCATGCAGTCGTCGCTGGCCATGGTCTACGACCGCGAGATGGGGCTCATGCGGTTGCTTCTGACCGCGCCGTTGCCACGCTCGGTACTGCTGGCCTGCAAGCTGCTCGCGGGGACGTTTCTGTCCGTGCTGCAGGCGTATGCGTTTCTTGTCGTCTGTGCGCTGTTCGGCGTCGATCTGCCCTGGTGGCCGGGCCTGTTGACGGTGCTGCCGGCCTTGATCCTGACCGGCCTGATGCTCGGCGCGCTGGGGCTGTTGCTGTCGGTCTATATCAAGCAGCTGGAGAACTTCGCCGGCACCATGAACTTCGTGATCTTTCCGATGTTCTTTCTCTCGCCGGCCTTGTATCCGCTCTGGAAGCTGGAAGAATCCGGCGCCACTGTCATCTATCAACTATCGCGTATCAACCCGTTCACGCACGGCGTGGAACTGGTGCGCTTCGCGATGTACGGCCAGATCAACGGCGTCTCGCTGGCCGTGGTCGCCGGCACGCTGGTGGTGTTCTTCGCGCTCGCGGTCTGGGGCTACGACCCGCAGCGCGGGTTGGTCCGCCGCAAGGGGTGAGACGAATGGTACGCCCGGCGCGTTGTTAAACTGCGCACATGACTAGTCAGGCTCGCGCGGTTCCGACGATCAGTGCGCTTCGCTGTCCGCTCCAGCGCGGCTTCGAGCGTCACGACTACGGGCAGCTGCTACTGCCGTTCGAAGCGTCCATGACCATCGTGGTCGAAACCTGTGCCTATACCATCGCCCCCGGTGAGGCGCTATGGGTACCGGCATGGGCGCGTCATCGTGCGACACGGGTCGCCGGTCGCATGCTGGTCGTCAATATCAATTTCGGCGAGCTTGGGCCCGGGCATGGCGTGGCCGGCGATGTTCGTCACGTGCGCCTGGATGGACAGGCGCGAGCGTTCTGCGACTTTCTCCGCGCGGGCTTGATTAACGATGGCCTGTCGTCTGCCGCGGCTCAGCGTCATAGCCTCGGGTTGCTCGCGGCACTGGCGCCGGAGGTGTTTGCGGCCACCGGCGATAGCCTGGCTCAGGCCTATGCCCGGTTGACGGTGCCTTCGGAACGGATATCGATCGCCGATCTGGCCGCCCGCGCGCATCTGTCTCCGAGTCAGTTCCGGCGGCGTTTTTTCGAGCGCTTTGGTGCGCCGCCACGAACGATACGTTCGCATGCTCGGCGTAATTGGGCGATGCAGGCGCTGCAGTCGCCGGATATCGGGGTTGCCGAGATCGCAGCGCGGCTGGGCTACGACAATACCGCGTCGTTCACGAACTTCTTTCGTCGTGAAGTGGGTATGCCGCCGGCCGCCTGGCGCGCGCGATATGAAAACCACGCACGCGGTTTGCCCGATGATTCGCGTTAGCACGCGTGACATGCTTCGCGCCGAATTCCTATCGCGAGAACGGTTATGCGAATTGCAATCATTGGTGCGAACGGCACGATCGGCGGCTGCGTACGCGCGGCGTTGAGCGGTCATGCGGATATCATCAGCGGCGGGCGCAACGATGCCGATTACGCCGTGGATATCACGCAGCCGGACTCGATCACGGCGTTCTATGAGTCGGTCGGCCCGCTCGACGGGGTGATCTGTACGGCCGGCGGCGCCGAATTTCATACCATCGACGCGTTGACGCCGCAGCGTAATGCCACAGCCGTGGCAAGCAAACTGCTGGGGCAGGTCAACCTGGTGTTGATCGGTCAACACTATCTCAATACGGGCGCCAGCTTCACGCTGACAGCCGGCATCATGATGGATCAGCCGATCCGTCACGGCACGTCGGCGGCCATGGCCAACGGCGGCGTAACGGCATTCGTACGCTCGGCGGCCGCCGGTCTGACATCGGGCCAACGTCTCAACGCGGTCAGCCCCGGCCTGTTACACGAATCCGAAGCCAAATACGGCGAATTCTTTCCCGGTTTCACGACGGTGCCGGGTGAGCGTGTCGCGCTTGCCTACAAGAAAAGCGTACTCGGTGTGGATAACGGCGAGATCATGCGCGTCTACTGACCGAGCATCGATAGACCGAAAAAGCCAGGTCGAGCGCGCGTTCGCCCGATACGCACGTCAACGCATACCGGCACGCCAGCCGCCGCGCCGGAAAAAGCCAAGCGCGGTCGGCGCGGCCGCAGGCGCGTGATTAACCGCGTGCTGTGACGATACGCCAGACGCTCGTGCGACAGCGCGCAAACAGTGCCGTATGGCCATCGGGGTCGGCGAGGCTGGCCAGGTCGTGCGTTAGACGTTGCGCGAAGCGCCGGAGACGGTGTCGAGCTGCGAACGACAGCACGGCAATTGTGCCAAACAGCACGCCGCTTGCCGGCTCGGCGTGCAGCGTGGCGATACTCAGGCCTAGGCAGATCACGCCATTGAGCACGAGTGCGCTGTCGTATTCATGGATATTGACGAGCCGTTTGTTGGCCAGGGCTCGGGCGTCGTTGCTGTTCATCGATCGGGTTCTCAGGGGTAGGGCATACGAGCGACGCTCTATTATCGGTCCCGAAGAACGAAAATGGAGTGTTTTCGGGGAATAATCTTGATTTTTTATGGGTGCGCGGCCGGTACGCAACGCAGTCGGCTGTGCGCAAGCAAGCAGACTGTCCGCCAATGAACGCGAAGACACGCCACCAAGGCGAAAGACAGGTCGCGCGAAGGCCGGCTGGCTGATGTTCACGCCGCATGCGCCACGGTTTGCATAATCAAGCGTTTGCCTGCATTCGCGGATGGTTATGGCGCCCGTGATCAATCCGCTGGCGATACGCTGATCGAACGCCAGGCCGCATCGACGAAGACGCTGGCATGCGTGACCGGTTCGCCGCTCACGCGGCCGGCAAGCCAGGCCCGGCAGTAATTTTCGCTCGCGCCCACGAGAAGCGAGGCATAGGTCTCGCGCGGCAGCGAGCGGACCTCGCCGGACTCAACGCCGGCCTTGAGCAGGCCCATCAGGTGGCCGAAGCGTTGTTTGTTCTTTTCCTTGAGCGCGGCAGCGTTCGCGCCGGCGGCGACCTCGCTGCGCGCGGCGTACATGAACCGCGCTTCGCGCGGGTGATGGCCGACCCAATCCAGATAGCCGCGAATAAGCGCATCCACCACGTCATATGGCGTGGCGGCCTGTTCGAGCGCGGGCTGCGACCAGGCCATCTGTTCGTCGAGCAGCTGCAGAAACAGCGCAGCGATCAATCCGTCGCGATTGCCGAAGTGGTGGTAGAGCGAACCGATACTGCTGTTCGCGCGGCGGCGGATCTGTTCGATGGTCATGCCGCTCAGGCCGTTTTCGTCGAAACAGGCGATCGCGCTGGCGAGCAGTTTGTCGCGGCTCGATTGGGGCGCGTCTAAGCGGGACTGGGGGCTTGTCTTGGGCATATTAGAATAATATTCTAGAATTATATTCTAGTTGTCGTGGCATTCGTAATCACGGCGCAACCGCGAGGCACAGGTAATGGCCAGTCAGTCCAGGGTTCTGAAGTTATGGCAACGGTTGGAAAACCGGCCCGGTGGCCATTGGTTGTTCACGCGCCTGGTGTGTTGGCAGGCGCCCTATTTCGCGTCGATCAAGCCTCGAGTGCATGTACTTGAAGCTGGACGCTGCGAAGTCGGTATCCGCAAGCGCCGAGCGGTGACCAATCATATCGGGTCGGTACACGCGATCGCGATGTGCAATATGGCGGAACTCGCCGGCGGGCTGATGACCGATGCCACGGTCACGCCCGCCTATCGCTGGATTCCCAAGGGCATGACCGTCGAATATCGCGCGATCGCCAAGACCGATCTGGTCGCGCGAGCCTATCCGCCCGAGGCGTCGGCAGCCGAGGGCGATTACGTGGTGGGTGTCGATGTGCACGATCGCGACGACCAGGTCGTGCTGCATGCCGATATCACGATGTGGCTGTCGCAACCCAAATCCGGTCGCACTCGCAAGTGAGCCGTGTCGGCCGAATTCACGCAGGCCGGGGCAGTCCATAAATCGACCCGGAGGATGATCATGACCGAGCTGTTCGACTACGGTCGACGCATACTGGCGCAGCAGCCCTTCAGTGTGTTGCTTGGCGCAGAACTGACAAGGTTCGAGCCCGGCGAAGCGGAACTGATTCTGCACATCCGCGATGCCCTGAAGCAGCAGCACGGGTTTGTCCACGGCGGGGTGATTAGCTATATCGCCGATAACAGTCTTGCCTTCGTGGGCGGATCGGTATTGACCGATGTGGTGACGTCCGAATACAAGATCAATTACGTGCGGCCCGCCATCGGCGAACAGCTTGTCGCACGGGCAAGCGTCTTGGCGTCAGGCAAACGCCAGGCCGTATGTCAGGCCGAGGTGTATGTAGTCGACGATGGCCAGGAGCGGCTTGTTGCGGTCGCTCAGGGCACGCTAAGCAAGGTTGATTCGTAGTAACCCGATGTCGTGTATAGGTCGGCGGTACGGACAGATGCCGAGCGGGGCGCGTGTCGCGACACCCGATCCCACTGACCGGGTGTCGCATTTCGAGCCATCGCCTGTCATCGCCGGCCGCCGGTTCGCGGCCGTTTCTAGAACGACAACCGCGCGCCCAGGTTGAAGCGCCGGCCGTCGAGCAGGCGACCGTAGTTTTCCGGGGCGATCTGCTTGTCGAGCAGGTTGTAGATGCCGCCGTAGATATCCAGCTCGTCGGTGAGCCGATGGCGGATGCCGGCATCGACGAGCGTATAGCTCGGGTAACTGATGCTCAGCCCGCGGCGGCTGGCGACCTGTTCGGTATGGCTTTTATAGCGGGCCTGGGACCATAGCCGGGTGGCCACGGTAACGTCCCAATCCAGGCCGAGGGTAGCCCGGTGTTTGGGCTGGTCGCTCAACGGCAGGCCGGCATTGGTACCGGTTTCCTGTTCGCTTTTCGTATAGGTGTAGCTGGACGAGGCGCTCAGCGTCTGGGTGATCGGTGTTTCCAGGGTGAATTCCACGCCGTCGATCTTGGCCTTGTCGACATTGCTGTACTGATAAAGCGCGGTGTAATCCTCGCCGGCGAACGGGCAGGCCGCATCGCCCGCACGGGTATCGCAGACGATGGGTTTCTGGATCTTGTTTTCGAAGTCGGTATGAAACACCGTCAGGCTCGAGGCAAGCCCGCCCTGTTCGGATTGCCAGTACAGGCTGGCTTCGTAGGTCGTGCTCTTTTCCGGTTCCAGGTCGGAGTTGCCGACATCGCGACAGCCCGGGCAGCGCGGCCCGCCGCCGCCTTCGATCCAGCTGGAATCGCCTTCCTTGAGATCGGGGGTGCGATAGCCTTCGCTCACGCCGCCCTTGAGCGTGAGCTGCGGGGTGAGGCTGTACACACCGTAGAGGCGCGGCACCAGCTCGTCGCCATAGTTTTCGTCGTAGACATAGCGCAGACCCGTAGTCAGCGCGAAGGTGTCGGTGATAAACCATTCGTGTTCGATGAACGGCGCGATTTCATAGCGTTCGAGGTCGGAAGCGCCCAGGCCGCGGTCGGGGTTTTCGCTGCGCTGCTTGCGGTATTGCGTGCCGACGGTGAGCAGTTGCCGGTCCAGCGGCACGACGGTCTGGGTGTTGGCCGTGATGCGTTCGTAAGTGGACTGATAGCTCGAATCGTTCTGTTCGAGCTCGGTGTGCTGGATATAGCTGCGGGTGGTGATGCGGTCGGTCCACGCGATGCTGTGGCGCAGGGTCTGGCGTTCGCGTTCGGTACGCAGCTCGCGATCAGCGCCGGTTAGCTCGGCGTTGGCATCGGTATCCTGGCGGCCGGTGCCGGCTTCCAGGCTCAGCCGCTGGCGCGCGTCAATGGCCCAATCCAGCCCGGCATCGAGATTGCGGCGAAGATAGCCGGCATAGCCGTTTTCGATCGCATCTTCCTCGCGCTGCAGGATATTGCCGTTAAGGCGTAGCGAGAGCGTGTCGTCGATCAACGGCCCGCTGACGCTGAAATCGCCCTGTTGGCGATTGCCGGATTTCGAGTCTTCCTGGACGAGGGTGTCGGCGGTGATGGTACCGTTCCATTCGTCTGCGACCGGTTTGGTGATCACATTGACCACACCGCCAAGCGCGTCCGAGCCGTAGATCGTGGACATCGGCCCGCGAATGACTTCGATACGCTCGATCGCCGATACCGGCGGCAGCCAGCTGTACTCCGCGCCCGACCCATAGCCGTTGTAATACGCCTGGCGCGAGCCCTGGGGCACGCCGTCGACCAGTAGCAGGGTGTATTTCGGGTCCAGCCCGCGCAGCGAGATTTCGCCGGTGCCGCCCTTGCCGGTGGGGCCTTCGTCGAGATATAGGCCGGGCACGTCCTGGAGCGCCTGCTGGATATCGCGATACGACTTGTCCTCCAGCGCCTGGCCATCGACGACCGAAATACTGGCCGGCGCGTTCTGCGGATCGACCGCGTAGCCCGAGGCCGAAGCGGAGGTGACCGTGATCTCGTCGAGTTCGTCGTCGGCGTCGAGCAGCAGCACCGCGTCATCCGGACTTGCCGTTTTGGATTGGGCATGGGCGTTGTGCCCCGTGAGTACGCTATAGCTCAACACCACTAGCATGGCCGTGCTGCCCAGCCAGCCGGCACGCCGACGCGGCCGACCAATTCCCCCTGAATGGATCATCGTTTCCCTTTTTCATTGATGTAGCCAGATGTTGCGTGTCAACCGGCACTTGCCGGGTAGGCCCAGTCATTGCTGCGTACCACGCCATCCCCCGGCGCGCCGATCGTCGACAACGCTTATCGTGTTAACGTAATACAAATGATAATGATTCGCAATTGGGTTTTAACATTATCAAACCGGGTCGTATCGGATTGAGTACGCTCGGGTATGGGGTCGCGGGCTGCGCATAACGGCCAGCAGGCCGGCTGTAAGCCTGCTTATTGACCCGGTATGGCAATAAATGGGCAGGCGCTTGAGCCCGCGTCGGCGCAGGCACGCGCATCGTAGCTAGCCACCGCTAAGCCATTGAAAAAGAAAAGCGGGGCACGGGTCGGTGCGTTATAAAAAACAGGCAGCCCGCCGGCACCTCGGATAACGTCGGTGCCGACAGACCGCCTGCCGGAGGAGATCGGTCGAGTTCGGGTCGATTGGCGCTCAGAGTTCGATGCGCACGCCGCCCCAGATGCCCCGCGGTGCGCCGGGGCCGATGAAACGCGTGGCGTCGTCGTAGCGATCGCCTTCGAGTACTTCGTCGGCTTCGCCGTAGAGGCCGAATGTCTCGTAGTCGGAATCCAGCACGTTGTTCACCCGCACGAATGTGGTGATTCGGTCGGTGAGCTGGAACGCGGCATTGGCGTTGACGATGGCATAGCCGTCGATCTTTTCGCTGTCGGTGTTGGACTCGTCGCCGCGATAGATCTGATCGCCATTGCCGACCACATCCATGCCCACGCGCAGGCGGCTGGTGGGTGCCCAGTCGATACCGACGTTGAACAGATGTTCCGGAATGAGCGGAATACGATCGCCGGGTTCGACCTGCTGGGTCGGGTCTTCGCCGGGGGCGGCGTTTTCGTCGGCCATCGGGTGGTTGGGCGAATTGGTGGTGAACGAATCGCGGAACTCGGCGTTGAGATAGGTGTAGTTCGCCGATAGCCGCCAGCGTTCGGCAAAGGCCCAGTCCAGGCCCAGTTCGATGCCCTGGCGCCGGGTTTCGCCGACGTTGTCGAAATAGCCTTCGAAACGGCTTTCGGCGGCAATGAACAGGATGTCGTCCTGATTGTCGGACCGAAATACCGAGGCATGCCACTGCAGATCGTTACCGCCACCGCGCAGGCCCAGTTCATAGCTGGTGGTCACCACCTGCTCGAGCGGCGGGTCGTCGACGAAGCCGTTGGGCAGACGACAGGGCGCGTCCGGGTTGGCACAGGTGAGTTCCACCGGGGTGGGCGCACGCGAGGACTGCGATACGCTTGCGAAGCTCGTGAGTGCGTCGTTGATCTGCCAGGTCAGCCCGCCGGCCAGATTCAGACGCTTGAATTCGTGATCGCCGGACAGGCTGGTGTCGTCGTCATCGTCGGCGCCTTCCACCTCGGGGGAGGTGTCGTGCAGGGAGATAGCGGTGCGGTTGTAACGCCCGGCAAGCGTGCCTTCGAGTGCGTCGGTAATCGGCACGCGTTGCAGAAAGAACAGGCTGGCGGTGCTGTTGTGGGCCGACACGCCGGTCAGCGATTCGCCGGAGAGAATGCCGCTGCCCACCGTGCCGCGGTCCTCGGTGAGGCTGGCCAGTTCGGTCTGCTGGTAGAAATCACTGCTCGCATAGTCGAGGCTGGTGCCCACGATCAGCTCGCCGCCGAGCACGCCGTTCTGGCGGCCCTGCAGGTTCAGCCCGAAGCCGTTTTCCTTGGTGCGCGAGCTGTTTTCGGTGCCGCCGATCACCGCATCGCTGGCCAGCACGGGGTTGCCGTCGGCATCGAAGACCACTTCCTCGTCGCCGCCGTCTTCGGCTTCTTCGCACAACAGCCCGCCGTTGGCCGCGTCTTCGCAGTCTTCGAATTCGGAGCCGTCGCCGTTGAAGGTGTCGATTTCGTTGCGCCGATAATAGGCGCCCCAGGCGAGGGTGAAATCGTCGCTGTAGTCGCGTGTGCCGCGCAGGTTGAACATCACCATTTCGGGCTTGGTTTCGTCCGGATAGGTGAATACGGCATCGCGGCCCTCGGCCTCGGCGAGTTCGGCCGGGATGGCGCCGTTGCCGCGCAGGCTGTTGTCGGCCGCAGTGATCGAGAAATCCAGCGTGCCGTGGTCGGTGAGCGTGGAAAACTGGGTAAACAGCTGGGCCACGTCGGAATCGGAAAAATCGCGCCAGCCGTTTTCGGACATGCCCTGGGCAGCGAAATACCAGGCATCGGTGCCGTTGTTGCCACCGGCCTGTACATGGCCGCCGAAGCGGCCAAAGTCGCCGCCGAAGACTTCGGCCTCGGCGCCTTCGTAGGTGAAGCCGGTCTTCGTTTTTACCGACAGCGCGCCGCCAAGGGTGTTCTGGCCGAACAACGGATTGGCGCCCGGGATGAGATCGATGGAATCGATGGCCACCTGCGGAATCAGATCCCAGTTGACGGTATCGCCAAAGGGCTCGTTGATACGTACGCCGTCCTGATAGATCGACAGCCCCTGCGGCAGGCCGAGCAGCGGCGAGGCGGTATAGCCGCGATAGTTCAAATCCGGCTGAAACGGGTTGTTGGTGGCGTCGTTGACGTGGACGCTGCCCAGCTCCTGTTGCAGGTACTGGTTGAGATTGAGCGTCTCGGCGCGCTCGATTTCCTGGCTGTCCGCATGTTGCACGTTGGCCGGATAGCGCTCGGCATCGACCTCGCTGCCGGCGAACGGTGTGGCGCCGATGACGTCGATGCCGCGCAGTTCGAGTGTCTGCGCGGGTGTGGCTTGCCCGGCCAGCAGACACGCCGTGCCCAGCGTCAGGCCCAGCCCTTGTCGATAATCCATGACTCCCCCGTTTGTTCTTTTTTTCTTGTTCGAGTCTTGCCCGGCGGTGTCCGGCGCTCAATGGGAAATCTTCCCAATTTTGGTCGGGCACGGGATGGCTCCGACTTATTGATGATGCCGACGACTCAGCCGGCCGCGTTCAGGTGGGCGTCCTGTCCGCGAATGAACGCGAAGATACGCAAATAAGGCAGAAGACGGATCGCTTGAAGGGCGCTTGTTCGGCGTGTGAGGTGTATTCGCGTAGGCGCCGGCCACGAGTCAAGGCCAGGCAAGTATCCAGTCCGCAAATGAACGCGAAGAAACGCGAATGAAGGCAGGCACGCCCCGAGGCATGTGCACCGCTTCAGGCCGTACGCTGAAATCTATGGATGGTTACAGCGCAAGTACGCCCGCATTCGTGAACTGCCGCCCGAGCAAACCGTCGTCGATTCGCGTTCATTGGCGTGCATTCGCGGAACGTTTTCTTTCTTGAAGGCGACGTCCTGTTTACGCGTCGGCGCGGCGCCGCGAGCCGGACCGAGACAAGCATCTTGTCCGCAAATGAGCGCAGGCAGGCCCTGGGGCAAGTGCACCGCATCAGGCCGCACGCTGAAATTTATAGATGGCTACCGCGCAACGAAGCCCGCAGTCGTGAACGGCCGCCCACGCGAACCGTCGTCCATTGGCGTTTATTGGCGTTCATTCGCGGACAATCTTCCTTGTTCGAGGACAGAAGCCACAGACGGCGTATCAGCTGCGCGAATGCGGGATTTCGGCATGGATATGGGTGCCGTGGCCGCGGCGGCTGTCGATATGCAGATGACCGCCGAGCAGATCGATACGTTCGGCCATGCCGGACAGCCCCAGCCCGGGGCGATAGCCGTTGACATCGAACCCGTGGCCATCGTCGCGTATGTCCACGTGCACGGTATGGCCGCTGAGCGCGAGGTCGATATCGATTCGGGTAGGCGCGCCGTGGCGCAGGGCATTGGTGAGCGCCTCCTGGATCAGACGAAAGATGTGGATGGCAATCGGCGTGGCGATGCCGGCCAGCTGTTCGTCGCCGTTGTAGGAGAGTGCGACGCCGGGATGGCTGCGCTGGCGGTTGGCGATGTGGTCTTCGAGGGCTGCATCCAGGCCCAGTTCGTCGAGCCCCGGCGGGCGCAGGCGACGCATCATCAGCCGCGTCTGGTCGTAGATGCGCCCGGCGACCTGGGAGATGACCTCGGCGGCTTCGGCCACGCCCGCGGGCAGTTTGTCGCCGCGGGCGAGAATGCCGGCCGCATCTGCGCGAATCGCGGTCAGGCTCTGGCCGAGTTCGTCGTGCAGTTCGCGTGCGATTCGGTGGCGTTCGTCTTCCTGAATACGCAGCGAGTGTTCGCGCAGGCGCCGGTTTTCCTTCTGCGCGGCATCGAGGGTGGCGGCCATGTGATTGAACTGGGCGGCGATGCCGTCGAACTCGGGCAGGGCAAAGCGCGGCAACCGGATCGCATAGTCGCCATGTTCGATACGTGCGAGCGCGGCATCGATACGCCGTACCGGTACCAGTGCGCGTCCGAACAGGCGATAGACCACGGCGATCGTGGCCAGATAGAACACGATGAGCAGCGCCAGCAGGCCGCGTGTGTCCTGCCAAGCCTCGGTAATTTCGTCGTCCGGGTCGGCCAGGATGCGCACGGCATAGTCGGGCGCGACCGCGAGCCGCCGCTCGGGCAATGTGGCAGGGCGCGTCAACGCCGCAAACCAGCGCGGCGCGCTGGCGTTTGCTACCGGCTCGCAGGGTGGTGCCGAACGGTTGTCGCGTGCGACCAGCGACAGGCACAAATGGCGCAGATGGCCGATGCCGGCCAGCCGGCGTGCCGCGGCCAGGGCTTCGCCGTCACTGCGAATACTGTTTTCGACCAGATCGGCCGCAAGGGTCACGCTGGCCTGCATTTCTTCGGCAATGGCATCGCGGGCGTTGTGTATCGCAAGCCAGGCAGCCGCACCGAGTACCAGGGCCAGTAGCAGCGTGACCGCGATCATCAGCCGCTGACGTAGGCGCAGACGTGTACGCGCCGCGCGGGCCTCGCCTGCGCTTTGGTGGGCGCTAGAGTGCGACGACACCAGTGCGTATCGCCAGTCGGGTCAGGTCGGCCGTGCCGCCGACGCCGAGTTTCGCGCGCAGGCGCGAAGCATGGTTGGCCACGGTCTTGGGGCTGACGAACAGTTCTTCGGCAATGTCGTTCACGCTCGCGCCCGAGGCCAGCAGCCGGAAGATTTCGAACTCGCGCGACGACAGGCAGGCCAGCGGATTGGCCGGATCTTGCGCGGACGGCTCGGCGTCCACGAGGTTCGCGTCGAGGTATTGATGCCCCAGTGCGACCTCGCGTACGCCCTCGATCAGTACATCTGCGACCGCGCGTTTGCCGATATAGCCGGTCGCCCCCGCGGCCAGTGCGCGGCGTACGAAGATGGCTTCTTCGTGCACCGAAAACACCAGCACGCGTGTGCCGGGGTGGCGGCTGCAGATCCGCCGCGTGGTTTCGATCCCGCTCATGCCGGGCAGCGACAGATCCATGACGATCACGTCGAATTTACCCTCGCGACACAGGGCATAGGCGCGTTCGCCGCTGTCGGCCTCGCCGGCCACTTCGATATCGCCGGCCAGCTTGAGCAGACGCGCATAGCCGGCGCGTACGACGGCATGATCGTCGACGAGCAGAACCCGGATTGGCTGCTTGGGCATGGCAAACTCCTGACGCATTCGAGTACGCATTGGGCTCTACGATAGCGTAATCGAATACCGCTCCGGGTGCGCCAACCCGGCGGCGGCAAAAGAAAACTCTTGATTATGTGCAACGTTCGGCCTGCGGCGTAGACACAAGCTCTTCGGCCTTCGAGCGGTCGGGCTTTTGCTGGCCGCCAACCTGCTTGCTCGAGACAAGCACGCTGCGTTTCATAGATAACCTGGAAGCCATTTATCCGCAGATTGCGCAGATTACGCAGATTTTCTTATTTCGCCATAGTGGGCGATCGCGGTGCTGGCTACTGCCTACCTGGCTCGGGTGACAGTGGCCAGGGGAAAAGGTCCGCAGATCGACGCATATCACGCAGATCGAAGACGGTCAATCACGGTCGTTGGCTGTCAGGTGGCGCGCTTTTTCATCTGTGTAATCTGCGGTTCGTCTTAAGAACGAAGCCATCTCACGGTCGATGACGGAACTGCACACACAGCGTGCTTCGTCAGCGGGCTGGCTTTGGCGCCCCTTTAGCGCCGAGCGTTTTGTCTTCTGCCTTATTCGCGTGTATTCGCGTTAATTTGCGGCCAACCTGCTTGGTGCGCGCGGACAACTGGGTTTCATACATACATCAACCTGAAAAGAAAAGCCGGCTGCAGGGGGCGCAGCCGGCTTCGGGTGCACAGCCGCCGAGGGGGCGCGGCGGCCGTGTGCCTGGTTACAACGACACCGTCACGGTCTTGGTTTCGGTGTAGTTGTTGAGCACCTGGGCGCCCATTTCGCGGCCCCAGCCGGACTGCTTGTAACCGCCGAACGGCAACGCCGCGTCGAAGATGTTGTAGCAGTTGACCCAGACGGTGCCGGCCCGCAGTCGGGATGCCAGCTTGTGCGCGCGGCCGATATCCTGACTCCAGATACCCGAGGCCAGGCCGAACACGGTGTCGTTGGCCCGATTGACCAGGTCGCGGTCGAAATCGGAGAACTTCGTCGCCGTGACCACCGGCCCGAAGATCTCTTCCTGGACGACTTTCATATCGTCGGATACATCGGTAAGCACGGTCGGCTTGACGAAATAGCCATCGCCGTCGCCGCGTTCGCCGCCCGCCGCGGCTTTCGCGCCCTGGCTCTTGCCGGATTCCAGATAGCCGGTTACCCGGTCGAACTGGGTACGCGATACCAGCGGGCCCATCTGCGTTTCGGGGTCGAGGCCCGGGCCGAGCTTGATGTTGCGGGCGAATTCGGCCACGCCTTCGACCACCTGGTCGTAGACCTTTTCATGCACGAACAGCCGCGAACCGGCGGCACAGCACTGGCCGTGGTTGAAGAAGATCGCATTGGCCGCACCCGGAATGGCTTTTTCCAGATCGGCGTCGTCGAGCACGATGTTCGGCGACTTGCCGCCCAGCTCCAGCGATACCTTCTTGAGGTTGCCCTTGGCGGCATCGACGATCAGCCGGCCCACTTCGGTGGAGCCGGTAAAGGCGATCTTGTCGACCATGGGATGGGCGGCGATCGGCGCGCCGGCTTCTTCGCCGAAGCCGGTGATGATGTTGACCACGCCGTCCGGCACACCGGCTTCCTGCATGATCTCGGCGAGCTTGAGCCCCGACAGCGGGGTTTCCTCGGCGAGCTTCATGACGATGGTATTGCCGGTAGCCAGCGCCGGGGCTAGTTTCCAGGCAGCCATGAGCAGCGGGAAGTTCCAGGGGATGATCTGGCCGCACACGCCCACCGGTTCGCGCCGGGTATAGGCATGCCATTCGGCACCGGGCGCATAGGGCACGGTGGGGGTAATCATTTCGCCGTTGAGCTTGGTCGCCCAGCCGGCCATGTAGCGAAACATCTCCGCAGCCAGCGGCACGTCGGCAGCACGGGCTATGGAAATCGGCTTGCCGTTGTCCAGCGATTCGAGCTGGGCCAGCTCTTCCTGATAATCCATGATCAGATCGCCGATCTTCCAGACGATGCGTTGGCGTTCGGCGGGTGCCATGCGCGTCCACGGGCCGTCGTCGAAGGCACGACGCGCGGCCTTCACGGCCTTGTCGACATCCACCTTGGTGGCCGATTGCGCCTGGGCGATGACCTGATCGTTGGACGGGTTGTAGACATCGAAGGTCTCGCCCGACTCGCAGGCCACCCACTGGCCGTCGATGAGCATCTTGCGTGGACTGTCGATGAATTCCCGGACGCTGGGTTCAAGCGAGACTTCGGATGCGGCGACTGCACACATTGGTTTCTCCTCCATTGATTTAATCGCGCCGGCGGCATGCGCGGCGCATTTGTTTTGATTGCGTTCGTCGCGGTAGACGACGACACCACTGCCCCAACCGCAAGATTCAGGCCATACACGGCCTATCGCCGAATCAACGACTTGCGCGCGGCATTGGCCACACCGCGCCGCCGCGACTGTCACGTTTTCGGTACAGCGGTGTTGCAGGATGTGTCGGGCCCGTGACAGCGGCTTGTCTGCGCCAGGCGAACCTGCTAGAACCGAGTCAGACCCGCAGCCAAAAGCGGGCGATATGAATTCGACGGCGTGTGCAGGACACGGTGTCTGCGAGGAGTAGCGATGGTCGATCTGGCGACGCATCCGTCGGCGGCGATAGCGCATGGCGATTCGGCCGATCTCGTCACGGGATCTTGGAACCGCTGTATTCGCGACTACCGGCTCGACCCGGCCCGTATCGAACTCGATGTGGTCTCGCGCAGCCAGTTGAGCGCCCACCGCGATCAGCTCGGCGAGGTGGTCTCGATCGCCAGCCACGAAATGGGCAACCTCGCCGCCCAGATCGCCGGTTCCGGCTATGCGCTCATGCTCACCGATGCCCAGGGCGTGATTCTGTACAACCATATGGAATCGGCCCTACGCTCGGATTTTCGCGCGGCCGGGCTGTGGGACGGCGCCAACTGGAGCGAGTGGCGCCAGGGCACCAATGGCATCGGCACCTGCATCGTCGAACAACGACCGGTAGTCATCCACTGCGCCGACCATTTCGCGGTCCGCCACTCGGGGCTGAGCTGTTCGGCCGCGCCGATTCGTGATGCGGGCGGCGAGCTGCTGGCCGTGCTCGATGCCTCGTCGGTGCAATGCGAAGGCACGCGCGCCGGTCAGATGCATACGGTCGCGCTGGTGAGCATGTCGGCGCGGCTGATCGAGAAGACGCTGTTCGTGAATGCCCATCGCGCATCGCGGATACTGCGTTTTCATGGCCGGCCTGAATTCGTGGGCCTGATCCACGACGGGCTCATCGCCCTGGACGAGCAGGGCTGTATCGTCGCCGCCGACGACAACGCCGCGCTGCAACTGGGGATGGACACACGCGCTGGACTCGTCGGTCAGGCGATCGAACAACTCTTCGATATCGACTCACACGCGCTGGATGGCGCGGCATCCGGCCAGACGGTCTGGCCGCTGCACGATCGCTCACGCGGACGCCGCTACTATGCCCGCGTGGTCGCTCCGGCACGCACGCCGGCCTTGGGCGCGCCACGCAGTCTGCATATCCCCGCACGCGCTCGAAGCCGCCGACCAACACTGGCGGAATTCGCCGGTGGCGATCGCCGCATGGCAGAAAACGTGCGCTGTGCCGAACGCGTGGTCGACCGGCGGATCGCGATCATGCTGCGCGGCGAAACCGGGACCGGCAAGGAGGTATTCGCGCGTGCCCTCCACGAGGCCAGCGCGCGTGCCGCCCAGCCATTCGTGGCCGTCAATTGTGCCGCGATCCCGGAAAGCCTGATCGAAGCCGAGCTGTTCGGCTATAAACCGGGCGCGTTTACCGGCGCCAGCCGCGAAGGCATGCGCGGCAAGATTTTGCAGTCCTCGGGCGGCACGCTGTTTCTCGATGAAATCGGCGATATGCCGCTGGCCCTGCAAACCCGTTTGCTGCGCGTGCTCGAAGAACGCGAGGTGGTGCCGCTGGGCGGCGATACGCCCATCGCGCTCGATCTGAACGTGATTTCGGCCACCCATGCCGACCTGGGCGCGAAGGTGGCCGCCGGTGATTTTCGCGCCGATCTCTACTACCGGCTCGACGGGATCACGCTCACGTTGCCGGCGGTACGTGAACGCGCCGATCGCGCGGCCCTGCTGCGCTCGGTCATCGCCAGCGAACACGACGGCACGACAGCGATCCGGATCGCCGAAGACGCCATGGCGGCGCTGCTCGGCTACGACTGGCCCGGCAATATCCGCCAGATGCGCAATGTCATGCGCACCGCGCTCGCGCTGTGCGAGCAGGATTTCGTGCGCCGGGGCGATCTGCCCGCGGAAATCCTCGAGGCAGGCGAGCGCGCGGCTGCGGCTGACAACGCGGACGAAGCCGTTGCCGGCCGGCCGGACAACCCGCTCGCCAGCGCCGAGCGCGAGGCGTTGCTGGCTGCGCTGGAAGACAACGGCTGGAATGTGTCGCGAACCGCGGCCCAGCTCGCCACCAGCCGCAACACGCTCTATCGCAAGATGAAAAAACACGCGATTGCGCCATCGGCCAGGCGCTGAAGCTGGCGATCGCTGCGTTATTGGGGGCGTATAGCACGCCGGTTGCAGCTGGCACGACTCCTGCCTGATTCGCCCGGTCGAAACTGTCCCAGGATGACGTCATGTATGTACGCGTACTCGGATCGGCCGCCGGTGGCGGCTTTCCGCAGTGGAACACGAATGTCGGGCTCAACCGCCAGCTCCACGAGGGCACGACCCGTGCCCAGGCTCGCACCCAGTCGTCGATCGCGGTCAGCGCGGACTACGAGCACTGGCTGCTGGTCAATGCTTCGCCCGACGTGCGCCAGCAGATACTCGATTTTCCGGCATTACGCCCAGCGCCGGAAACGCGCGGCACCGGCATCGGCGCGGTGCTGCTTATGGACAGCCAGATCGATCACGCGACCGGGCTGATCATCCTGCGCGAGGGCGACACGCTGCCCGTCTGGTCAACGCGCCCCGTCTACGAAGACCTGACCACCGGCCTGCCGCTGTTCAACGTGCTTTCACATTACTGCGGCGTGGACTGGCACGAGATCGATACCGCCGCCGAAAGCTTTGCGATCGATGGCGTGCCCGGGCTGTCGTTTCGTGCAGTCGAACTGTCCTCGGCTGCGCCGCCGTATTCGCCGCATCGGGGCGACCCGCACCCGGGCGACAACATCGGCTTGCTGGTCACCGACGACGCCAGCGGCGGCACGCTGTTCTATGCCCCCGGCCTCGGCGCGCCGGACGATCACATCGCCGCGATCGCCCGCGAATCCGACTGCCTGCTCGTCGACGGTACTTTCTTCACCGAAACCGAGATGATCGACCAGGGCGTGGGCAAAAAGCCCGCCGCCGCCATGGGCCATCTGCCGCAGTCCGGCGAGAACGGCATGCTGGCCTGGCTGGCGAATTTCCCCGACAAGCGTCGGGTGCTCATTCATATCAACAACACCAATCCGATTCTCGATCCGGATTCGCCCGAGCGCGCCACGGTCGAAGACGCGGGCGTGGAAGTGGCTTATGACGGCATGGAGCTGGAACTGTGAGTGTTGCGATTGACGAGCGCGAAGCCTGGCCGCGCGACGAGTTCGAAGCCCGCCTGCGGGCACTCGGTGCGCGCTATCACATTCATCATCCTTATCACCGGATGATGCACGAAGGCCGCTGCACACCGGCGCAGATCCGCGGCTGGGTGCTCAACCGCTACTACTATCAGGTGTGCATCCCCATCAAGGATGCCAACGTGCTTGCCAACTGCCCGGACCCGGCTGCACGCCAGCTCTGGGTCCAGCGCATCATCGACCACGACGGCGCGCCGGGCGAAACCGGCGGCATCGAAGCCTGGCTGATGCTGGCGGAAGCCACTGGCCTGGATCGTCAGCGCGTACAGAATCTGACCGACCTGTTGCCCGGCGTACGTTTCGCGGTCGATGCCTATGTGAACTTCGCCCGGCGGGCCACCTGGCAGGAAGCGGCCTGCTCCTCGCTCACCGAACTGTTCGCCCCGGAAATCCATCAGCAGCGCCTGACCGGCTGGCCCGATCACTACCCCTGGATCGACGATGCCGGGCTGAGCTATTTCCGCAAACGCCTGTCCGAAGCCCGGCGCGACGTGGAACACGGCCTGCGGGTCACGCTGGACCATTTCGTCACCCGCGGCCAGCAGGAACACGCATTGAACATTCTGCAGTTCAAGCTGGACGTGCTCTGGAGCATGCTCGACGCCATGTGGATGGCCTATGTCGAAGACATGCCGCCGTATCACAGCTGCCCGGAGCCGAGCCGATGAGCACGCCGGAAACGATCAGCGCCAACGCCGTGCCCCGTATCGCACGCGGCCACCGCCTGCAGTTCGAGCCGGCCCAGGACTGCCACGTGCTGCTCTACCCGGAAGGCATGATCACTCTCAACGACAGCGCCGCCGAAATATTGCAACGCTGCGACGGCCAGCGCTCAGTGCAAGCGATCTGCAATGATCTATCGGCCGCATTCGACGGGGCCGATGTGACGGCCGATGTGCACACGTTCCTGAAGCTGGCGGCGTCGCACGGCTGGATCGTGTTCGATCAGACGTAGCGCCCGAAGATCAGTGGTGGCGGAGTTCTGTCGCTATAACGTCCGCACGGCGGCTGGCTGAACCTCGCTTTCCGACCTGCGCAGCACAGGGGTGTTGGCGCACGTCGTGAGTGTGGCTTTTATTGCTATGCAAAGACTCTTTTGCTGAACAGGATATCCACGCGATAAACATGCGCGGGGTATGCAAGGATCTCGTTCATTCGTTCATTGTCGCGGAAAATATCGCCGCCACCGCCGGCCACGTGCGCGTCGCGCCCGGTAATGTCCGGAAACGCTTCGAAGATGCCAAATGTCGTCGGCGAATAACGCACGCCGTACCACGGCCCCGTACCGGGTTCATCCAGCACGCAACCGTAGATGTCCTCCAGCATTTGAAGCACCTCGTCTTCTTTGCCCGGTTTGGCCTCGATATGGATATAGAACGCTTTCGGGCCCTCCGCGCCGTTTTCGCCGGTAACGACCACGCCGCGATGTGGTCGATCAGCCGAGCCGGCGTCGGGATAGGGTTTGGGGCCGGGTGAGGTCGAGAGGTCTTCCTCACGCGTTGATGGGGGTGTGGCTTTCGACATGGCTCGTCAACCTTTGCTGTTCGCAGCATTTGTTTGAGGTTTTCCAGATTACGAGCTTCCAGCGTTGGCACAATTGCTAAAAGCGACACTGCCTTTTACTTTGTGCAAGTGCGCGGACTCCCTCCAATTCAGTCGCTTGATGCATTCATCAGCGTCGTGCGTCTGGGCAGTCTTGCGGCTGCCAGCGAAGAATTGCATCTATCGGTTCCTGCGCTGAGCCGGCGTATCGCTCGGCTGGAAGCCGATTTGGGTATCAGTCTGTTCGAGCGTCGTCCCCGAGGGCTGGTGCTCACGCCCGCTGGCGAGTCCTACCACGCCAAGATAGTGCCTGCGCTTAAGCTATTGCACGTGGCGCATGCGGGCATTTCGAAAGAACGCCGACACATTGTCAGACTGACCACGATTCCAGCCTTCGCGAACCGTTGGCTGTTGCCCCGACTGCATCGCTTTTCAGCGATGCATCCCGAGATTGAAGTGGACATCATCGCTTCAACGTCGCTCGAACGGCTGGATGATCAGGACCTGGATTTAGCAATCCGCCTGGCCCGGGACGATGCGATGCCCGAACCGCCGCTTCTCCCTATTCATGTTTCGCCCGTGTGGGGCCCGGCCCGGATTCAGGGGCCTTCAGTGCCTTCGGACGTGTTGAAGCATGTGCTGCTCGATCCCGACCATCGACCGGAGTTCTGGCGGGAGTGGCTTGCCGCGTATCGGCTGGACCCGCACGTCGTTCAGATGCGTCCGGTCGATCCCCTTGTGTTGTACGAGTTAACGGCCAGTGGGGCGGGCGTTGGCATCGGTCTTGATCCGCTGGTGAGCGATCTAGTCGATCAAGGACGCTTGGCAACCATGAGCGCTTACCGCGTGCGTTCGAGCCGCAGCTTTCATTTGGTGCAAAAACCTGACTCTGGGTTAGCCCCGCGTCGTTTAGCCGCCTGGCTGCAGGAAGAGGCGGTGTCGCGATCAAGGCCCTCGCAATCTAACTGAAAGAAGAATCTCATTGCACCTGGCCACACCCAGGGTCCGGAATTTATAACAGCTGACAGGGTTTGTGGATTGTGGATCGGCCGCTGCCCTGCTGTTCACGCTATCTGGTAGCTGGCAACGCTTAATTCGGGCCGTTTTGCCGGTGCAGCCGCTTGGAATTCTTGGGATTGCGAAACACGATCGGCTGGGCCGCGGGGGCTTGGACCGGCTGTTCGTTCGCGCGCTCGACCGCATCGGTTACGAGATGGTGCTGGGGCGATTTCGCACACACTGGATCGGTGGCGTACATATCGCCGGTGAGCATATAGGCTTGGCAGCGACAGCCGCCGTAGTCCCTGGTTTTTTCCGAACAGCTGCGACAGGGCTCCTTCATCCAGTCGTAGCCGCGGAAATGATTGAAGGCGGGGGATTCGCCCCAAATCCAGTCGATGTCGTGGTCGACCACGTTCGGGAATTCCAGGCCGGGTAGCTGGCGCGCGGCATGGCAGGGCAGGGCGGCGCCGTCGGGGGCAACAGTGAGAAAGATATCGCCCCAGCCGCTCATGCAGGCCTTGGGGCGGTCTTCGTAGTAGTCGGGCACGACAAAATAGAGTTTCATTGCGCCGCCGCGTTCGCGATACGCCGTGGTCACGCGCTCGGCATGGGCGAGTTGTTCGCGGGTGGGCATGAGCGCATCGCGGTTGTGCCAGGCCCAGCCGTAGTATTGGGTGTTGGCCAGTTCCACGTAGTCGGCGTCGAGCGCTTCGGCCATGGCGATGATTTCTTCGATATCGTCGATGTTCTTTCGGTGCAGCACGATATTGAGCACCATCGGATAGCCGTGACGCTTGATCGCCTGGGCCATGTCCTTCTTCTTCTCGAAGCTGTCGCTGCCGCCGAGAAAGTTGTTCAGCTCGGCATTGCTGGCCTGGAAGCTGATCTGGATATGATCCAGCCCGGCCTCGGCGAGGCGTTGCACGCGTGCATCGTCCATGCCGATGCCAGAGGTGATCAGGTTGCTGTAGTAGCCGAGATGGCGGGCTTCGGCCACGATTTCTTCCAGATCCTGTCGCACCAGCGGCTCGCCACCAGATAGCCCGAGCTGGGCCGCGCCCATGCCACGCGCCTGGCGCAGCACGCGCTTCCAGTCTTCAGTGAAATCTCGCGCCCGATCTGTGCCATCTCCGTCGGATTGCTGCAGTAGGGGCATTGCAGCGGGCAGGCATAGGTCAGCTCCGCCAGCAGCCATAGCGGGCGGGCCGGCGTTTCGCCGTCGTGACGGGTGGGTAGCGTGGGGTGGATCGCGCTCATGATTGATTCGATGCGCACGAGAAAGGGGGCCGCGAAGCCCCCTTTGTCGTACGTGACAACCGGTTTAGCGGTTGTTGACGTACATCGTGATTTCGAAGCCCAGACGCAGGTCGTGGGCCTTCGGGGTCGTCCACTGTTTCATCGCGATCTCCTTGGTGTTGTCGTAAGTGGCCTATGGATCAATGCATCGACCGTGCCAGCGCCAGTACGGTGGTTCGCGCGCCAAGCGGTTGTGCGCCAAGTGCTTTTTCAACGCCTGGCACCGAAACGGCGGCTGCGGCCCGTGGTTGGCCAGGATGGCGAATAGTGGCCGACTTGGCTGGCCAATATTGGCCGCTCGGCACGGACTCGTTTGAAACTTCAACAAGCCCTAGACTCGCGGGATGATTGTTCGACCTGCCGATTCGCTCAAGCGCCTGATCCGGCGCTATCAGCTCGCGTTGCTGCTGGTGCTGATGGCCGCGGCCGGCCTCGGCGCGCTCTGGGCAACCTTCTGGCAGGCGGGGTATCAGCGTTCGCTGCGCTTCAACGAATTGTTGATCGAAGCCCAGGCGGTACGCGGCGATCTGTATCGCCAGATCAAGGCCGTCGATACGCTGCGCGAAGATGGCCCGCGCGATGACTACTGGCAACGGCTGTATCGTATCGACGAGCACTTCTATCGAATGCGTCGCGTGGCCGATACCGCGGACGAACAAGCCAGCATTGCACGCATGGAAGCCGCCTACGGCCTGATCCTCGCGGCCATGAACCGGGTGGTGACCACGCCGGATAGCGATGCCGACGAAACCGCGTTCGATACCTGGCAGACCGGCGATTTCGAAAACGCCTACAGCCAGCTCACACAGCAGGTCGCCGCGCGCCGCGACGCGCTGGCCGAGCGCATGGGACTATGGACCCGGCTGGCGCCGTGGCTGGCGTGGCTGCCGTTGGTGTTCGGCATCGCGCTCGCGCTGTGGCTCAACCGGCGTTTCGTGCGTGAGTTTTTGCGCCCGCTCGAACGGCTGGTGGCCGGCACCCGCGAAATCGCCCAGGGCCGATTGCACTATCGCCTGCGTCCGCAAGGCGTGGCCGAGGTCCGCCATCTGGCGGATACGCTCAACACGATGGCCGCGGAACTCGAACACAAGCGTCAGGCGCTGGTCGAGCGTGAGCGTGAAGCCGCGCTCGGCGCGCTCGTGCCGGTGATCGCCCACAACATCCGCAATCCGCTGGCGGGTATTCGTGCCAATGCCCAGATGCTGGATCGCCAGGCCAGCGTCGCCGATATCGAGGACACCGGCGCCGACATCATGGATGCGGCCGACCGATTGGAGCGCTGGCTCGATGCGCTGCTCACCTATCTGCATCCGCTCGATCTCAAGCGTAAACAAACGTCGTTGGATGCCATTGTCGATGGCGCAATCGCGGCACTCGGCGGGCGGCTGGCCGCGGCCGATATCCAACTGGTCCGCGCGCGTGCGTCGGTTGCGGTCGATGCCGACGCGCCCCTGCTCGAACAGGCGCTACACGGGCTGCTTGCCAACGCGCTCGAAGCCTCGCCGGCTGGCTCGCGTATTACCGTGGCCAGCGCCATTAGCGACGACGGCCAGGCGCGCCTGGATATCATCGACGACGGCCCGGGCATGACGGTGGTGCCGGACCCGCATTCGAGCGCGCCGTTACGAACTACTAAGCGGCGCGGTACCGGTCTGGGAATTCCCTTCGCCTACAAGATCATCCAGGCGCACGGCGGCACGCTCGACTATCAGCCGGGGGACGCGGGCGGCACCTGTGTGCGTATCCATCTGCCCGCGAGCGACACGCCATGAGTCGTGCCCATATTCTGTTGCTGGAAGACGAGGGCGCGCTCGCCCGCGCGCTGGACCGGCGCCTGCGCCGCGACGGCTATACGGTGGCGATCTGCGAAAACATCGCCAATGCCAAGCTGGCCGCGCGTCGTCGCCCGCCCGATCTGGCCGTGCTCGATCTGCGCCTGCCGGACGGCTACGGGCTGGATTTTCTCGACTGGCTACGCGGCGAGTTGCCAGATATCCCCGCGGTCGTCATGACCGCCTATGGCGAGCTCGACGATGCCATCGCGGCCATGCGCCTGGGCGCGGTGGATTTTCTCAGGAAACCGCTCGATCTCGAGGCCTTGCATCGGGTCGTGGGCGATGCGCTGGCGCGGCAGACGCCCGCGCCAGAGAAGGCGGGCCCCGACGGGCATACGCCGGACGACAGGTTGATCGGCGACAGCCCGGCGATGCAGGCGCTGTACGCACAGCTCGATCGAATTGCCGTCCTCGGCGCGGGCGAGGCACCGCCGAACGTACTGCTTACCGGCGAAACCGGCACCGGCAAGGATCGCGTCGCACGGTTGCTGCATGCGCGCTCGCCGCGTGCGAACGAGCCATTCCTGCAGGTCGACTGTGCCGCGCTGCCGCGCGATCTGGTCGAGGCGGAACTGTTCGGGCATGAAAAAGGCGCCTTCACCAACGCCCATCGCGCCCGGCGTGGGCTGCTCGCCGCGGCCGGTGCGGGCACCGCCTTTCTCAACGAGATCGGTGAGCTGCCCCTGGCGCTCCAGGCCAAGCTGCTTACCGCGCTGGAGTCGCGTACCGCGCGCGAGATTGGCGGCGATCGCGAGCACGATATCGAGGCCTGGTTCGTGGCCGCGACCAATCGTGACCTGGCCGGGATGATGGCAGCCGGGGATTTTCGCGAAGATCTGTACTACCGGCTCAATGTGCTCACGCTGCATCTGCCGCCGCTACGCGAGCGCGGCGCGGATGTGATCGCGCTGGCCGAGTATTTCGTCGCGCGTACCGCCGAACGCTATGCCAAGCCCGTACCCACGCTTGCCGAAACGGCCCGGGCTGCGCTGCGCGCGCATACCTGGCCGGGCAATGTCCGCGAGCTGCGGCATGTGATCGAACGCGCGGTGCTCGTGCACGCCGAAGACGTGATCGAAGCCGTGCATCTACAGCTGACCGAGGCGCAGCCTACGGGGCGCGAGCCGACGGCGGCTGCTCATGCCGGTACGCCGGTGTCCACGCTGGCCGACTCCGAGCGCGCGCTGATCGTCCGAACCTTGACCGACACGCGACACAATATTTCCGAAGCCGCGCGCCGACTGGGCCTGAGCCGCGGCGCGCTGCGCTACCGGCTGGATAAATACGGCCTCAGCGGCGACTGAAAACACCGCAATCGCTAGCCATCGGTGTCATCGAGCTGTTGCTCGAGCCATTGCTGGAGTCTTTGGCGGGCGTTGCGTTTGGTCATGCGCTTGGTGGCGATGGCCACCGGGCGCATGAGCTGGTTGTCGTCGCCGCGGACCAGGAACTTGCGCTGCGCGCCGATCACGCCGCCTTCGGGGCCGTAACTGGCGATCACCGTCACCTTGAAGTTGTGCACCGACAGGCTGCGCAAGGGCTGGTTTTCGTCGGCGCGCAGGTCCTTGTGACGTTTCGCGGTCTGGCGCAGCAAGGAACGAAAGGTGCCCAGGTTCATCTGCTCGCCGACCTGGAGCGGGCCCTGGCGGGTCACCTCGCGCGGGTGATTTTCGCTATCGCGCGGTTGGGCTTCGTCGAAGTCGGTAATGGCCTCGGTGTATTCGTTGTCATGAGCACGAATGGTCATCGTGATGCTGTGAATATAGACCGGCTCCTGACTCATGTTGCTGATCAGGCACACGGAGTCGACCTGCTGGCCCCAGCCCTGGTTGATGAGAATCCGGGCCTTGCGCTGGCGCCGAAAGCCGGAATACAGCAGGTGCGCATAGAAAAGCCAGACGGCCAGCGTGCCGAGGCTGGCGAAAAAAGACAGCGCCTGGGCGTTGTCGTTGATCCATTGCCACATGATGAAATTGTTTGCCTTGCTCTGTGGGCCGGCGGCCCGTGTCGTGTATGGGTTATGAATGTCCGGTGGTTTGCGTACGCCGGTCGGCTTCGGTCATGGCCCGCAGGTAGCGCTCCAATGCGCGCGCATCACGCCTTGAGGCCCGTAATCGGGTGCCATGCGTATCGGCGCGTATGGACGGGCCCGTGGCATCGACGGAAAACCGATGCTCGGCGCCGACGATCTGTTCATACGGCCCGGCCGTGACGATCGCGGTCACCGTGAACGCGTCGATCGCGTGGGCGAGGTCGAGATCCTCCTCAGCCTCGATCATGCCGGCCTTGCGGGCCGCTTCGGCCAGCAACCATTCGAACGGGCCGAGATCGAGCTGCTGGCTGGGGGCGATCGGCCCCTGGCCGATGGCTTCGGCGCCAGCGCCGCTCGGCTGGGCCTGCCACTGTTTTTCCACGCTGCCGGTATGACATTCGCCCTCGGCATCATGCAGATCGATGAACACTGCGCGCAGATAGACGGATTCCTTGCCCATGTTGCTGAGCAGGCAGATCGAATCTGGCCCGTGCCCCTTGGCCTGTTTGATGAACAGCTGCGGTTTTTGCTGACGGCGCTGGTTGGCGGACATGATCTGCCCGTAAACCGTCCACACGATCAGTGTGACCGCTGTGACGATCACGGTCAGCGCGGGCGCGTGCGCGGAAATGAATGACCACATGAGACGACGGTCGGCGTAAAACGGTCGCGCAATATAGGCAGCCCTCGGGCCGCGGTATATCGTGACAATCCGCTGGGGGAATGTACGGGTAGCGCGACGCCGAAAGCGGCTGCTATAGCCGCGTTTCGCCGATGACCGGTCTGCATCTCACGTGCGCGCACCGGGGCCGCTGCACCCCTTGTCGAACGCCGGTAGCGTATATGTCGGCGTGGCCAGACAGGCCATTCGGGTGAGTGTCGCCACCGAGCCGATATGCAGCTTGCCCATGATATTCGCCCGATGGCTTTCGGCCGTGCGCTTGCTGATACCGAGCATCAGCGCGACCTGGCGTGTCGATAGCCCGGCGACCAGGCCACTGGCGATTTCGGCTTCGCGCGGCGTGAGCCGTGCCAACTGCTGGGCATAGACGCGGGTGTCGCTTTGTTGCGCGTGCTGTCTCTGGGTCCAGCGCAGGCAGCGGTCGATCTCGTCGAACAGGCGCTCCGGCGGTGCCGGCTTTGCCAGAACGCCGGACGCGCCCAGCTGCATGGCCTCGACCGCGAGCCGAATCGTGGCATTGCCGGCCATGAAGATCGTGCGCACGGCCAGCCCGGCCGCGCTGATCTGGCGTTGCAGTTGCAGCCCGTCCATGCCGGGCAGGCGCATATCCACGATCGCGCAGCCGCTTTCATGTTCGTGGCGCGGCTGGCGTTCGAGGAATCGCTCCGCGCTTTTGAAACAGCGCACACGATAGCCGGCATCGCCGATCAGACGTTTCAGGGATTCGCGTACCGCATCGTCGTCGTCCACGACGTAAATAAGTTCAGTCACTGTTTGCTCCTGGGTCATGTTGCGTATTGGCAATCGGTATTGACGGGGGCCCAGTTTCTTTTCAGTGGCGCAGGCGTGCCCGTGCCTGCATGGGGCCATGCCCCGGTTGTTGAATCGAATCGTTCCAGATGCCCGCGCCGACTGTTCGGACGTACAATCAGCGTGAATGATGGTCATATTTACGTGCAGGCGCGCGGTTTTCAAGCGTTCATTGATCACGCGCAATCACGGACACGCGGCGGGTAGGCGCGATCGGTTATAGTTGCATTACGCAGGTATGCATGATGTTGATTGATGAAAGTCGTTGAATTCGAAGCATTCGGTCCGGCCCGCAATCTCGTGGTGGGCGAGCGTCCCATGCCTGTCTGTAGCCCCGACGAGGTGCTGATCAAAACCGCCGCCGTGAGCGTGAACCCGGTGGATGTGAAAACCCGCCAGGGCGAAGCGCTGGCCTCGCAGCTGGAACATGCCCTGCCGCTGATTCTGGGTTGGGACGTGGCCGGCGAAGTTGTCGCAGTCGGCGATGACGTCAAGCACCTGAACGAAGGCGATGCCGTGTTCGGCATGATCCGCTTTCCGCTGCCACCCAACGGTTATGCCCAGTACGTGACCGCGCCCGCCGACGAACTGGCCGTCATTCCCGCGGGCGTGTCATACGAGGCGGCCGCGGCGAGCACGCTGGCCGCACTCACTGCCTGGCAGGCGTTCACCCATTTCGGCCAGCTCAAGGCCGGCGATCGTGTACTGATTCATGCCGCCAGCGGCGGGGTGGGGCATTTCGCGGTGCAAATGGCCAAGCATCTGGGCGCCTATGTCATCGCCACCTCGTCGGCGAAGAACAAGGCGTTCGTCGAATCGCTCGGTGCCGACGAACATATCGACTACAAAACGCAGCGTTTCGAGGATGAAATCGGCGACATCGATTTCTGTCTGGAAACCCAGGGCGGGCCGCAATTCCAGCGCTCGGTCAGCGTCATGCGCGACGGCGGCACGATCATCAATCTGCCGTCCGGCCTGGTCGAAAGCGACCGCGAGGCCGCCGAGGCCAAGGGGCTGGTCGTGAACTACTTCATGCACGTCTTTCCCAGCGGCGAGAACATGCGCGAAATCGCCGCGATGCTGGCCGACGGCGCGCTGGTGCCGAATATCGCGGCGCGTTATGCGCTCGAAGACACGGCCGCCGCCTACGAACATATCGAAAGCGGGCGCACCGTGGGCAAGGTCGTGATTACGCTCTAACGCACAACGGCCGAGCCGTACCGAACGCATCGCTCCGACCGGGCGCAGTCCGGCGCGTGTAGGCTGCTGCGTTCAAGGCCGGTTCGCGGGGTTGGGATGATCGAATTACGCCAGCTGCGCCAGTTCGTGGCGGTGGCCGAAGAGCTGCATTTTCATCGTGCGGCACGGCGGCTGAACATGTCGCAGCCGCCGTTGAGCGCGGCCATCAAGCGTATCGAAGACGAGGTCGGTGAAGCGCTGCTCGTGCGCGGCCAGCGCGAAAACCACCTGACGGCGGCCGGCGCGGCGTTTCTCGAACAGGCGCGCCAGACTCTCGCCGCAGCCGAGCGCTGTGTACCCGCGGCCCGCGCCGCCGCGGCCGGCCAGACCGGGCGGCTGCGTATCGGCTATGTCGGCAGCGCAATGTACGGGCGTCTGCCGGCTACGGTACGGGCATTCCGGCGTGCCTGGCCGCAGGTGCGTGTCGACCTGATCGAGGAAACCACCGCCGGCCAGATTCGAGCCCTGCATGAGCAGGCTCTCGACCTGGCCGTGGTGCTGCCGCCGCTGGCCGACGACAGCCAACTGATACTGCAATCCTTCGATCGCGACCGGCTGGCGATCGCGGTGCCGGCGGATCATCCCCTGGCGAGCAAAACCGACCTCGCCGTCGCCGATCTGGCCGGCGAGGCCTTCGTCTTCTGGCCGGGGCATGAAGGCCGTGGGTTTTTCCGGCGCGCGCTGGATCTGTGTCACGGCGCCGGCTTCGAGCCGGATATCGTGCAACGCGCGCGCCAGATTTGCGGCGTGATTGCGCTGGTCGCTGCCGAAGCGGGGGTAGCGATCGTGCCGGCCAGCATGGCCTCGGTACGCAGCAACGAAGTGCATTACCGCATTCTCGACGCCGACCCGGCGGCCGCGTTCGAGCTGGCCGCGGCGCGCCGTGCCGACTGCGACTCGCCGTTGGTGAGCAACTTCCTGCACATCGAGGCCTGAGGCTGATACGCGACAGGTATCGGCTGCCTGGGTGAAAGGTATTAGTCGGCGGCTGGGGCGGTGCTTAGTCTGGCGTGCACATTCTCATGCACGACAGCCCCATGCTCGATTTCAACCAACGGATTGTTCTGATCACCGGCGCCGCGCGCGGTATCGGTCTGGCCTATGCCCGGGCGCTGGGCGCCCGCGGCGCGCATGTCATCGTGCACGACGCCGGCACCGATGGCGACGGCGTCGGCCGCGATCCCGATGTGGCCGTGGCCGCCGCCGCCATGTTGCAGGACGCGGGCTATTCGGCCGAGCCGGCCAGTGATGTCATCGAAACCCGTGAGGGCTGCCGGGAGCTGGTCGCGCGTATTCTCGCCCGGCACGGGCGCCTGGACAGCGTGATCCACAATGCCGGCTGGGTCGGCTATCAGGCCATCGACACGCTCACGCCGGATTTTCTGGCCCGGGCCACCGCCATTCATCTGAACGCCCCGGCTTGGCTTGCCCAGGCCGCCTGGCCGGCAATGGTCGCGCAGGGCCATGGCCGTATCCTGCTGACCACCTCGGATCGCGCCCTCTATCCGCAGTATGCCCAGGCGGGCCTGGCGGCCTATGCCGCCACCAAGATGGCGGCGGTCGGCCTGATGAATGCGCTGGCGCTGGAAGGCGCGCCCCACGACATTCGTGTGAATGCGATTTCGCCGGTGGCCAAGACCCGTATGTGGGGCGTGACCGAACAGCCCACGGAACTCACGCCGGACAGCGTCGCCCCCGGCGCGGTGTTTCTGGTCAGCGATGGCTGCAACGATAGCGGCTGGATACTGCGCGCCAGCAACGGCCAGTTTCATGCCGTACGCGCAAGCGAGGCCGCGGACGTGGACTATCCGCGCGATATTCGGGGCGTGGTTGCCGACAGTGCAGAAACCGTTGCATCGCATTGGGCCGAGATCGCGCCTGTGTGCGCCGAATATCGACAGCCGCAAGGCGCCACGCGCTGAGGGTGCACGCCTCGGCGCTTGAAGGGTTCAGTCGGCAGGGAAATCCGCGGGCAGGCGCACCAGCGTTGCGCCCCAGGACAGCCCCACGCCGAAGCCGACCAGTAGCAACAGTGCGCCGGGTTTGATCTGGCCTTTGTCCGCCGCGCGCTTGATAGCGATGGGAATACTGCAGGACACGGTATTGCCGATGTCTTCCATGCACACCACGAAGCGTTCGGCCGGCAGGTCGAGCTTTTTGCGGATGCCTTCGAGCACGGTCGCGCTGGCCTGATGCGGCACGACGGCGTCGATGTCGTCGAGGCTTACGCCGGCCTTGTCACAGAGCGCATCGATGGCCTTGGGGACTTCGCGCAGGGTGAATTCGATCACCGCGCGCCCGTTCATGTAGATGTTGTGATCGCTACGCGTATTGCCGTGGCGGTCGGTGTATTCCTCGACCGGGCGGTCGACGGCGCGGTTGCGCAGACCGCTGTTTGGCACGATCAGATCCTGGGCGCCGGAGCCGTCGGTGCCGTAGACGAACGGGCCGATCGCCTCGGCGCCGTCGCCATGGACGTCGCTGGCGCTCATGAGCGTGGCCGCGGCGGCATCGCCGAACAGCGCGCGTACGCTCTTGTCGCCCGGGTTGACGAACTTGCTGTAGGTGTCGGCGGTGATCAGCAGCAGCTTTTTGGACTGGCCGGTTTCGATCAGCGCCTTGGCCACGCCCAGGGCATAGATATAGCCGGAACAGCCGAGATTGATATCCAGCGCGCCGATATGCGTGGGCAGACCGAGGCGCTGCTGCACCAGACAGGCGGTCGTGGGCGCGAGATAGTCGGGCGTCTGGGTGCAAAAGATCAGGTAGTCGATATCGCTGACATCGGTGCCCGTACGTGCAAGCAGATCGCGCGCGGCGGTGACGCCGAAATCCGAGGCGCATTCATCATCGGAGGCCACATGGCGCGCGCGGATGCCGGTTTTTTCGGCGATCTTTTCCAGCGGCCAGTTGGGAAAGCGCGCTGCGATTTCTTCGATCGATTCGGTACGCGCCGGCAGCATGTATTCGATAGCGTCGATCACGGCGGCCATCAGCGACGACCTCCACGGCGGATGAGGGCTCGACAGGGCAACGTATCTCTCCCGATGACAGCAGCAATCACGAGTCTATGCATAACACAGGCGCCGAGGCGCAAAACGCTCAATATCGGCGCCCGTACGGTGCGCGTCAATGCACGTACGCAAGCGTATGCTGCGCTTTGTCGTGTTTAAGGCTGTGAACCTGCGGGCCGCGCGCTTGCAGTCATTTCGTCGACGCGCCGCCGTACACGCGGTTGTTGCGGTCCGCTGCGCACGCTCGGGCGTCAGTCAACGCGATAGCTTTCGATGAAGCGGCGGTCGAGCCAGTGCTTGATCCACACGCTGCTCCGGCCCAGCCACCAGCGCTGGCCGCGCGTGGCCAGCCCGGTGCCGTCGCCGAGATCCAGAATCGATAGCCACTTCGACTGCGGCTGGTAATCGGTGAGCGCGCCGTCGTCCAGGCTGGCCTGCAGATTGGCCAGCAGCACCGGCGCCTGGCGCACGCCGAACACGCCCAGGCGCGCCAGCGCATGGCCGCGGATATGCGCACAATCGCCCACCGCGAATACCCGCGGATCGTCGATGCTGCGCAATGTGGCGTCGACGACCAAGCCGTCGTCGAAGGCGAGATCGAGCTGTTCGAGCCAGCCGGGTGCCACCAGGCCGGTGGCGATGACGGCATGCGTCGCGGCAATACGCGCGCCATCGTCGCAGATCAGTTCGCCGGCACGGCGTTCGGTGATCTGCCGGTGGTACTGAATGTCGATGCCGAGGTCGGTCAGTTTTTCGGCCAACCGTTTGCGTGCGCCGGATGGCAGCGACGGCGCCAGCGTCTCGCCGCTCTGGAGCAGGCGGATGGCGGGGCGCGCCCCGGCCGGCGCATGGCGTCGGGCCAGGGCGGCGATATTGGCGGCGATTTCACAGCCGGTGTTGCCGGCGCCGATCACAGCAATGGGCGGCGCGTCGCCGGCCGCGAATGCCTGGCTTAGCGTGGTGCGAAGAGACGCAAGATTGGCAATCGGCTTGACCGGCCAGCAGTTCGCCTCGGCCGTACAGCCGGTGATCGTGTCGCTGGCCACGCCGCTGCCGACGTTGAACGATAGCCAGTCGTAGTCGAGTGTTTGTCCATCGGCGAGATAAACGCGCCGTTGGGCGCGATTCACACGCGCGACCCGTCCGGCCACGAACACGCCGCCGTTGGCTTCGACGAGCGCGCGGGCATCGATCTGATCGTCTTCGGGATCGAACCGACCGCCGAGCATGCCGGTCGCACGGCCCGAGTACCAGAACTTACCCGGGTCGACGAGGGTGACCTCGGCGCCGGCGTCGATGAGTTGTTGGGCATGGGCTACGACATGCAGATGGGCATGGCCGGCGCCCACGAGCACGACCCGGGCAGGCCGGCTCACGCGTGGGTTTCGTTATCCGGGTGCTCGACCGGGTAGCCGGCGGCCTGCCAGTCGCCATAACCGGCATCGAGCGCTTTCACATCGCTATAGCCGCTGGCGGCCAGTGCGGCGGCACCGCGTGCGGCCCGAATGCCGGCCGCACAGTAGGTCACCACCGGGGTGTCGCGGGCGACACTGATTTGCGGCTGCGCTTCCAGCCCGTCGATCGGGTGATGCACCGCGCCGGCGATATGCCCCTGTGCCCATTCGCCGGGTTCGCGCACATCGATGAACCGTGCGCCGGCCTGGTGGGCTTCGAACGCGCCCTCGAGGTCGATCACCTCGACCGGCGTCTGATCGCTGCGTGTGCGATCGGCGTTTCGCGGCGCGGATGAACGGTCGCCGCGACCGAGCCAACGCCGAAGGGTGTCGAGAATCGTCATGTTTATCCGTCTGCCTTGGAATGGATTACGGAATCTGAACCTCTATTCATACACGGCCCGCGTTTGCCTGCCCAACGGCCTCCATACATGCTGCGATGGCACTACGTCATCGTCATTCTATGACCGCGCCGGGCAACGCTGTAGTGGCGCCTGTGGCGTCAAACCGCGCAGCGGCCGGGTTTTTGACTGCACGGGCTGGCCTCGACGCGCGCCTATTGGCCATCAGCAAAAGGCTGTCGCGACCGCCGGTTAGCCGCGCGCCAAGCACACCGGTACGACCACGCAAACTTGTGCAACGCATGCCTAGTGTACGACGCCGACACAACCCGCGCGGTTTCATCTTTTTGATAAGCATTCGTATTTAGCTTATTCTCGGCAACCTGCCGAATCACCGCGCGGCGTATGTCGTCGGCAACGCTGCGGAGAAGGTCATGTTCGAACTCAATGCCGCACGCTTCGAGGTCAATGGACGCTGTCTTCTCGAAGCCACCGACCTGCGTTTTACGCAGGGGCTGGTCTATGGCCTGATCGGGCACAACGGCTCCGGCAAATCCACGCTGCTCAAACTGCTGGCGCGCCAGCAGAACGCCAGCCGCGGCCAGGTATCCCTGAACGGGCGTGCACTCGGCGAATGGGGCGATCGTGAATTCGCGCGCGAGGTGGCTTATCTGCCGCAACAGTTGCCGGCCGCCACCAGCCTGACCGTGCGCGAGCTGGTGTCGTTCGGGCGCTACCCCTGGCAGGGCCTGCTCGGACGCATGACCCGCGAAGACAAGCGCGCCGTGGCCCGGGCCATGGAACTCACCCACATCGAAGCCATGGCCGATCGCATGGTGGATACGCTCTCTGGCGGCGAGCGCCAGCGCGTATGGCTGGCCATGCTGCTCGCCCAGGGCAGCCGTTTTCTGCTGCTCGACGAACCGCTCTCGGCGCTGGATATTGCCCACCAGGTGGATACGCTCGCGCTCATCCGCGAACTTGCCACCACGCTCGGCATCGGCGTGATCATCGTGCTGCACGACGTGAATATGGTGTCGCGCTACTGTGATCAGCTGGTGGCCCTGCGCGGCGGCAAACTGCTTGCCCAGGGCGCCCCGCGCGAACTCATGTCCGATCAGACGCTCGAGGCCATTTACGGTGTGCGCATGCGCGTGATGGAACACCCGGCCGACAACCACCCCATCGCCGTCGTCCAGTGACCCGGCGGGCCGCTGCCGCTGGCGCTGTGTTATCACGGCGCGCGATCCGTATTGGCTGGCTGCTCGGGCTGGCCTTGTTTTTTTGTGCCATGCCCGGTGGCGCCCAGGCCAAAGACACCCCGCGCGTGGCCGTCATCGACTGGGGCCAGGCCCAGACCCTCATCGCCCTCGGCGCGCCGCCGGTGGCCATGTCGCAGATCCCTGCCTACAACGAATGGGTGGCCGCACCCGACGTGCCCGACGGCGTGCGCGACCTGGGCCTGCGGGTGCAGCCGAACATGGAGCTGTTGTCGCAGCTGGATATCGACGTGGTCACCATCACCTCCATGTACTCCGGCCTGCGTGAACGCCTTGCCCCCATCGCGCCGGTGGAAATGATCGATGTCTACGACGGCAACGGTGCGGTATGGGACAAGACCGTCGAGTCCACTCGCCGCCTGGGCGCGTTGGTCGGTCGCGAAGCCGCCGCCGAGGCGCTTATCGACGACACGCAGGCGCGTATCGCAGCCTGTGCGGCCCAAGTGCCCAACGACATCAAGCCGCTGCTCGTGGTGCAGTTCATGGATGCTCGGCATGTGCGCGTGTATACCGAAGACAGCCTGGTCGGCAGCGTGCTCAAGCGCATGGATATCGCCAATGCCTGGCAGGCCGGCGGTAACTACTGGGGCTTTGCCACCGTGCCGCTCGAACGACTGGCCTCGATCGAAAACGCCCGCATGGTGGTGGTGAAACCGCTGCCGGTCGGCGTGGCCGAAGAAATCGAAAGCAGCGTGCTCTGGCATCACCTGCCCGCCGTGAACAACGCCCCGGTGCTCTACGTGCCGCCGGTATGGGGCTTCGGCGGGCTGCCGTCGGCCAGCCGCTTTGCGCGCGTGCTGGTCGCGGCGCTTGGTCACGACTGCAGCACTGGCAAGGCCGCCTCGTGATCACGCCGTGGGTCACACCGGCGCGTCTGTGCGGTGGCTTCGCGCTGCTGCTGGCCGTGCTAGCGGCGTTCGTGCTGCACGAAAATTCTGCGGCAGGCATCGCCGCACTCTGGGCCGACAGCAACGATATCGCAGGCGTGCTCGCCCGCTACAACTGGTTGCCGCGCGTGACCGCCGCACTGGTCGGCGGCGCCGGGCTGGCGCTGGCCGGCGTGCTGTTCCAACAAACCCTGCGTAACCCGCTGGCCGCACCCACCACGCTGGGCGTGGTCGGCGGCGTCCATCTGGCGTTGCTGGTGGGCACCCTGTTCGCGCCCGCGCTGATGGTCCATGCACGTGGGCTGGTCGGCTTTGCCGGCGGCGCCGGGGCCATGGCGCTGGTCTTTGCGCTCGCCTGGCGGCGCAACCTCGCGCCCACGGTGGTGGTGCTCGCCGGACTGGTGGTCAATCTCTATTTCGGCGCGCTCGCGGTCGTCTTGTTGCTGTTCAATGAAGAATCGCTGCGCGGCATGATGATCTGGGGCGCGGGCTCGCTCGCCCAGAACAACTGGGACGGCGTGCTCTATCTGCTGCCGCGTTTGGCACTGGCTGGCGTGGCCGCAGTGGCGTTGTCACGCGCGCTGGCGCTGCTGGATCTCGACGATACCAACGCAAAGAATCTGGGTATTTCGCTGGCTTGGCTGCGGGCGGCGAGCCTCGGTTTGGGCGTGTTCGCCAGCTCCGTGGTGATCGTAGAGCTGGGCATCGTCGGCTTCATCGGCCTGGCCGCGCCGTCCATCGTGCGCCTGGCCGGCGCGCGTCGGCTGGCCAGCCGGCTGATCTGGGCACCGATATTCGGCGGCCTGCTGCTGGCGGTCACCGATCAGGTGCTGGAACTGGTCACGCTGAATTCGTCGATGCTCATCCCCACAGGCGCAACCACGGCCGCACTCGGCGCGCCGTTGCTGCTATGGCTCATCCCGCGCCTGAATCTGGCCCGCGAACCCGGTTCGCCGCCGACGCCGGCCCCGCGCAGCCAGACGCCGGGCCGCCTGGTGGCCATGCTCACCATTGGGCTGGTCGCGGCTGTCATCGTGGCGCTTTTAGTCGGGCAGGGCGCCGACGGCTGGGACTGGCCCTTCATCCGTCCTTGGGACGAAACCGGCCTGTGGCGCGTGCCCCGCGTACTGGCCGCCGGCGCGGCCGGGGCCATGCTGGCCGTGGCCGGTACGGTCATCCAGCGTGTATCCGGCAACGCCATGGCCAGCCCCGAAGTGCTCGGCATCAGTGCCGGCACCGGCCTGGGCGTGCTGGCGGTGGTGCTGCTTATGCCCGGCGCCGGCGTGCCCGTGCTGCTGCTGGCCGGCATGCTCGGCGCGCTGGCATCACTGGGCGTCCTCGTCGGGCTCAACGCCCGCAGCGACTACGAACCCGAACGCGTTCTGCTCACCGGCATTAGCGTTCTGTTTCTGTTCGATGCCGTCGCCAAGATCGTGCTCGCCGGCGGCGACCCACGCACCCAACAGCTGCTCGCCTGGATGTCCGGCACCACCTACTACGTCGAACTGCCGCTTGCGTTGACGGTGGCCGTGCTCGGCGTGCTCTTGTTTGCGGTAATCCGGCCCCTGCAGGTCTGGCTCGACCTGTTGCCGCTGGGCATGCCCACGGCCCGGTCGTTGGGTGTGAACGTCGGCATCAGCCGCCTGCTGCTGTTGGTGCTGGTCGCACTACTCACCGCCGGCGCCACGCTGGTCGTCGGCCCGCTGAGCTTCGTCGGTCTGCTCGCGCCGAATCTGGTCCGCATCATGGGCCTCGCACGCGCTCGCCACCAGCTCGCCGGTGCCGCCGTACTCGGCGCCCTTGTCATGGTCATGGCCGACTGGATCGGCCGCATGCTGCTGTTCCCCAGCGAAATCCCCGCCGGCATTGTTGCCACGCTTATCGGCGGGAGTTACTTCATGTGGCGATTGCGGCGGCTTTAGTGTGTTCTCGGGCGGAGGCGAGATTGTCTGCCGAATGAATGCCGCTTCGAACGCGGGTATTAGGCGAATCGAGTGTCGTGCAGGTTGCCGTCTTGAGTCGCTTCTGGAATCCAGTCGGCTAACGACCCAAAACGGACGAATGCAAGCCCGCTTGAACCAGCTTAATAACGTCCCCGTTAGAAAGAACCGATACGATTGGTCAGAGCTTGGCGGATGGTGTCTTGTATGAGTGCAGTGAGTGCAACAAACCCAGTTTCTACCGGCGGCGGAGGGGTCTTTTTTGAGCAGCATGTGAACGCAATGTTTCTTGCGTTGTTGCTTGTTCGGGCTCCCTTGCCGATCTTAAAAGACTGCCAACCCGAAGAAGTGTGTCCACAAGCAGAGCATCTTGGTTGGAAAACAGACGATGTCTTAATAATTGGCGCAAGGCCTAACGGCGTACGCCGCAGACTTGCAACTCAAGTCAAACGTCAATTCACAATTAGCAATAGCAATGAGGCTTGCCGAAAAGCTTTTCAGGACTTTTGGTCTGATTTTAAAAGTGTAAATTTTGATTCAAAGGAAGATCGATTAGCGCTAATCACGCTGCGCGGAACGAATGCCCTTCTCGACGGATTTAATAGCCTTCTAGACTGTGCACGCGCTGCCGCTAACGCTGCTGATTTTATGCGGAGATTGGATGTCGAAGGTTTTCTATCCCGACCCGTACGAGGCTACGCAATCACAGTTCGCCAGCTCCTCGATGATTCTCCTACGCCTCCGACAGACGAAGAGTTCTGGAAGTTTCTATCTGTACTGCATGTCTTAAGTTTCGATCTGAACACAGCTACTGCGCAAAATGAAGCTTGGCTAAAGGCGCTATTAGCCGCTACTGCAAACAGCGCATCTCCCTTGGCGATGGCGGAGGCGAGCTGGCGTGAGTTGTTGGAGCTGGCCGCTGCTGGAATGCCAACCGCCACGTGCTATTCCTACTTCGATCTGCCAGAAAGCCTACGCGGTAGACATGGGACAATTGATACCCGCTCGAACGCAATACTACGTGCATTATCGAATCATAGCTCGGTAACGCTTAACGGGATTAGCACGACAATCGGGGGGACTGCGGAGATTGGCCGCGGCGCTGTAGTGACTCAAGTGCTTGAGGCCCTGAACGATGCGCAAATCGTTATTATTTCCGCGCCAGCAGGGATGGGCACGTCGGCCGTTGCCAAACGCTGCGTAGAACTGCTTAGCGAAGGTATTTACAGCTTGGCATTTAGAGCGGAAGAGTTTGCTGCCAGTCATATCGATCAGACGTTGCAGCAGGCGCAGGTTCAGGCGAACGGATCGGAACTCTTGGGGATTCTCGCTGGCCAAGCCCAGAAATTGGTGCTGGTAGAGAGCGTTGAACGACTCTTGGAAGCGTCCGTTAGAGATGGTTTCTCTGATCTCCTCAACCTTTCGGTAAAAGATTTAAGTCTCAAGCTCATATTGACTTGTCGAGACTACTCTTTAGCAACAGTTAGTTCGGCACTCCTCGATAAAGCAAGCCTTGCTTACAAGGTGGTCGAGGTGCCGGTGCTTTCCGATGAGGAGCTTGAACAAGTCGCGGTCTCAGTTCCTCATCTCCGGAACGCGTTTCAACATGACAGCTTGAAGCGTCTCTTACGCTCTCCTTATCTATTGGACAAAGCCTTTCAAATGGATTGGTCTGATACTGAGAACCTTCCCACCAATGAATGGCAATTCCGAAAGCGGTGTTGGCTGGAAGTTATCCGTCGCAATACCTTAATCGGCAGCGGCATGCCACAACGACGGGAGCGAACATTTGAAGAATTAGCGTTACGGAGAGCCCAGCAACTTCGTCCGTTCGTAGTCTGTGAAGATCTAGACGCGGGCGCTATCGAGTCGCTACGGCAAGACGGATTGATAGTTGACTCACCTGAGACCAGTTCTCTGTCAGCTCCGAGCCACGACGTGCTTGAGGACTGGGCGATTATTCAGTGGCTTAATAGACGTTGGATCCAGCATGAGCAGGACTCTCGGTTATTAGCCGAAGATATCGGTGGGTTCCCTGCCATCCGGCGCGCATACCGCAAGTGGCTTTCTGAACTACTTGTCCGTAGGACTACTACAGCCACCGACTTCGTATTATCCGTTTTCCAAGACGAAACAATTTCAGCCTATTTCCGTGACGACACAATGGTGTGTGCGCTGCAATCGTCTTCAGCCCGTTATTTACTCGAACGTCGCCGTGGAGTTCTCTGCGCCGCCGGTGGTGAACTACTCGTCCGGGTGATTCACCTGTTGCGTGTCGCATGTAAGAAACCACCTTTGTGGCTTAGCGATGCCATTCAGCTTCCATCTCAAATGCTGGTTGCCTCAGGTGAGGCTTGGCCTGCGGTGTTGGAACTTGTTTTGAGTAGCGTTGACGATGTTTTACCTGAACACATATTCACCGTTCTAAGCCTCGTAGAAGACTTCGCAAATTCAATTCACTGGAGTGATCCGGAGCCAGATGGTTTCGAGGAAGCTGCAGCAATTGGCTTCAGGCTTATACAGCACTTAGATGATTACCGCATGGAAGACGTGCGCAAGCGAATAATCAAGTCGCTTGCAAAAGTTCCAAGAGGTGATGAGCGCGCGTTCAGGGCGTTGATAGAACGCTCCAAAACACGGGGGGAGCACGATCCTCTAGCGAACGTCGTTTCGGAAGTTCTCCTTGGCGGCGTGGACGGCTGGACTGTCTGTCGTTACCTGCCGCAAGAGATCATCGGGCTCGCGAACTCGCAGTTCCTCCTCTACGAGGAAGACATCGATCCTAATGACTGGCGGTACGGAAGTTCTATTGGCACCGATCATTTCTTCGGCATACAAGAGCATACGCCCGTTGACTCGTTTCCCGCGAGTGCAATTCGAGGAGTATTTTTACCTCTTTTGCGACACCACCCTCGTCAAGGAGTCGATTTCATTATCGACATGTTGAATCACGCGGGGTATTACTACGGTGAACAAAAGTGGCGCCGTGATCGCTTGGAACCAGCACATCTCGTTGAACTTTTCTTGCCAGGCCAGAAGTCAATAAAACAGTGGGCTAATACCCGCCTCTGGGGGCTTTATAGGGGGCAACAAGTTGGGCCTTACATTCTTCAGACCGCCCTCATGGCTCTAGAGAAATGGCTTCTACAAATCTGCGGTATAGAAAACGTGGATGTTGAGGAATGGTTGCTCAAGATTCTCGCTCAATCTAACAATGTGATGGCTACGGCGGTCGTTGCGAGCGTTTGCAATGCACATCCAGAAAAAACCGGCAGCGCTGCGCTCGCGCTATTATCGTCACCCGAACTGATATCGATGGATCGCGCGCGAATTGTCCAAGAACGAACCCACCCCGCGCTCTCGGGAATGTTCCCAAGCTTGGGAGCCAATCAGATATACGATGACGAGCGAAAGGACTCGAACGCGCTACCACATAGAGGTCATGATTTAGAGGCTTTAGCTCTGCAGCTGCAGCTTGGAGAACGTCGGGATGAGATGTTCGTCCTGATCGATGAACACCGGGCGGCATTGCCACCGGTTGAAGAACAATCGGAAGAGCACCGTCTATGGCGCTTAGCCCTTCATCGAATGGATCTACGAGGGCTGCGCGCAGTGGAAGCCTCCTCGCCGGAACCTTCAACCGATACACGTGAAAGCACCTCGCAAGCCGATGAGTTTCAGCGGCGGATTTTTCTTGAACCTGCCGAGATAGAGCCAGACGTTCAGGAGTTCATCGATCACAATGCTTCGATCACGGCACGGCAACAGCAAGCCCTTTTGCTGCTCAACTGGGGTCGCACTGCTTGGGATCATCGGGAATCCGATCATCTCGATGTCGACGATTGGAAGTCTTTTCTAGCGCAGGCCCAAACTTTTGTTCTAGATTCAGAACTAGAACCAGAAGATTTCACCCGTGGCGGCCCAACTATAATTGCGGCCGTCTGCGCGCGTGATCACTGGAACGAGATGGGCCCTGTCGATCGAGCTTGGTGTCTCGATATACTGATCTCGAAGGTTGAGCAAGATTGCGACACCGACAACCATATGGTCCGGGTCCAGCGCGGAGCGCCCGAGCCTGATCGGCACGCGGCCTATGTCCTACCGGGTGTTTATGCGGGCGAGATGTCGCGACCGCAGGCTGATCGGATTAGCGAAGCAATAGCCAGAGCTTTGACCCACGCGGTTGGCGAGGTCGTCCTGTATGCGGCGGAAGGCATTGGGGCCGCCTCAAACGGTCTGGAGGCTTACTCCGAATCATGCGCCGCGGCAATTGCTATGGAAGGGCGAATGATTGCTGATTGGCTGGCCGAAGAGCGAGAAAAGCCATTTGAAGAACAACGAAGTGGTACCGAAATCATTCGCGAGGTCGTGCCCACCGTCCGGGCAGCGATTATTGCTCAGAATCTCGACCCCCGAACAGAGTTAGAAGGTCTTACGCTTGATAGTTGGCCAGGCATTCGAGCGACGACAACCATACTACGAATTTTTGCGTACGCGCCCGATTCGGCTCTGGCGATCGAGTTTCACCGGCGAACCGCTGCCGCTATTACAGAACAATGGGATCGCGAACTCGAAAACCGACGCCGTCGCGGGAACAGGGATTACCATTTCGAGCACGATTTTTACCAAAAGCTAGCTTGCTTCGCTCTAAAGCTTCCAAACGATCAAGCGCTTCTTGCATGCATGCCCTTCGTTGAAGCCGTTGCAAACCATCCTCACGAGATGGCGACATTCGTTCGGACCCTTGTCGCTGAAGCCGATAAAAATAGCGAACATGATCCTTTCTGGGATATATGGCAGGCCTTCGCCGAAGCGATCACTACGGCACCATGGGTTGACCTGCTCGACTCAAGTTACAGCTCTTATAAAGAAATAGTTGGGTCGGTCTTCCTTCGAAGTTTTTGGAAAGCCGACATTCGCCATTGGCGGAGGTTGAAAAATCAGGGGCACCGCGTTGACGATCTAGCTAAACAGTTCCCGGGATCGGCAGCAGTCTTCGATGCTTATTGTCAGTTCCTACACGATATAGGTGAGCGGTCACTCCCAAACGGATTCGTAATACTAGCGGATTCGCTTTTGTCGGATACGCTTGCGACTATACTTTCGGATGGAAACACAGCCTATTTGTTGGAAACGTTGCTTAGAAGAAACGTTTATTCGGAACCATATAGGCTTAAGTCCGACCCCAAGGTCCGGAGGTCTGTGTTGGTATTGCTAGATCGGCTCGTAGACGCAGGATCGTCGGCGGCGTACCGAATGCGGGATGATTTTGTGACTCCATTAAGTGTAGCCGTCAATGCATAGGTTCACCATGGCTGCTTCTGGCCGAGAGCAGACTCGAACTAGCGCGCGCCGATTCGTAATACCAGAATTTATCCGTCACCCCTGAGCAATCCGCCCCACCGCATCCCGACTAGCCGCATCCCGTGCCGCTCCAGTGAGCTCAGTCAGCTGGCCGCCACGCATTTCCAGCAGGCGGTCGGCGTGTTCGAAGTAGTGGTCGTCGTGGCTGATGGCGAACACGGTATGGCCGCGGGCGGCGAAGGCGGGGAGTAGTTCGCGGTAGAACACGCGGCGGAAGGTGGGGTCCTGGTCAGCGGCCCATTCGTCGAGCAGCAGGATGTCGCGGGATTCGGCCAGGGCCAGCATGAGCGCTACGCGTTTGCGTTGGCCCTGGGAAAGCTGGGTGTCGAGGATGCGTTCGCCTTCGAGGGCGAGCTTGTCGGTGAGGCCCAGGCGTTCGCGCCAGTCCTGGATGAAGGTGCTGTCGACGGGGGCGCCGTCGCTGTCGAGCAGTTGTTCGAACAGGTGGAAGTCGGTGAATACAGCGGCGAACAGATGTTGTAGCGATGCCCGCCTAGTGACGTCGATGACTTCGCCGTCGACGAGGATTTCCCCCGACTTGGGGGCATAGAGCCCGGTGAGCAGGCGGGCAAGGGTGGTCTTGCCGCTGCCGTTGCCGCCGATCAGGAACACCAGCTCGCCGCGGCGCAGGGTGAGATCGATGGGGCCGACGGAAAAGCCGCTGGGCGTATCGGCCTCGGTCTCGTCGCCGTCGTAGGCGAAGCAGACCTGGCGTAGTTCGATGGTCTGCCAGTTGGTGCTGATGGGCGCGGGTTGGTCGAAACCGTGGGCGTGTTCGGCCAGGGCCAGGGTGCGTAGTTTGTCGAAGGCGACCTGGGCGGCGATCAGCGTTGGCAGGGCGCCGATCGCGCCGATCAGCGGCGTGCGTACGAACAGCAGGGTGAGCGCATAGGTGGCAGCCACGGCCGGCGTGGCCCAACCGAGGCCGTTGGCGAGGAAGAACACCAGCCCGATCGCGCCCAGCATCATGATGTTGGTGCAGTTGTTGGCCGACAGGTGGAAGGTATCGGCACGGATGATGTGGCGCTGGTAGCGGCGGGCGTTGTCGGTATAGCTTTCGTCGAACAGGCGACGCGCGCGGGCGCGGTTCAGGCGTAGTTCCTTGCGGCCGTGGATGACATTTTCGTAGTCGCGATAGAGCGCGTCCTCGGCCTCGCGCACCAGCGCGATATGGTGATAGACGCGCCGTACCAGCCAGGCGCCAAAGCCCATGGTGGCGGCGATCCATACGGCAGTAATCAGCAGGATGGGCAGCGACAGCCAGGCCAGGTAGGCGATGCTGGCCACGGTAAGAATGCTGCCCTGAACCAGCTCCGGTAGGCGCACGAAGGCGATGGTGACGTTGCGCACGTCCGACGAAAGGGCGGCGAGCAGGCGGGCGCTGCCCAGGCGTTCGATCCGCTCGATATCGGTATCCAGAATCTGTTTGACCAGCCGCGAGCGCAGGTCGAACACGAAGCGATGGCCGAGCGTGGTCAGCCCGAGCTGGGAGGCCAGAGAAATCGCCAGCAGCAGGACGATGAGGCCGAAGAACTGGGGCAGGGACGCCAGCGCGCTGCTACCGGTTTCGATGAGCCGGGCATTGATGAAGGCTATTACGCCGATGCCCAGCCCCGCGCTGGCCATGCTGCCGACGAGCACGGCGATGAAGGCGGCGCGATAGTCGCGCCAGATCAGACGAAGCAGTTCCATGAGCGGTTATCCGGTCGCGCGCTTGGGCGTGCGCAGGTGCATGGCGCGCGGACAGTTTGAACACAGGCCCAGGCTGGGCTCGAGATCGCGCATGCAGCACAGGCGGCGGCAGTGGTCGGCGGGTTCGTCGTTGCCGTCGAGCGTATCGGGCGGGCAGGGCTTGTAGACGCGGTAAAACGGGTTGAAGCCGCCATCGGGACGCCGGCGCTGGTTGGTGAGCGCGCGGATGCGCGCAAGCCGTGCGGCCGGCAGGCGGCCCTGTCGCTCCAGTTCGCCCAGCGCCCAGTGGAAATACACCCCGGCATTGCTCCAGAACACGCGCGGCGCGAGCCCGCAATGCCGCGATAGCGCTGAGACGACAGGCGCAAAGGCCGCGTCGATGAGCGCGGAGAAATCGTGCCCCGGTGGGTCTGTGGCCATCACGGCATCGCCGGGCAACAGGAACTGCGCGGTGGTGGCATCGTCGTCGCAGACCACAGCGAGCGTAGTCAGGTCGAAAGCGAGCGCGCGGTCGGTGGCCGCCTGTACCACGAGCGTAGCGATGCCCAGCCGGGCAAAGAAATATTTCGACCACTGCGAGGCGCGCGCGCGGGCCTCGGTGCATTCGGTGTGTTCGCCAAAACGCACGAGCAGCGGCACCAGCCGCGCGGGATCAGCCAGCGCAGCGCCGTCGAACGCGGCCGTCGGCGCCGCATCGCGGCTGTCCTGGAAGACATCCGCAAATACGGCGAGATCGTCGTAGAAATGGTCAGCGAACATCGCAGCCGCAGCCGGTGACAAACGTTCTGGCACGCCAAGGCGCGTCAGACGATAGGAATGATTATCAGTACGTTAACGCGCCCGCACCGGGGCTGGCCAGTCGTCGCGCCCGGGCCGGAAGAATTAATCTGACATTGCGCCTTGTCAGAAAGGGCGGAAATTGCTATTTTCAGATCATGCCCACGACCGGGCGCCCATTTTCGCTGCCGCGGAGTTCTCATGGCTGTTACCGAACTCGTCTCTCGTTTCAATCCGCTGACCACGCATCCGAAGATCGATACGGATATGCATATCGCGATCGTCGGCGCGGGGTTTTCCGGCCTGGGTATGGCCATCCGGCTCAAGGAAGCCGGCGTCGATAACTTCACCATTCTGGAACGTGGCAGCGAAGTCGGCGGCACCTGGCGCGACAACCACTATCCCGGCGCGGCCTGCGACGTGCATTCGCATCTGTACTCGTTTTCCTTCGAGCAGAGCGCGACCTGGTCGCGCAGCTTCGGCCAGCAGCCGGAAATCTTCGACTACATCAAGCGCTGCACCGAGAAGTACAAGCTGCGCGATCACGTGCGCTTCAACACCACCATCGTGGGTGCGGATTTCGACGAGGACAGCGGCCTCTGGCACGTGCATACCGCCGACGGTGAAACGCTGACCGCCAATGTGGTGGTATCGGCGGTCGGCGCGCTGGCCGACCCCGCTTGGCCGCGTATCGACGGCCTGGACAGCTTCACCGGCAAGCTCATGCATACCGCCCAGTGGGACGACGATTACGACCTCGCCGGCAAGCGTGTGGCCGTGATTGGCTCTGGCGCGAGCGCCATTCAGGTGGTGCCCGAAGTCGCCAAGCAGGCCAAGCAGCTCACCGTGTTCCAGCGCACGCCGAGCTGGATCATGCCCAAGCCCGACCGGCCGATTTCCGCCGAAGAGCAGGCCGAGTACAAGGAATCGCCGCTCAAGCTCTACAGCCGTCGCGCCAAGATCTACTGGATCAACGAGCTGTTCGCACCGTTCGTGATCTCCGATTTCGGCCCGCTCAAGCGCGTGGCCGAGAACATGGCCAAGGGCCATATCAAGAAACAGGTCAAGGATCCGGCCCTGCGGCGCAAAGTGACGCCGGACTACAAGATCGGCTGCAAGCGAATTCTCATTTCCAACGACTGGTATCCCGCCCTGCAGCGCGACAATGTCGAGCTCATCGCCGACGGGCCGGCGAAGATCACCGAAAACGCCATCGTCACCCACGACGGGCGCACGATCGAAGTGGATGCCATCGTCTGTGCCACCGGCTTTAAGGTGCCCAGCAAGGCCGCGCCGTTTGCGATGACCGGTCGCGGCGGCGTCGACCTGAATGCCGCCTGGGACGACGGCGCCGAAGCCTATAAGGGCGTGACCGTCTCCGGTTTTCCCAATCTGTTCTTCCTCATGGGCCCGAACACCGGCCCGAGCCACACCTCGGTGCTGGCGTTCACCGAACAGCAGATGGACTACACCCTGCAGGCCATCGCCCATATGGCGAAGAAGAAGCTGCGCTTCATCGACGTTAAAAAGTCCGTGCAGGACAAGTTCAACCGCGGCATCCAGTGGCGGATGAAATACACCTCGTGGACGTCCGGTTGCAATAGCTGGTATCTGACCGATTCGGGCAAGAACACCACGCTCTATCCCGGCTTCAACTGGGAGTACAAGCTGCGCCTGATGCGTTACAAGCCGAGTGAATACGAAGAAGTGAAGCAAAGCGCCTCGAAGACGGCGCGTTCGCGCAAGAAAGCGGCCTGACGTCAGGCTTTCGCTGATCGAACCGGCCCCGAGCGTTGATACTAACGCTCGGGGTTTTTTTATGGGCTTCGGTCCGCTGCAGGCGTAGATTGGATTAGCGCAGCGTAATCCAACGATGAACGCAGCTCGCAGGGCCGGCCCGACTGTGCCCTTCGATTGCGCCACGGGGCGGTTTTGTTGGCTTACGGCCTTCGGCCTAAGCCAACCTACGCGGCTTCAGGACGTGCGGCCCGAATCGTTCACTGCCTGAATCAACGGCGCGGGTGAATTTTTGGTTGGGGGTTTCGCGCTGCTGCGCGAGTGACTTTCATTTGCTTGTCCAAATGAAAGTAACCAAAGCAAAGGACACCCTGTCTTGCGCCGATGCTGCGCATCGGTTCCCTCCCATCACGAATCGCGAGCGGGACGGCCGGAAACTCGCTGCGCTCAAACATCCGGCCGTCTTATTCCGCTCACGATTCGTGCTGCTCGGCGCTACGCCCAAGGGGCCCGAATACAGACAAGCTCGCGATCGCTCGCTCAAGGTCACATCTTTTGTAGGTCGGATTAGCCGAAGGCGTAATCCGACAAGAACGCAAACACGTGCCCTGATTTCGGTTGATAGCCGCATCAACTCAGCTCTATGGGCTAGCCGCCTGTATTCCGACCCCGTGTGGAGCGAACGAGAAGCACAGGGCCGAAGGGCTTCCGGCGCACTGCGCCGGTGCGGCAAGGTGTTTGAGGATCGCCAAAGCGATCCGAGCCATATTGATTGACTAGGGCCGCACCCTTCGGACTGAGCATCGCAGTGGTTCGGCGCGTAGCGCCGACGCGTAACCCGGGTGTCTTTTCCTTTGCCTACTTTTGTTTGGAGAAGCAAACGAAAGTGGGTCGCGCTGCAGCGCGAAACCGAAGGGACGCCGAACTCGTGAGTGCCGAAAGCCCGGCAACTCGAACCTTTTCGGGTTCTGAATCAATGGTCGAGTTGATCCGAAGCGAGTAAGTCTCGACCGAGAAGGCTCAGCCGCAAACCGACGCCGCGCCTGCTCTGCACTGATCGCCGTTTGCACGGCCCCAACAAAAAACGCCCCGGCAAAGCCGAGGCGTTTTCTCTTTCAGTTCCGGCGACGCGGACCTAGAACTTCACATTCACCCCGGCAATCACGCTACGCCCTGGCTGGGCGACACGCAGAAACGAGGTGCTGCGGATGATCTCGTCGTCGAGCAGGTTGTCGCCCCGCAGATAGACCATGGTTTCGGTGTCGTCGTAGCCGGCCAGGCGATAGCCCACGAAGGCGGTGAGGTCGGTATAGCCGGCGGTTTCATCTTCGAGTGGACCGGGGTGGTCCTGATGCGATGCACGCAGGGCTTCGATCGTGCCCAGCCAGGTCTTGCTGTCGTAGTCCAGGCCCACGCCGTAACGCCCGGGCGTGATCCGCGGCAGGTTGGTGTCGTCGTCGAGCTCGGCGCGGACGTAGTCGCCAAGTACGCGGGCGGTCAGGCGGTGCGCGCCTTCGATCAGGTCGTAGCCGATCTCGGCTTCGCCGCCATAGAAGGTGGCATCGGCGGCGGCGTAGTCGATGAGCAGGAATTCGCCATCGGGTTCGAACTCGCCTTCTTCGTTGACGCGGTCGGCAATGCCGTCGGAGGCAGGCGTGCCGGTGCCGTCGGCGTTGAGGCCGGCGTCGACCGAGCGCTGGTAGATGTAGTCGTCGTACTTGGTATAGAACAGGCTGGTATCGAAACGCAGTCGGCCGTTGATACGACGCAGGCCCAGATCGAAGCTGTTGGCGGCTTCTTCGCCGAAGCTGCCGTTACCGCGTTCGTAGGTGAGCGTGGCTTCGTGCGGGCCGAAGCTGTACAGCTCTTCGGTGGCGGGCGCGCGTTCGTAGCGGCCGGCGGTGGCGGTGAACACGTAGTGATCGCCAATGGTGCGCTTGGCACCCAGCGATACGCTGATCGGGGTGTGGTCGACATCCGAGCGACCTTCGCTGGTGTCCTGTTCCTGGTATTCGACACGCAGGCCGCCCTGAACCGTCCAGTTGTCGTCGAGCGGGCGCTGTTCCACCCAGAACGCCGCGATCGAGCGGGTCTCGGTGGCCGGCACGAACGACTCTTCCTCGCCGTAGGCCTTGAAGTCGCGGTCGAAGCCTTGCACGCCGAAGATGCCGGTAAAGCCGGCGACCGGCGCGTGTTCGGCAGCAATACGCAGTTCGGTTTCTTTGTTGTCGAAGAAGGCTTCCGGGGTTTCTTCGCCCTCGGTATGCAGATAGTCGGTATAGGCGCCGGAGAATTCGAGCCGCTTGAGGCCGGGGGCGACATCGTAGACCTCGCCCTTGAGATCGTAGCGATCCTGGGTCAGCCGAATCTGGGCCTCTTCACCGGGAATGCCGTACTGGCGCCCGAAGTGGCTGACCGCGCCGCCGACATAGCCCCAGTCGCCGGAATAGGAGGTACCCGCGCTGTAGGTGTCGGTATCGGTTTCACTGTTGTCGATGAGGCGGCTGTCGTCGGCCTTGTAGTCGTCGGTGAGGCGTTTCATGCCCTGCACGTTCAGGGCGAAATCGCCGATACCGCCGGTGACGTCCAGGCGCTGCAGGCGCTGGCCCAGGGTGCTGTCGCCACGCTCGAGGGTGGCCTCGCCAGTCACGCCGTCGGGCGCGGTCATGGGAATGCGATCGGTGACCACATTGACCACGCCGCCGATCGCGCCGGAGCCGTAGAGCAGAGTCGACGGGCCCTTGAGCACTTCCACCTGGCGTGCCGAGTAGGGGTCGATGCTCACAGCATGATCCTGGCTGAGCGTGGAGACATCGGCCGAGGACAACCCGTTTTCCTGTACGCGTACGCGCGCGCCGGATTGGCCACGGATGACCGGGCGGCCCACGCCCTGGCCGAAGTCGGCCGAACTGATGCCGGGCGTATCGGCGAGCGTCGCGCCCAGGCTCTGGCCGCGTTTGCGAACCAGTTCCGGGCCGGCGACCACGGTGGCGGCTTCGATGGCCTGGCTCGGGTCCTGATCGTCGAAAGCCAGGGCTTCCACCGAAATCGGCCCGAGCATCAGGCTGTCGCCGGGCGCGGTATCGGACTGGGCAAATAGGGGCTGGCCTGCGCCGAGCAGGCACACACCGGCCGCCGGCACGAGCAGGCGTGCAAAGTTTGAATAAGCCATGTAGAGGGTTTCCGTCTGATAAGCGAATACGGACTACGAATTCGCGAAAAATGCCGCCTTGGGCAGCGAAAAAAGCGCGTGTGATCAGACGAAAGACAAAGGCGGCGCGCGCGCCGTACGCCCGTTGGCGACGGGTGGCGTAGGGCCGGTGTTGATAGGCGGGGTGGCGAGATCGGTCGGCGCGTTGCCGAGCGTGATCGCAGCGGCGGCGCCCAGCGGCGCGCTGCCGGTGTGATCGTGCGCACACAGCACGCAGACATGATCGCCGTGACCGAGCGCGATGGGGTGTTCGAAGGCATGGGCGAACGCCAGCGCCTGGGCGCACAGTAGTACGACCAGCACGAGCGCGCAGCGTAGCTTGTGATTCCCCATGGCCTGTTCGAATCCAGGTATGCGCCGACCCCCGGCGCGCTAGCTATATTACGTTATAAAGTAACTTGTAGACAGTATTTTTTTGAACACCGATACGGCTTGCGAACACGCGCCGCGCGGGTGCATAACCCATCGCCCGGCACCCATCTAAAAAAAGCCCCGCCTGCGATACAGACGGGGCCATGCTGCGGGTCAGGCTGTTGCGCCGAGGATGTTCACTCGTCGGCTGCGACGACCCGGAAGATCGTGCCGCCGGCATCGTCGCTGATATACAGCGCGCCGTCGGGGCCCTGGGCGAGGCCGGCCGGGCGATGGTCGGCGCTGCCGGGCGAGGCCACGGTTTCGCCGCTGCCGGTAAAGCCGGGCGCGCCGGCGAAGTCTTCGTAGTCGGCGGTGGCCTGGTCGTTCTCGAACGGCTGATAGATCACCCGATAACCGGCCTGCGGACTGGGCGCGCGGTTCCAGGAGCCATGAAAGGCGATGAAGGCGCCGCCGTTGTAGTGCGTGCCCAGTTCGTCGCCGTCGTAGAACAGGATGTCCATGGGTGCCCAGTGTGCCGGATAGGCCGCCAGCGGCTGTTCGTAGTCGGCGCACTGGCCCAGCTTGTCGCCGTCGCCGCCGTATTCCGGGCCGAGGACTTTCTTGTCCTGTTTCGGATCGTAGTAGCAGAACGGCCAGCCGAAGTGATCGCCTTCATCAATGGCGAACAGTTCCTCGGCGGGCAGATGCGCGCTCTGCTGCTGCGTGAACGTCTGCGGCCAGTTCGAATGCAGCTGATCGCGTCCGTGCTGAACGCCGTAGAGCTGGCCGTCGTACCAGTCCAGCGCGAACATGTTGCGCAGGCCGGTGGCGTATTCGGTTTTCGGCTCAAAGGTCTGGCCGGTTTCGGTGGCCGAGAATTTCCAGATGCCGCCGTGGTTGTCGAGCAGCGGGCAGGGATCCTGGCCTTTGGAGCCGGGCTGGCGATCGTTTTCCTGACAGGCGTTCGAGGGCGCGCCGTTATTGACGAACAACTGCCCGTCGTCGCTGATGGCCAACCCGCGCGCGGCATGCGAGGACTGCTGCGGCAGGCCGGTGACGATATGTTCGGGCTCGCCCTGGGGCACCAGATTATCGTCGAGCTTGTAGCGGTAGATATCGGTGACGGTCGCGGCGTAGAGCCAGCCGTCATGAATCGCCAGGCCCGTACCGCCGCCTTCGCCGAAGGTTTCGCGCTCGTCGGCCACGCCGTCGTCATCGGTATCGCGGAGCGCCATCAGGCCGTGGCCGTCGACATTGTTGGCCAGATTCACATACACCGTGCCGTTATCGGCGACGGCCAGATGCCGCGGCTTGCCGGCGTCCTCGGCGAACCGGGTGGCACAGAAGCCGTCGGGCAGGTCGAGGCCGGCGGTGTCGCAGCCGGCGGCGGCGCTGGCGTTGCCGGCGGTCAAAAGACCCGTCGCGGCCAGTGCTGTCGCACAGAGCGTGGGTAACGTAAGCGTTCGCATCGTTTATCCGTTGGGCATTGTTATCGATGGGTCGGTTATATCAGTTACCGGTCGGCCCCGGCAAAATGCCAAAAAAACGATCAAATAACTATTGAAACGTTACCCGCTGCCCCTATCGTTGCTGATGTAACGACGCAGCCCCTTGATTCGGGGCGAAAAAACAGGAGGGTAGATTATGGCTATTCAGCGTTATCAGAACCGTTTCGAACCGAGCAGCCTGCTCGCGCAGTTCAACGACGAAATTAATCGCATGTTCGTACAGGACAGCAACGCCTTCCCGGCACTGGCCGGCGGGGCCTGGACGCCGAACGTGGATATCCGCGAAACCGACAACGCGTATCACATCGAGGCCGAAGTGCCCGGCGTGAACCCGGAGGATATCGAGGTCACCCTCGATAAGGGCGTGCTCACGCTGAAGGGCGAACGCAGCGAAGAAAAGACCGACGACAACGGTCAGGCCCGCTATCGTGAACGTCGCTTCGGTTCGTTCGTGCGACGCTTCTCGTTGCCCGAAACCGCGGACGAGGAAAACATCGAAGCACGGGCGGAACACGGGGTGCTGCGGCTGACCATCAACAAGAAAGCCACCAGCGAACCGCGGCGTATCACCGTGCGCAGCGGCGACACCGGCACCGCGACGGTGGACACGCAGGATCAGGCCAAAAGCGCCTGATCGCCCGCCGGCACAGCCGAAAACGGGGCCGTCTGGCCCCGTTTTTTTATGTGGCCGACTGGGAAAGTCGGCCGGCCAGTGCGCGCGTTTGGCTGATGGCCTGCGCTTTCGACGCCGCGAAACGATCATCGCCGAATTCCTGATATTCGATCCCGACATGATGGATTTCGTCGGCCCCGAGATAGCCCGATAGCGAACGCAGATGCGGCAACAGATGGCCGGCGTGTTCGTTGAATTCGCCTGGGCCGAAGCCGAACTCACCCGAGGCGGTCAGCGCCACCAGTTGCTTGCCGTCGAGGATCGGTTCCAGTGGGCGATCGCCGCGGGCGAGATCGAAGCTGAAGGTCCGCCCGATCCGCACAACCTGATCGACCCAGGCCTTGAGCGCAGCAGGTAGGCCGTAGTTGTACATGGGCGTCGCGATTACCAGTACATCGGCTTGTTCCAGTTCGTCGATCAGGGTATCGGACAGGGCTAGTACCGCGTTTTGTTTGGCGACGCGCTCGGCGGCCGGCGCGAAAGCCGCGGCGATCCAGTCTTCCGAGATGGCCGGCGGCGGCTGGGTGCCGACATCGCGGCGAATGATCGCGGCCTGTGGCTCGGCCTGCTGCCAGCGTTCGATAAACAGGTCGCCGAGCAGGCGCGAGAGCGAACGATTGACGCGGGCACTGGCGTCGATACGCAAGATGGTGGTCATGGCGGATTCTTCTGCAACGGTGCATGGATAAGTTCAGCGCAACTATCCGTCGCAACGAACGCCGTGACAAAGGCAAAGAAAGCACTTATACATGAGCAAAACTCATCTGCTATAGAGCCGCCGTGTCGTTTCCTTCTCTTTGCGCACTGCGGGCCTTCGAGGCGGCGGCCCGCCTGGGCAGCTTCAAGACCGCGGCCGAGGCGCTGCATTTGTCGCCCACCGCCGTGTCCCACCATATTCGCGGGCTCGAGGCACAGCTGGGCGTGTCGTTGTTCGTGCGTCGTACGCGCGCCATCACGCCCACCGAGGCCGGGTTGCAGCTGTCGCAGGCTGCCACGCACGCGTTTTCGGAACTCGAGGCGGCCGTGGCCGCGCTGCGCGATGACGAAAACCGCCTGACGATCTCCACCACGCCGGCGTTTGCCACGCTATGGCTGGCCCCGCGTATCGATGACTTCGAGCAGCGCCATCCCGATCTGCGCATACGACTGGTTTCGTCGACCGAGCCCGTCGATCTCGAGCGCGATCGCGAGGTGGATATCGCGATCCGCTATTCGGCTGCCGAATCCGATACCGACGACAGCCGGATTGTCGTGCGCGAGTCGATCGGGGCGTTTGCAAGCCCCGCGTATCTGGCGATTGGCGTGTCGATCGAGACGGCCGACCGACTGGCCACGCGCTGGCCGGATACGCGGCTGGCTCCGATCGACTGGTCGACCTGGCAGGCACAGGCCGGCGTCGGTCCGCTCGACGATGCGAAGCTACGTACCTTTGCGCACGAGCAGGAAGTGGTGCAGGCGGCATTGGCCGGTAAGGGCGTGGCGCTTGTGAGCGAACTGCTGGTGCGGGATATGGTGGCCCGCGGCTGGCTGGTGGCCTGGCGGCCGGAGATTCGCATGCCCGGGCATGCCTACCGGTTGATCAGCGGGCCGTTGAATCGCCACACGCGTCGCGTGCAGCGCTTTACGGACTGGCTGGAGGCCGCGCTCGCGCGCGATTGATACGGGTGCTTAGCGAAACAGCGTATCGATATGGTCGGCGCCGATGCCCACCCGGTCGTAGTGCTCACGGCACAGGGCGATATAGTCGTGCACATCGAAATAGCCCTTGGCCTCGCCCTGTTCGTCGAGCCATATCAGCGGGCCTTTCACCACGCATTTGAGGACTCGAACGCGAGCCGCGAGAGGTTATGCAGAGATTCCTAGACAAAGTCACCAGCGGTAGCCACCCAGTCGTGTTCCAGATAGCCCCATTTGCCGGAGATGGTGTAGGCGAACACTTCGTTGGGGTGGTAGTGGCGATTGACCAGGCCCGCGCCCTTGGCCATGAGCACATCGCACCAGCGGTTCGACGAGGGCGAAATCCATAGCGGCCGGGAGGACACGGTATCGCTGAGGGGCACGTAATAGCGCTCGTCTTCGGTGGGTGCGTTGGCGATATGCACTTCGGGCAGCGTATCCGGCTTGAAGCTGTTGGGGATCGGCGGGATATCGCGCCAGAATTCGGCGGCCGGGCTCTTGGTGGCCATGCTGTCTCCTCGATATTCTTGTTTGCAGGCTCCGAGTGTCCGGGTGCGGGCGATCGCGTGCAACGTCGCCCGCCGTTCTTAGTCGCTCGCACGCAGGCTGGCCCAGGCGGGCTGGCGCAACACCTCGCGCAGCGAGGCCAGCCCGGAGAGGGCGATCACGGCGGTGGCGATGCTGATCGCCATCAGCCACAGCGGCCAGCGCCAGGCGTAGCCGAGATCGAAGACCCACACCGCGAGCACGATGGCGGTGACCTGGGCGATCGCCGCTGCCAGCAGCGACGCACAAAGCCCAATGAGCAGGCACTCGCCGAAGGTAGCCTGACGCAGCCAGCTCGAGCGCGCGCCGAGCGCCCGCAGCAGTGCGGCTTCGCGCAGCCGTTCGGCGCGGCTGGCCTGCATGGCGGCCAGCAGTACCACCAGACCGGCGGCCAGGGTGAAGCCGAACACCAGCTCGATGGCCAGGCTCAGCCGGTCGATCAGCGTGGTCAGCTGTTCGAGGATGGCGGCGATATCGATCACGCTGATATTGGAGAACTCGCGCACCAGCGCGCCGATCACGCCGTGGGCGTCGTCGGGTACGTACAGACTGGTGATATAGGTCGCCGAGAACTCGTCCAGCACGCCCGGCGCGAACAGCACATAGAAGTTCGCCTGCAGGCTGGACCAGTCGATTTCACGAATGCTTTCGATGGTGGCGGTGACTGGCGTGCCGGTGATATCGAAGGTCAGGCTGTCGCCCACGCCCACATCCAGGCGTTCGGCCACCGAGGTATCGATGGACATGCGTGGCTTGCCGATATCGTCGGCATCGAACCACTGGCCGGCCACGATGCGGTTATCGTTTTTCAGATTGTCGATCCACGACAGGTTCAGCTCGCGCCGGGTGAGTTCGCCGGCCTGTTCGGCCAGTTCTGCATCGTCTTCGATCGCGGCGCCGTCGACCTTGGTCAGCCGCCCGCGCACCAGCGGGTAGAAGTCGGCGTCGAGCCCGGCTTGTTGCAGGCGTTCGGCGACCGCCGGCTGTTGTTCGCGGGTGATGTTGATCAGAAACCGGTTGGGCGCATCGGCGGCGATATCGGCCTGCCAGCCGGCGAGCAGGTCGCCGCGGACAATCACCAGCATGAACAGCATGGTCAGGCCGATACCAAAGGCCACGATCTGCAGTGCGCTGGCCTGACGCCGGCGGGCCAGCGCGGACAGCGCCAGTCGCAGGCCCGGCCCGCCCCGGTTGCCGATACGCGGGCGCAGCCAGTCGATACCGGCCAGCAGCCCTAGCGCCACGAGCCAGAGCACGGCGGTGCCGCCCAGGGTGGCGCCGACCACCCAGGCGGTGAGCGTGATATCGCGGGTGGCGGCCGCCGCCAGCAGGGCAACGCTCGCCAATGCCGCTGCATAAATCAGCCACATGCGCCCGCGCTGTTCGGACAGCGAGCGGGCCAGCACCCGGGCCGGCGGCGTGGCCCGCGCCTGGGCCAGTGCCGGCCAGGCGAAGCCGGCCAACAGCACCGCGCCGGTGGCCGCAGCCGGCCACAGGGCCAGCCATGAGGCAGCGGGCAGCTGAATTTCGAAGGCGCGGGCGATCAGCTGTGAAATACCCAGCTGGGCCAGCCAGGCAACCAGCAGCCCGAGGCCGATACCGATCGCGCCCACGAATACCAGCTGCCAGGCCATCAGCCGGGCGATCAAGCCACGCGCGGCCCCCAGGGTCTTGAGCAGGGCGATTTCATCCAGCCGCGACGATGCATGCTGGCGTGCAGTCAGTGCGATGGCGACGCCCGCGAGTACCACGGCCACGAGCGCGGCCAGGTCCAGAAACACATCGGCGCGATCCAGCGCACGCGCCAGGGCGCGATTGGATTCGGCTGGGGTGCGCAGTTTTTCGCCGGGCTGCAGGGTCGGTTCCAGACGTTCGCGCACCTGTTCGAGCGCGGCCGGTTCGCCGGCGATGCGTTCGTCGTAGTTCGCGCGGCTGCCCGGCCCGAGCAGGCCGGTGGCGGCCACGTCGGCATCGCGTATGAGCACCCGCGGCGCGATATTGGCAAAGCCCTGGCCGCGATCGGGTTCGATTACCAGCACGGCCGCAATCTTGAGTTTGGCATCGCCCAGCTGGAGCGTGTCGCCGACAGCCAGCTGCTGGGCATCGAGAATACGCTGGGCCACCCAGGCGGTGCCGGGCTCGGGGGCATGGGTGAGCGTTTCGGTCGGGCTGCCCGGGTCGCCGCGCCGCAGCGTGACTTCGCCGCGCAGCGGATAGCCCGCTTCTACCGCCTTGACCGAAACCAGCGTGATCTCATCGTCGTGGCTAACCACGCTGGGGAACACGGTCACGCCGTGATGGGCCACGCCGATATCGTCGAGAATGGCCGCCCGCTTTTCATCCAGCGGCGCCCGCAGTTCCAGTTCCAGGTCGCCGGCGAGCGTGGCCGCGCCCTGGCGCTCCATGCCGGCGCGTACGCGATCGGTCATCTGGCTGACCGCGCCCACGGCGGCCACGGCCACCACGAGCGCGATCAGCAGAATCCAGGCCGAGCCGTCGCGCCGGCTGCGCCCGATCTGGCGCCAGGCCAGTCGTACGGCCGAGGGGCGATCAGTGCTCATGCAGCTTTCCGTCGGCCAGCCGGGTCCGTCGGGCACAGCGGGCGGCCAGGTCCTCGTCGTGGGTGACCAGCACGAGCGTGGTGCCCTGTTCGGCGTTGAGTTCGAACAGCTGGTCGATCACTTCGGCCCCGGTTGCGCCGTCCAGGTTGCCGGTGGGTTCGTCAGCAAACAGGATCTTGGGCCGGCAGGCAAAGGCGCGGGCTAGGGCCACGCGCTGCTGTTCGCCGCCGGAGAGCTGGCGCGGCGTGTGCTTGATGCGATGCGCCAGGCCCACCTGTTCGAGCAACCGCTGCGCGGTTTCGCGTGCCTCGCCCAGATCGGCGCCGGTCAGTTCCAGCGGCAGGGTGACGTTATCCAGCGCCGACAGGCCGGAGAGCAGCTGGAACGATTGAAACACGAAGCCCACCTGGCCACTGCGCCAGGCCGCGCGTGCATCCTCGTCGAGATCCGACATTTCGCGTCCGAGCAGGGAGAGTTTGCCGCGGCTGGGCGTATCCAGCCCCGCGAGCAGGGCCAGAAGCGTCGATTTGCCCGAGCCGGACGTACCCACGATCGAGAGCGTATCGCCCGTGTTCAGCGATAGTTCGATACCGTCGAGGATGGTGAGCGCACGCTCACCGCTTTCGATCGTCTTGGACAGATCGACCGCTTCTAATGCAGGAGATGACATTGAGCCGAGTTTCTTGGTCCGAAAAAGAATGGGTGCGCCGCGTACTGGTTACGATGACCGCGGCGCTGCTGTTCGCGACATGCAGCTTCGCATACGCACAGCCGAGCGTGCTGGTTTTCGGCGACAGCCTGAGCGCCGGTTACGGCCTCGATCGCGGCGAAGGCTGGGTGGCGCTGCTGCGCGATCGACTTGCGGAAAACGATCGCGACGTCGAAGTGGTCAACGCCAGCGTTTCCGGCGAAACCACCGCCGGCGGACGTGGGCGGCTGGATGCCGCGCTGAAACGCCACGAGCCGGCGGTGGTCATTCTGGAGCTCGGCGGTAACGACGGCTTGCGCGCGCTGCCGGTTAAAACCATGAAGGACAACCTCGCCGCCATGATCGAGGCCAGCCGCGATTCGGGTGCGAAAGTGCTGCTGTTGGGCATGCGTATTCCCTCCAACTACGGTAAGCGCTATGCCGACCAGTTTCACCAGGCGTTCGTCGATCTGGCCGAGGCAACCGACGTGGCCTTTGTGCCGTTCTTTCTGAAAGACATCGCCACCGATCGCGGCAATTTCCAGAACGACGGCGTGCACCCCAACGCCAAGGCCCAGCCGGCCATGCTCGATGCCGTCTGGCCGGAGCTTGCGCCCCTGATCGATACGCAGACAAAGGCCGCCGCACAACCCTGAATTCTGCCGGTCGGTCGAGGTTGCTGGCCATTCGATTGCCGCCTCAGCACAGCCTGGCAACCCGGCAGTCAAACCGCGCGCACATGCTAATATGACCACATTGGTGGCTAAAGATATGGCATGCCCATGAATATCAACGACACCGACGACCGCTTCTTTCATCTCGCCGGCAACGAGGCGATCGAATCCCGGGCGATCGCACAGCGCCTGCATGTCAACAAAACCCAGCTTGCCGACGTGTTGGGGATTGGCGTTGACTCCCTGCGACGCAGCCATCGCGAGCGCGCCGCACGTGTGCAAACGCGCATGCGCGCCATGATCGAGATCATCAACCGGGCCCAGCCCTGGGCCGGTTCGGTCAACCAGGCGTTTGCCTGGTATCGCTCGCAGCCCCTGCCGTCGTTCGGCGATCAGACCGCCGAAGAACTGGTGAAGGAAGGGCGGGCGGATGCCGTGAAAGCCTATCTGTCGCGCATCAACGAAGGCGGCTATGCCTAAGGCCGGGCATGGCGGGCGACTATTTCAGCGGCACGGTCTATCGCGCGCATAACCCGCGCTGGTCGTTCGCGCCCGACTCCGGCGCCGGTGCGGCCAAGCACGGCGGGCGGTTCAACCGGCCCGGCGTGCCGGCGCTGTATACCAGCCGCAGCTACGAACTTGCCATCGCCGAAGCCCACCAGGGCCTGGCCTACAAGCTCCAACCGCTCACCATCGTGAGCTACGACAGCGTGCTCGACCTTTCCACCCCAGCGGCCTGCGACGTGGCCAACGTGGCATTCGAAGATCTGGGCTGCGCCTGGGAACTGATTGCCTACGAAGGCGCAATGCCGCCGAGTTGGGCACTGGCCGATCGCCTGATCGAGGCCGGCGTCGGTGCCATCATCGTGCCCTCGTTTGCGGTGGGCGCCAATCGCGGCGACCGCAATATCGTGTTCTGGCGCTGGCAGTCCACACCGCCGTGCCAGGTGGCCGTGAACGACGACCGGCATCGCCTGCCGCGCGATGATCGGTCCTGGCGCTGATGAATCAGGCGCTTTAGCTTTTCGCGTTTCAAAGCGCTTCTGGATTATCTATGAAACGCAATGGGCTGCGCTCAAGCAAGCCGGTTGTCCGCGAATGAACGCGAAGGCACGCGAATAAGGCGAAAGACAGAGCGCTCGAAGGCCGGGTGGGCTGGTGTTCATGCCGCATGCTGAAAGTGGACATAATCAAGCGCCCCGGCATGGCGGCTTAACCAAGCCTTGGCGCGAAGCGTTTCGATGGACTCTGCCGCCTTTTCTTATTCCGTATCTGCTACGCCGCGAAAGTACGCAACCGCATCTGCGGGCATCTGCGTTGATCTGCGGACTTTCTTATTTGCCAGAACAATGTCCGCAGACCGCAGACCGCAGACCGCAGACGTATGCCTTACGCCCGCGGTCCGGGACGCGACCAGATGTTGTTCGCTGCGATCGAGCGACCGATGCAGTCGCCTGATTAGCCGCTTTCCTTGGTCGCGTACGGACAGGCCGGTGCCTCGACGCCCGCGGCGGCCAGATGCTGGGCGAAGGCGATGGTGGTGCGGTCGTGGCCATAGTCGCCGACGATCTGCAGGCCCACGGGCAGGCCGTCGTCGGTGAGGCCCACGGGGGCGCTCGTGGCGGGCAGGCCGGCGACGGTGGCCGGGGCGATCCAACGGAACAGGTTGGTATAGCCGTGGCTTTTGCCGTCCACGTCGATCTTGCGCGAAAGTACGTTGCCGCCGTGATCGTGCGGGATGGCCGGCACGCAGACGCTGGGTAGCAGCAGCACGTCGTAGTCGGCGAACAGGCTGTGCCATTTCTCGCGCAACTTGTGGCGGGCTTCGTCGGCCTTGGCCCAGTCGCGATGGCTGGTGGTGGCGCGTTCGGCAAAGCCGCCGACGGTGCCCATGTCGTTTTTGCCCACCAAGCCCATGAATTTGGCACCGCGTTTGGCCTTGTTGTAGAGCTTGTCGGGAATGGAGGCGCCGACCAGGCCGTTGAGCAGGCGGTCGTAGGTTTCGTAGCTGGCTTCGAAACCGCCCGGCAGGTCGTCGAGCTTCGTGACCGTAGCCCCCGCGCGGCGGGCGGCTTCGAGTGCGTCTTCCAGGCGTGCTTTGACCGCCGTCGAGATCGGGCAGAAGTCGTGTTCGAACAGATAGCCGATCTTGAAATCGGCCAGCGTGGTCGGTTTCGGCGCCGGCAGATGGATTTGCCAGGCGCTGGCCTCGATGGTATCCGCGCCGGCCAGTACGTCGAGCGCGAGCGCCAGATCGGCCGGATGGCGGGCGAGCGGACCGGCCACGCACAGGTCGGGTTCGCTGCGGGTGCCGGGCGGGCCGGGAATATGTCCGCGCAGCGGAATCACCCCGTAGGAGACCTTGTGCCCGTACACGCCGCACCAGCTCGACGGCGTACGAATCGAGCCAGCCAGATCGGAGCCCAGCTCCAGAGGCGTGAAGCCGGCGGCGAGCCCCGCGGCCGCGCCGCCGGAGGAGCCGCCCGAGGTGCGCTCGGTGTTCCAGGGGTTGTTGGTGGTGCCGTAGATCGGGTTGAAGGTCTGTACGTCCTGGGCCAGGCGTGGCGTGTTGGACTTGCCGAAGATTACCGCGCCGGCGGCGCGTAGCCGGGCCACGGCCACGGCATCGTCGCTGCTGCGATAGTCCTTGAGCTTGGGCTCGCCCACTACGGTGGGCAGGCCGGCGACTTCATAGGTGTCCTTGATCGTCATCGGCACGCCGTGCAGCGGACCCCAGTTCTGGCCGGCCGCGATCGCGGCGTCGGCCTCATCGGCGCGCTGGCGGGCGGCTTCGATATCCATGGCCACGACGGCGTTGATCGGTTCGCCCAGCGTTTCGATACGTTCCAGATAGTGGTCGAGCGCTACGCGGCTGGAGATGTCGCCACGGGCGATGGCGCCGGCCAGTTCGCCGGCGCTGAGTTGATGGATATCGGTCATCGGGTCGTTGTCCTTGTCGTTCTCGAACTTGATATGCGTTATTCGCTGTCGCTTTCACTGCGCGGCGTTTTCAGCGCGTCGAACAGCGCCTGCTTGAACAGCTCGGGCGATTCGATCGGCGGCAGGTGGCCGATGCCTTCGAACGTCACCAGCTCGGCGTTGGGCATGCGGGCGACGGCTTCACGCCCCAGGGCGGGGTAATCGCCGAGCTCGGCGGCAAGTTCGTCGGAGACGAGATCGCTGCCGAGTGCTGTGCGATCGCGGGTGCCGATCATGAGGGTGGTGGGCACGTCGATCTGCTCGAATTCGTAGAACACGGGCTGGGTATAGACCATGTCGTAGGTCGCGGCCTGGGCCCAGGCGACCTTGGACTTGTCTGCCTCGCTGCCGGTGTACATGCCGGCGAGCATTTTCGCCCATTCGGCGTAGTCGTCGTTCCATTCGCCGTCGTAATAGCTTTTCACCTGATAGGACTTGATGGCGGCATAGTCCTTTTTCATCTCGCGGGCATACCAGGCGTTCATGCCGCGATAGGGCACGCCCTTGGCCTTCCAGTCTTCCAGGCCGATCGGGTCGACCAGCACGAGCTGTTCGATGGTGTCGGGGTACATCAGCGCATAGCGCATGGCCAGCATGCCGCCCATGGAATGGCCGATGATGGTGGCGTTGTCGATATCCAGCGATGCCAGCAGTGCCTGCGTGTTCGCAGCCAGGTGATGGAAGCTGTAGCTGTAGGCGGCCGGCTTGTCGGACTTACAGAAGCCGATCTGGTCCGGCACGATCACGCGATAGCCGTTGTCGGCCAGGGCCTGGGCCGTATCCTGCCAGTAGGCGCCGCAGAAGTTCTTGCCGTGCAGCAGGACCGCCACCGGCGCATTGCGGATGTCATCGGTGGGGGCGATATCCATATAGGCCATGGATACCTTGCCCTGGGGTTCATCGATCTCGAAGTGCGAAACCGGCCAGGGGTAGTCGTAATTTTCCAGATTGGGGCCGAGATCGGCAGCCTGGGCGTTGTTGCTGGCATCTTGCGCGTGGGCGGCGGCGAAGGCCGTGCTGCAGACGGCGAAGGTCAGCGCACAGGCAATGGCGCGTGGATTCATGGCGGTCGAGCGTTGAAGAGTCGATGGCGGCCAGCATACCCACAGTCGTCGATCGACCACCAGCGTGTGGAACCGAATGCGTCCAGGGGTGTTCCATAGGAGTAGCGGGTGGTTGAGACGCATTTTTTGGGCGGGCAGTCGCCAACAACAGGCCCGACAGCCGAAGGGGGCAGGGTGAGCGATCGCATACAGGCGCCGCGCAGCGCAGCGCAGAATCAATTCCTGCGCTGGCTGCTGGCAGCGTTCATGGGTTTGACCAGCGCGGTGCTGGCCGCGGCCGAGCCGGCGGTGGTGGATACGGTGCGCGTGGACGAGCGCCGCTGGTAGCAGACGGTGCCGCTCTACGGCACGCTGACCTCGCCCCGGGATGCCGACGTAACGCCGCGTATCGCCGGTCTGGTCGAAACGGTGGCCGTGGATGCCGGCGACCGGGTCAAGGCCGGCGATACCCTCATCGAACTCGACCGGGCGCTTTCCAGGCTGGAACTGGACACGCTCCAGGCCTCGGCCGACGAAGCGGCCGCCCAGCTTGAAGAAGCACGACGACTGCTACGCGAAGCCGATCGGCTGGCCGGGCGCGGCGCGGTGTCGCAAAGCGAACTGGAAGCCCGGCGTTCGCAGGTGGCGGTACGCGCGGCGGCGGTGCAACGCCTGCGCGCCGAAGTGGCCGCCCAGCGCGAACGCCTGGCACGACATACGCTGATCGCGCCCTTCGATGGCGTGGTACGCGCACGCCGCGTCGACCCCGGCGAATACGTGGCCCAGACCACGCCGGCGGTATCGCTGGTGGCCACGGATACGTTGCGCCTGGACGTATCCGCGCCGCAGCGGTATTTCGGGCTCATCGAGCCGGGCATGGGCGTGCGGGTGGAGCCGGAAACGCCGATCGACGCGCCGATTAATGCCAAGGTGGACGTGATCGTGGGTGCCAGCGATGCCACGGCCCGCAGTTTTCTGGTGCGCATGTTCGTGGACAACCGTGACGGCGCACTCACCCCCGGCATGTCGGCCAAGGCAATGCTGGAACTTGCAAGCGCCGAGGCCGTGGTGATCGCGCCCCGGGATGCGCTCGTGCGTGTGCCCGGCGGGGGCACACGCATGTGGCTGGTGCGCGAAGACGACGACGGCACCCTGCGCGCGGTCAAGCGCCAGGTTTCGCTCGGGCGCAGCGCGAACAACGAGGTGGAAGTGCTCGACGGTCTCGAGGCCGGCGATCGCGTGGTGGTACGCGGCAACGAAAGCCTGGAAGCCGGGCAGCCGGTGCACATACGCGACGAGCGCTCCGCCTCGGCTGGGCCATCGGCCGACCCGCCGGGCAACGATGGCCGAAGCCTGCGGCTTTCGCAGCCCGGGGGCTGATCGATGTTCGAAGCGCTGATCAAGCGCGGCACGCTGATGACCATCGTCGTGCTGCTGATCTGTCTGTTCGGCGTGCTCGCGGCGATGCGCATTCCCGTCCAGATGATTCCCGATCTGGCGGTGCGCACGATCACCGTGACCACCAGCTGGCCCGGGGCCACGCCGCAGGACGTGGAAAACGAAATCCTCATCGAGCAGGAGGAATATCTCGCCAATATCATCGGCTTGCAGCGCATGAGCGCCGAGGCCAAGACCGGCGAGGCCGAGATCGAGCTGGAGTTTCCCTTCTCCACCGACGTCAACGAAGCGCTCATTCGTGTGACCAACGCGCTCATGCAGGTGCCCAGCTACCCCGAGGACGTGAACGAGCCGGAGGTGGTCGCGGCCTCGTTCTCCCAGAATTCCTTCATGTATCTGAGCGTGGCGGCCGAGGCCGGCAATCCGGCGGGGCTGGACATGGCGTTCATGCGCGATTTCGTCGACGACGAGGTGCGCCGACGCATGGAGCGCGTCGAGGGCGTGGCGGACGTACAGGTCGGCGGCGGCGCCGAACGCCAGGTACAGATCCATATCGACCCGTCGAAACTGGCCGCCCGCAACATCTCGATGACCGACGTGCGCGATGCGATTCGTGCCCGCAACCAGGATATTTCCGGCGGCGATATGGATGCCGGCAAGCGTCGTTATCTGGTACGTACGGTCGGTCGTTTCGACGACGTGTCGGGCCTGGCCGGGGTGGTGCTTTCACGGCGCGGCGACTCGGTGACCACGCTCGGCGACGTGGCAGAAATTCAGCTCGACCATGCCGAAGTCCGCGAGCTGGGGTTCTACAACGACCAGCCGGTGGTCAACCTGCAGGTGCGCCGTCAGCCCGGCTCCAACGTGATCGATATCAAGCGCGACATGCTCGCGCTGCTGCCCGAGCTCAATGCCAGCGTGCTCGAGCCGGCGGGCATGCGCATGCGCCTGACCTCGGACGACGTGCGCTATGTGAGCGCCTCCATTGCCAGCGTCTATCGCAATCTGGCGATCGGCGCCGTGCTCGCCGCGATCGTGATGTTCGTGTTCCTGCGCTCGGTCTACGCCACGCTGATTGCGATTCTGGGTATTCCCATCTGCGCGATCGCAGCGTTCATTGGCCTGGCGGCGTTCGGTCGCACCATCAACGTGATCTCGCTGGCCGGCATCGCCTTTGCCATCGGCATGACGCTGGACAACAGCATCGTCGTGCTCGAAAACATCGCCCGCAAGCGCAGCGAAGGCGCACGCCGCTGGCAGGCAGCCATCGACGGCGTACGCGAAGTCTGGCCGGCGGTGCTGGCCTCCACGCTGACCACGGTGATGGTGTTCGCGCCGGTGTTGTTCATCACCCAGAAGGCCGGCCAGCTGTTCTCGGATATCTCGATCGCCATTTCGGCGGCGATTCTGGTATCGATGCTGGTGGCGATCATGGTGGTGCCGACCGCGGCGGCCCGTATTCTGCCGCGCAATTCCGGCGCGGCCGATACCGCGAGCGGGCCGGTCTCGCGTGGCGTGCTTGCCCTGTGTGCGTGGATTATCGCCGTGCGCTCCAGGCGTTATCTGACCATGGCATCCATTGCCGTCTCGCTGGGTGTGGGCGTTTTCGTGCTGACGCCGCCGGCAGAATATCTGCCCGACGGCGAAGAGGCGAAGACGTTTTCTTCCATGCTGCCGCCGGCCGGCTACAACCTCACCGAACTGGGCGATATTGCCGAGGAACTGCGCGAGCGCTTCATGCGCTATGTGCCGGATGAAAACGGCGATATCGAAGCCGACGACGGCGCCCTGCCGGCGATCGCCTATCTGAACATGAGCGTGACCACCAATCAGCTGCGCGTGATCGCCGAGCCGGTCAACGACCGCGAGATCGGCGCGCTCATGAACGCTTTCAATGAAAGCTTCGAGGCCTATCCCGGCATGCGGGCCTTCTCCACCAAGGGTTCGATCATCTCGTCGAACGACGGCGGCACGCGGGCGATCAATATCGACATATCAGGCGCGGACCTGGCCACGATCTATGCCGCGGCCGAGGCGATCTATGCCCGTGCCAACGCGGTGTTCGACAACCCGCAGGTGCTGGCCGAGCCGTCCACGCTCACGCTTGGCCAGCCGCTGCTGCGTATCGAGCCCGACCATGCGCGTATCGCCGAGCTGGGTCTGGATGCGGCCGATATGGGCTATACGATCGCCGCGCTCACCGACGGCGCCTATGTCGATGAGTATTTCTTCGCCGACGACAAGGTCGATATCTATCTCTACGACGCCGCCGGCAAGCCCGACAGCGTGGATGCGATATCGCGCCTACCCATCGCCACGAGCGCGGGCGTGCTGCCGGTCGTCGCACTCGCCGATGTCGTACCCACGGTGGATACCGACGTGATCCGACGCCTGGATAGCCGGCGTACGGTCACCATTCGGGTCATCCCGCCGTCCAGCGTACCGCTGGAAGCCGGGGTGGATCGGGTCAACCGCGAGGTGATCGACCATCTGCGCGAACAGGGCGCGATCGATGCCTCGCTGGCGCTGGATATCTCCGGGGCCAGCGACGAGCTGGAAGTCACCCGCGATGCGCTCATGGGCAACTATATGGTCGCCATCGGGGTGTGCTATCTGCTGCTGGTGGCGATCTTCTCCCACTGGGGGTATCCGCTGCTCATTCTCACCAGCGTGCCGCTGGGGATCGCTGGCGGTGTGGTCGGGCTTGCCATGCTCAACGGTGTCGGCGCGCTATTGCCGCTGGTCGGCCTCACGGCGCTGTCGCAGCCGTTCGACCTGATCACCATGCTCGGCTTTCTCATTCTCGTGGGCACGGTGGTCAACAACCCGATTCTCATCGTCGAGCGGGCCCGGGCCAACGTGGCCGCTGGCATGGCCGCGATCGAGGCGGTCCAGGATGCCGTGGCCGTGCGACTGCGCCCGATTCTGATGACCACCATCACCACCACCTTCGGCCTGGCGCCGCTGGTGTTTCTGCCGGGGGCCGGCACCGAACTCTATCGCGGCCTGGGGGCGATCGTGATGTTCGGATTGCTGTTTACCATGGCCACGACCGTGACCTTTTTGCCGGCCATGCTCACGGGCGTTTTGCAATATCGCGAACGCGTACAGCGGCCGGGGGCTTGATCGGGATCGACGCTGGTATATCGATTGCATACGCTTTGCGCGGTTTTCGATCGGTATAATTGCAGAATGAAACGTTTTTCCTGGCTTACGCGGTTCTTGCCCGACCGCTTCATCGTGGCGCTGCTCGGCGCGATTACGCTGGCGAGTTTCCTGCCGATTCATGGCACGGCCGCGGTGTATTACGACTACCTCACGAACGCCGCGATCGCGTTGCTGTTCTTTTTGCACGGCGCCAAGCTTTCGCGCGATGCGATCTATGCCGGGGCCACGAACTGGCGGCTGCATATCTGTGTGCTGGCGTCCACGTTCGTACTGTTTCCGCTGATCGGCCTGGCCGCACAGCCGTTGCTGGGCGCCTGGCTTACGCCCGAGTTGCTCGCAGGCGTGCTGTTTTTGTGTCTGCTGCCGTCGACCGTGCAGTCGTCGATTGCGTTCACCTCCGTGGCGCGCGGCAATATTCCCGGCGCGGTCTGTAGTGCGAGTCTGTCGAATCTGCTCGGGGTGTTCATTACGCCGCTGCTGGCGGGCGTTTTGATCAGCTCGCAATCGATCAGCGGCGGCGGCTCGCTCAATGCCGTGGTCGATATTCTGCTCAAGATTCTGTTGCCGTTCGTGGTCGGCCAGATCGCGCGCCGCTGGGTGGGCGAATGGATTTCCGCGCATCCGAAGGTGGTCAAATTCGTCGATCAGGGCTCGATCGTGCTGGTGGTCTATGGCGCCTTCAGTGCCTCGGTCGTGGAAGGCATGTGGCAGCGCATGCTGTTATCGGCACTGGCGGTCATCGCCCTGGTCTGCGTGGTGTTGCTGGCGATCGTCATGGCGGTCACCTTTGCCGTGGGCCGGCGCTTTTTCGCACGCGAGGATGAAATCGTGCTGCTGTTCTGTGGGTCCAAGAAGTCGTTGGCCAGCGGTATTCCCATGGCCAAGGTGCTGTTTGCCGGTAGCGCGCTGGGCAGCGCGGTGCTGCCATTGATGTTGTTCCACCAGCTGCAGCTGATCGTGTGTGCGTTCATCGCGGCCCGCTACGGGCGGGCTGCCGATGCCGTGGAGGCCCGGAACGCGCAGGCGGCGGCGAGCCGCTGAATTTGAGCGCGCCGCTACCAGGCCCGCGGGCGGCCACCGGCTGGGGTATTGCCGGTATTGCCTTTCTGGGCGGTCTCGGTGGCGGAGTGGTGTTTCCGATCCTGCCGGTCATCGGCATGGATCTGGGGATTTCCGGATTCATGATCGGGCTGATTCTGTCGGCCAACCGCATCACGCGGCTGGGCTTCAACCCGGTCACCGGCAGCCTGCTGGATCGTTTTGGCGCGCGCTGGCCGGTCGCGATCGGGCTGGCGATCGAGGCCGTGGGTACGCTGGCGTTTTCCATTGGCCTGGGTGCCGATGCGCCGGGGCTGTGGTTTCTGGCCGGGCGGGTGATTTGGGGTGTCGGCTCGTCGTTGCTGCTCGTCGGTACGCTGGCCGCGGTCATGGCGATTGCGCCGCCGGCACGCCGCGGCGGCATGACCGCGCGGGTACGCACGGCGATCAGTCTGGGGCTGCCGGCCGGGCTGGTGGTCGGCGGGCTGATCGCGGATAGTGCTTCGGCCAATGCGGCGTTTCTGACCGCGACCGCCTTGAGCGTGGTCGCCGCGCTTTTGACCCTGTTCGTGCTGCCGCCGACGCAGGCGTCCCGGGTGGAATCGGAATCCACACAACGGCGTACGCGCACCGACACCACGCGCGAGCAATGGCGAGACCTGCTGGGTGTGAAAACCCTGCGCATTATCTGGGGCGCGAATGCGCTTTTGTTCTTCGCGGTGTCCGGGGTGCTGCTGGCCACCATCGCCGTGTTGGTCGATCAGCGTGGCCTGTTCGTATTCGGCCTGGGCGCCGAAGGCAGTGCGGGGTTGTTGATGGCGGTGCTGATGAGCGCGCGTGCTGGCGCTTCGCTGGCGGCAGGGCGGGTACTCGACCAGTCGACGTCGCGCACTCGGCTGTTGTTACCGGCCATGGGCCTGGTGGCGATCGGTTTTGTCGGGCTGGGCCTGGCCAGCAGCGCGTCGGCCGCGGCGATCGCATTGCTGGTGATCGGCGTGGGCTCGGGCGGGCTGACCATTCCGTTGCTGACCCTGCTCGGCGATGTCGCCCCCGCACATCTGCATGGCCGGGCCTTGTCGGTCTATCAGTGGTCGAGCGATTTCGGCGGCGCGCTCGGACCGGCGGCCGGCCTGGAACTGGGACGCCTGTTCGGCTACGGCCCGGCCTATGCTGGCGTGGGCGTATTGATGCTGGCGATGACGCTGCCCCTGTGCTGGCTGATTGCGCGCGAACGCTGATCGGTTCTGACGTACGTTTGCGAACCCGCGGCTGCGTTCAAGCGAGTATGTGGTCCGCGAATGAACGCGAATGAACGCAAATAAGTCAGAAGACAGATAGCTGGGAAGCAACGTCGTTTGCTGCGCTTTGTACGCAATGAACAACCCTTTGCTTCAAAGTGCGATCCTGCGTGTGCTTACAGCCGTCGGTTTACGCGTTGCTCATCCGGTCTATACCACTGACCCGCTGGCATTGGCTGTATTCGATCCGCCAAGGAGCGCAAAGGCGCAGGGAATGTTGGGTTCGCGAACGCCGACCGCGCTGTTTTGCCTTATTCGCGTTTATTCGCGTTTATTCGCGTTCATTTGCGGACAAATTTTTGTTTGTGGGATGGCGACTTGAGTCGCGTTCCTAGTCGTTAGTCGGGGTGCTACGCCCGAGCGGGCTGCGTCCGGTTTCATGGCCGTCGTTGTCCACGAACACGGTTTCGGCATGCACCGTGTCGTTCTCGACGGTCAGCGCAATATGGTGGCGTTTTTCGCCGTTATCTTCGATACGCGGCACTCGCGCGGCGTTGAGATAGAGGGTGTGTTCGTCCTGCGCCCAGGTATCGCGCCACGCGCCGGTGTGCTTGCTGCGGTGGTGCATATGCCCCGCCAGCACCGCGCGCACGTGCCGGCCGGTGGCATGGGCATGGTCGATGGCTGCCCGTAGGTCCGGGTCGCCAAAGTCGCCGTGGTCTGGATCGAAGTCGCAGCCGAAAGGCGTGCCCGGCGTATCGCCCAGCCCGGCCGGGCCGTTGTGGGCGAGTACGATGAGATTGGCCGGGGCCGCGTCGACCAGTGCGCACAATTTGCGGCTACTGGCCTGGAAGTCGGCTACGCCGAAGGCCGATTTCAGATAGTGGCGATAGTAGAACCGGTTCGGGCCCATGGCATGGGGCCGGGCCACGAGCAGGCCGAGCTCGTGATCCAGCGGGGCCAGGGTATAGCCGCCCAGCTGCACGCCGCCCAGGGTTTCGTCGAGCCCGCGCACGCGCTGTGCCATGCCGAGCGCGCCCAGGCGAGCGGCCAGTGGGCGATTCTTCACCTCGGCGAGCAGTTGCCAGAGCCCGACGGCGTCGTGGTTGCCCGGAATCGCCCAGGCGGGTTTGGTGAGTGCCGCGAGCTGGCGCGCCACGGGCAGGCTGTTGGCCACGCGCGCGAAATCGCCCACGAACAACAGCATGTCGTAGTTGCTGGCATTGAAGAACGCGGTATCGCGTTCGTCCCAGAAGCCGTGAATATCGCCGATGACACCGAATTTCATGGCGAACGTTTTAGGCTGCCACGGCGGCTGCGTCAAACATACGCCGTCATGGCCAGCGGTAAACCGCTAGAACGCGATCTCGCCGCGCAGGGTGGCAACCTTGGCGTCGTCCAGTCCCATGCCGCCGGGATTGACGATGTATTGGAAATCCGGCTTGAGCGCCATCCACGGTGCGACCTGGATGGCATGGAAGATTTCGATGGCCGTTTCGTGGTCCTTGGTAAAATCCGCGCCCGGCGCATCGGAAAAATCCACTCGGCTGACCATCAGCCCGCTGATATCCTCGGGTCGGTCGGCGAGCAGGCCGGTAATCTGCACGCCCGCGCCGATATGCCGGGCCAGTTCGCTGACGGCGTCGTTGGCATGCACGTACTGGGCAAAGCCGTCGACCGCGAAGGACGAGCCCGGATCGTCGTAGAACGACTGATCCCAGACCAGGTACACGCCGTCGCTGGCATCCTCGACGCCGCCGTCGAAACGGTCGAACTCGCCGTCGTGGCGCCAGTAGCCCACGCCCAGACGGCCGTCGAGATCGGCCACGCGATAGTTGATTCCGGTTTCAGCGATACCAAAGCGGTCGCTGTCGTCGGTGAGAAAATCGTCCGGTCCGTGCGTGCCGGTGCGCCGGCCGTTCAGTGTGGAGCCGTCGTAAATACCGGCGCGGGCATAGACGCCGGCCGGCAGTTCAGCGAACAGCACCAAGCCGGTGGCCGGATCGGGGTAGGAAGGAAACGCCAGCACCGTGGGCGAAAAACCGGGTGAGGAATTCAGGAACTGCTCGCCGTTTTCCACGTAGGCGAAGTCTTCATTGGCGTCCATCTTGCCGAGCTTGACGGACAGGCGCTCGTCGAACAGATCCTGACGATACCACAGCGAATACAGTGCATCGAACGGTGTTTCGTCGATATTCGAATAGATCTGGATATCGCCGCTGTCGAGATTGCCGTTATCGCCATGAAAGCCCACATAGGCCACACGCAGCGTACCGCCGGGCCAGCGGAAAGCAGCGTCGGTATCCAGCTCGAGGCCGGCCTCGAACAGATAACGCGCCGCAGTCGCACGCGGGTCGGCACCGCCATCCAGCACGATCGAGTAATCGCCGACGACGACCGCGTTAATACTCAGTCCACGGGCCTCGGCGGCCGACCGCAGCCCGCCGATGTCGCCGAGCAGGGTATCGCGCAGCATGATGCCTGGCGCTTCGTTCGCGCCGGTGTAATCGGTCGGTTCGGCCGCGTACAAAGCGGGCGCGACCCATGCGGCAAACGCCAGCAATATAGACGCCCTGCGAACAGCGGCGATCAGGCGGCGATCGGTGTCTCGTCGGTTCATGCAATCTCCCCCGATTTTTCTAGTTCTGGCGACATGACAGGCGACATTGGTGTCGGCGTTCGACGCCTCGCCATGTACCAGCCGTTATTGTTAATCCGGCTTTGGCACCCACGGTGCGGGTTTCAGACTCGAGCCGTGGGTCGGCCTATTTCTGCCGATATCGGCGTGCTGTGGGGGAGCTTGAGCGGGCATGACGGCGTGCCTGTCGGGGCAGCGCGGGCCGGGGCGCAAGGCCCCGGCTTATCGGCTCACCGGCCTGACTGGTGCGATTGCAACGGCCCCGCCGCGGCTTATCAGCTGGCGGCGGGCGTCCCGCGTCGCTATTGAGCCGACGCGGGACCGCTTGCGTGGGTCAGTCGCTGTCGGGGGCTGTCGGCATATACCGACCGTCGCGATAATAATGCTCGCCGGTCAGCTGGCCGTTGTTGCCGTAGTAGGCTGCACGTCCGTCGCGTTTACCGTCGCTGTAGGTCTGCAGGCCGATCCGGACGCCGTTTTCGGCAAAGTCGTACCAGCGGCCATCGCGACGGCCCTGGTCGTCGTACTGCCCGGCGGCACGCACATAGCCGTTTTCGTCGACGGCCTCCCAGCGGCCGATCTGAACGCCCTCGCGATAGCGGCCTTTCCACACCTGCTGGTGTTGGTACGTGGTCCATTCGCCGTGGCGCTTGCCGTTCTTGTAGTTACCCTGGGCGACCAGGCGGCGGTCGTAGGCCCGGTATTCGACATAGTCGCCGACCTGAACACCGTGTTGGTAATGCGCGCGTGAAAGCAGCTCGCCGTTGTCGTCGGTGGTCGTGACGGTGCCGTCGAGTTTGCCCTGGTGGTCGTAGTGGCTGTCGGTGCGCTGGCCGCTGTAGCCGTATTCCACAGCCTCGCCAATCTGGGTGCCGTGGCGAAAGTGTGCATATTCGCGCAGTTCGAAATCGCGATAGCTGCGCTGTTCGCCGTGGCGTTTGCCGTTGGCGTCGTAGTGTTCGATTTCGTAGGTCCCGGCATCGGTACCGCGGGCCTGGTACTGCCGGCCCACCGGGTGGCCGTTGCGTTCGACCGTGTGCCGGCGCAGGCGTCCATTGCCGTAGAACGAGCGGTTCTCCTTATAGCCGGTTTCGGGGTTTTCGATACGCTTCGAGGTCACGTAGCCGTTCTTGTCGTGCCAGCGCGTGATCTTGAGTGTTTCGCCGTTGTGCTCGACGTGATGCATGAATATGCTGGGCTCGCCGTCCCGGTAGCTCTTAGATGCAATCACATCGCCGCTGCCATCCTCGGCATAGCTGCGCGAGCGTTTGGGCTGGCCCTTGTTATCGAACCAGCGATGGGTGCCCACCGGCTGGCCGGCCCGAAAATGCTTGACGCTTCTGAGCTGGCCATCGCTGAACCAGCTGCGTTGTTCACCGTCTTTCTCGCCGGCTGCGTAGTGCCAGTGCCTGACCAGCCGACCTTCGTCGTTCCAGGCGCGATAGTCACCGTCGAGCTTGTCGTTGCGATAATGGCTGCGCCGCGTCAGGTGTTTGCCGCCGTTGCCATAGCTTTCGGCCCAGCCGTTGCGTTCGTCGTTTTCGTACTGTTCGAGACGGTAGAGCGTACCCGCCGAGTAGGTTTGCTTGATGCCTTCGATCTTGCCGTCGACATACGGCGTACGACAGCGCAGCAGACCAGTGACGGGGTTGTAGCAGCGCACCTCGCCGTCCACCACGCCATGTTTGACCGGTTTTTCGAACCCCACCTTGCCGTCGTCGGTGAAACCCACCACCAGACCGTTGAAGCGGCCCTCGGCGTCGTGGATCCCGACCTGTTGCAGCGCGCCGCTTTCCGGGTCGTGACTTTCGTAATAACCGACCCAGTGGCTGGCGTCGGCGTTCATGTCCGGGTCGGACAGGTAGCTGCGATAACGCAGCCGATCGCTGTCGATCGTGCGCACTTCCGTGAGCCAGCCGAGGCCGTCGCGCTCATCGGCGACGGTGGCCTTGTAGACGGCCTGTGCCTTGGTTACCGGGTCGAAATCGTCATTGAGCCAGAAGGTGCCCTGGGCGAATGCTGCGCTATGCGCACAGGCCAGGCTGAGTGCGATTGCGCTATGCCGGATCCAATTCATGGCAGCGCCTTGAGCTCGTCATGCCAGCTGTATGCGCGCGGTTCGCCGTCGAGTTGCATGACCATCACGTGATCCGCCGCGCCCCAGAGCCGGATGACTCCATCGTCGTACATGTAATCGCCCAGCGCGTGCTCGCTGGCTTCTGTTTGCCAGTCGTCCAGGCGTTGATCCGGTGCGGCGTCCTTGCGCATCGGACGTAGCGCATGGCCGTCGGCGTCGTAAAACCGAACGCTGTCGAAAACGGCCGCGGCGGAGCGCTGCGGTTCCGGCGTACGGCCGGTTACGGCTTTCAGGTCGATCAGCCAGGGCTTGTCGGAGTCGATCGCGACGCGCTGCCAGCGCGGCGTACCGGGGCAGGCGAGGGTGGTTTGCACTTCGATGCCGTAGAAATAGGTCCGCACGCCGTCGTCGGTGGCCAGCTCCCAGGTTTGCTCGCCCGGCGCGTCTTCGTCGTCTGCGCGCCTGCCGTAACGACTGGCGCTGGGCCGCGGTTGCCAGACCAGCGCATGGCCAGCCTGCGCGGGGCGTCGGCGGTCAGTTCGCAGGCGCCGGCCAGCCCTTCGGGCAGGACCAGGCGCAGGCGGTTCTTGTCGGCATCCTCGGTGTGGATGTCGTCGAATGCGATCGGCCCTTCGCTCGGCGTGTCAGTCTGTGCCGCAGTGCCCAGAGTCTTCTTCTCGGGCGGCGCCAGATCGCGGTTGTGATAGCGCGCGGCGAAATCCCGGAATGACACGCGATAGGATTGGCTTTCGGTGCTGGTCTTTGCATGGCGCAGCGCAAGCTCGGCGGGCGTGTGATCGGATTGCACCTTGAAGTGCTGTATCCAGGTCAGCGGCTGATCGACACGCGCCAGTGCGATTTCTTCGGTGGTGCTGAGCCAGCTGTCATGGGCTGTGCCCAGCGTTCGTGCATTCAGACCGGGCTGGGGCGTGGTCGAATCGGGCCAGTAATACGCGGTGCCCGAGGTATACAGATCCACCCACCAGCTGTTGTCTTCATTGGCGACCGGGTTTGCGGTCACCTTGACGCGGTTTTCGCCCACTTGCGTGGGTTGTTCGCCGAGCTTGAGCGTTGTCTTCTCGCCCGCGTCGGTCGGCGTGTATTCGAGCTGCGCCTCGACGCGGGCCACGCGATCGAGCGCGGGCGTGTTCCAGCCCAGGCTGCGGAGTCTGAATATCTGCAGGGCACCGGGGTTGTTCGGCCGGCTGTCGTAGTCGAGTGCGTCGAATACCAGCGGGATATCCAGCGGTTGGTCCTGGTTGTCGTAGAGCGTGATATCGGTGAGTGCGAGCGAGCCGAAGGGGATTTCGTCAAAGGCGTCGACTTCAAAAGCCAGTTCCAGCTCGTGGCCGTCGGCCATGAATACCGGGTTGCGCGCGTCGAGATCGAGCTCGGTGGGCGCGGCGGGCGACTCATCCTGGGCCTGTGCCTGGGTTTGCGGTATGGGGTACTCGCGGTCTTCGTCGAACGACGGGCCGGTGATCAGGTTCGACAGGCCATCGGCATACAAGCCAGTGGCCAGGTTCTGGCGGTGTAGGGCATAGACCAGGCTGCGCACGGCCGCCGAATGCTCGCCGACGCGTATATTCATATGCGAAACGGCGGCCATCGACTCGAGCCAGCCGCTGGCACGATCCAGGCGGACGCGTGCTTCAAGACGTACGTCGGAGATACGTGCGTCCAGGGCCAGGCCGGCCAGATGTCGGCTAATCGGGTTGTCGTTGTCGAGGGTGTCGGCACGGCCGGTGATTTGCAGCGAGACCGAGTCGTCGGTTACCCGCGTGACCGTGACGGCAACGTCGTGCAGGCCGCGATAGGCATCCAGGCGGACTTCGGCGCCTTCGCGTGCCGGCAGCGATGCGGCGATCGTCGGATCGACGATCTGGGTCTGAAAGGCATCGCCGGTCAGCCCGGGGGACTCGATGTCGAGTGCGTCGATCTTGTCCTGATCGACCAGGGCGATATCGCTCCTGCCGTCGGCATCGATGGTGAGATCGAAGCCGTCGCGCAGCATATCGGCGACCTCGCCGGCGTTGCCGTGCTCGGCCTCGCTACTGGAGAACAGCGTTTGATAATCGCGTCTGATCTCGAGCAGTTCGGGGGTCACACGCAGCCGCGTGCTTTCGCCGACATGATCCACGCGATAGCGCAGCACGCCGGTACTGCTTGTTTCATTGGCGCGCGATGCATCCTCGGGGATGATTTCCACCCGGCTGGCCACGGCATAGTCGCGCACCTCGCCTTCGGTGGGCGTGAAGCTCACGTAACGGGCATTGCTCGTCGAATACAGCGTATAGGCGGCAATCGCGAAGCCGCCGATGATGACTACTAAGGCGATCCAGAGAATTTTTCTGTTCAAAACAGGCCTATCGGGACAGTGCAACGCGCGCCTGCGTAGCGGGGCGCGCTGCTATGGGTTTAAGGGCGAGGCATTAAAGCGGGCAAACGGGCGTTTGAAGAATAGGTCAGTGGGTATCGCGCAGGCCGTTGCAGTATTCCAGCCGTGTCTGGCCGGCGTTGGGGTCGTAGGGCGGCGTGTCGACGCGCTCGCCGTTGCGATACAGCTCACAGCTGTCGAGTTCGCCGTCGTGGCGGTAGTGCAGCCATAGACCGCTGCGCTGGCCGGCTTCGAAATTGCCTTCGGTAAGCGGATACCCCTGGGCGTTGACGGCCTGCCAGCGGCCGATCTTCTGGCCTTTGCGATAGCGGCCGTGCCAGGTCGGCCCGCCGCTGGCCGATGTCTCGATCCAGGCCCCGTGCCGGACGCCGTCGACATAGTGGCCCCGCTCCACCGGTTTGTCGTCGTCGGCGTAGCGATCGTAACGCTCGTACAGGCCGTCTTTGCGGCCCTCGTCGTAGTGGGCGATTTCGATGAGTTGCTGGTCGCTGTCGACCACGCGGTATTCGCCATCGAGCTTGCTGTCGACATACTGGCCCTCGGTGCGCTGGCCGCTATAGGCGCGCTCGAAGAACGGGCCGTTGCGTTGGCCATCGGCCCAAGTGGTCATCTTCACGATTTTACCGTGGCGGATTTCGACCTGTTGGCCCTGGCGTTTGCCGTTGTCGTCGTAGTGGGTCCGCAGGGTGTGATTGGGCTCGAGCGTTTCGATATAGAGCCCCACTCTGTGATGATCGCGTAGCTCACGGCGGTAGGTGAGTTGCCCGTCGGCGGCAAAACGCAGCTCTATTTCGTGGGCCTGCTCAGGGAAGGTGATGCGGCGGACTTCGACATAGCCGTAGCGGTCGAAATACTCGTGAATTTCCTTCGGCGTATCGGCGTCGCGGACATGACGCACCCGGGTTTTCGGCTGCCCGCTGGCGGTGTTGTAACGGGTCGTGACCAGTAACCGCCCGTCGCGATCGAGCACGGTTTGCGCGGTGACCTGGTCGTTTACGTTGTAGCGATTGACGACGTCATGACTGACTTGGTCGCCGTCGCGGAAATGCACGATCTCGCTGAGCAGGTTTTTTTCCTGATCGTGCCATTGGCGTTGTGGGCCGTCCTTGCGTCCGTTGACGAAACGGGTTTCGGCGACGGTTTTGCCGGCCTCGTATTCGCGTGCCCTGCCATCGGGTTGGCCGTCGCGGTATTCGACGCGGCTGACCAGCCAGGCCCGATCGCCCGTGCTGTATTGCTCGGTGACGCCGTCGAGGCGATCGTGATGATATTCCTCGATACGAAACAGCGCGCCCTGAACATACTGGGCATGGACGCCCTCGCGCTCGCCGTTTTCGTAATCGGTGACACTGTAAAGTTTGCCGTCGACATACTGGCGGGTCTTGCCTTCGAGTTCGCCGTCGCGATAGAGCGCGGCGCGTTTGAGCCGGCCCTGGGCATCGAAGGTGGTCATCAGGCCCTGATAGCGCGCCTGGGCATCGGCCGTTCCGACCTCGGCGAGGCGATGTTCGCCGTTCATGCGATACAGCGCGTAATGGCCGATCCAGGTGACATCGGTATCGTCTGGCTCGGGCTTGGCGACATAGCCGCGCATGCGCAGGGCATCGTCTTCGATACGGCGCAGTTCGGCCGGCCAGCCGATCCCGTCACGTTGGCTCTGCACGCTCACGCGATAGGTCGCCGCGGCCGCATTGTCGACGGGGTTGAGTTCGGCGTCGTACCAGAAGCGGGTCGGGTCCTGGGCATGGACAGCGCCGGCCGCGACGAGCAGGCCGGCGGCCAGGGCATGGCGGGTGCGGGCGGTCATGCAAAAGCCTCTCGTGGTGGCACGGCGTGTCAGTCGGCGGTGGCCGACGCGCTGTCCTGGCTGTCGTCCACCGGCTCGCCGTGGTTCATCGTCCACTGGCGCACCGGCTCGCCGTTGCGATAATCGGCCTGTTCGCCGTGCAGGCGCCCCTGGTCGTCGTAGCGACGCCATTCATACTGGCCGTCGAAGGTCTGTTCGACCTGCAGGCCGCTCGGCTTGCCGTCGACGACTTCCTTGCGATAGATGACCTGGCCGTCTTCGCTGTAGTGCGTCTTGATGTAGTGCGGCGCGTCGCGAAAGCTGATGTGGCGCGTAAGCAGATGGCCGGTGTTGGAGAAGGTCTCGTCGACCCGCCGGCGGCGTCCCTGTGCGTCGGTTTCGAGACGATCCTCGGCCTTGCGCGGACTGCCGGCGATCGGCCAGAACTGGGTGCGGCGTAGCCGCTGTCCGTCGTCGCCGAGCATGCGCTCTTCGTCGAGACGGCCACCACTGTAGTACTGCTGAAGCCCGCGTAGCTGGCCGTCGTCATAGCGGTAGACGGAGGCCAGTTGCCCGGCTGCCTGGTTGAGCCAGTTGCGCTGGATACCGTTCTTGCGACCGTTCACATAGTGGGTTTCCTGCAACAGTGCGCCTTCGAGCGACCAGACGCGCTCCCAACCATCGAGCCGGCCGTTGCGATAGTGGCTGCGCTGGGTGAGTACCTGCGGTGAATGCAGGCTGCCGTACTGTTCGACCACGCCGTCGATCTTGTTGTTGTGCACCTCGGTGAGCTTGCGAATGCGCCCGTCGTAGTAGCTGGTTTCAAAGCCCTCGCGCTTGCCGTCGACCAGCGGCGTGAGATAGCGCAGTTCGCCGCCGACATAGCGGCGCCCCATGCCCTGCATGACCCCGTTTACATACGGTGTTTCGTAGCTGAGATCGCCATCCCGGTCAAAGCCCACCGATAGCCCGTTGAGTTCGCCGGCCATATTGCGGGTACCCACTTCCACGAGCCTGTAATCGCCGGCGAAGCGGTAGAGTTGATAGGCGCCGACCCATTTCTGATCGGGATCAGCCAGATCCGGCGTCGAGCTGTAGCCGCGAAAATTGAGCTGGTCGTAGCGGATACGACGAATTTCCACCGGCCAGCCCGGCCCGTCGCGTTCGTCGGCGACCGTGGCCTTGCGGCTGGCCTGGGCCTTGGCGACGACGTCGAAGTCATCGTTGAGCCAGAAGGTGCCCTGTGCCCAGGCGCTGCCGGTCTGCACGAGCAGATAGACTGCGACCACGGCGAATCCTGGGCGCAATCGGGTCGAACGGCTCATTGCAGGTCCTTCAGATGGTTGCGCCATTGTTTTTCGATCGGCGCGCCGGAGAAGGTCAGCGATTTGATTGCGGCAACATCGCCCCAGAAACGGATACGCCCCTCGTCGTCGAGATAGTCGGACACGCGGTGGCTCATGCCTTCGTTACGCCAGTCGTCGAGGCGGGTATCCGCGGTCATGTGCTTGAGCATGGGCCGTAGCGGCTTGCCGCGCGCGTCAAGAAAACGGTGGCTGTCGAAAAAGCGGGCCGCCTGTATGTCGCGGTCGATCTCGCCGTCGACCACCGTGTCGATATCCACCAGCCAGGGTTTGTCGCGATCGCCGTCGAGTTCGACGGTCTGCCAGGCCGGCGTGCCGGGGCAGCGCAGCGTGGTGGTGACATCGATGCCATAGAAATAGACACGTATTCCGTCGTCGGTCATCAATAGCCAGCGGTCGGTATCGGGGTGTTCGCCGGTGCGCGGCTCGCCGATGCCGAAACCGGGGGCACGCTGCGCTTCGGGCCGCCAGACCAGGGCATGGCCTTCTTGCGCCGGCGCGTCGGCGGCGAGTTCGCAGGCCGAGCCCATGCCGATCGGCAGGCGCAGGCTCAGCCGATTCTGGTCGGCACCTTGCGGGGCGGTGTCAAGCGCCAGCGACGGCTTCTCCGGCACCGGGGTGACCACGAGATTGCGTGTTGTTGGCGGCGACAATTCGCGGTTGCTGTAGTGCTGTTCGATGCTGGTGAACTGAAGCTCGTGCGAACTGGGCGCGGACGGGCTGGTGTAGAGCGCCAGCGGGAACCGATCGCTGTCGCCGGTCACCAGTATCTGCTGGATCCAGGCGCCCGGCTTATCCACCCGGGCGAGCTGGGTGAGATCAGCCGGTGTCAGACCGTCATAGGCTTTGTCGCTCAGGCGTGCCGACAGGTCGCCGTAGACCGCGCTCGGATCGTAGGTATAGAACGTCTGCTCGCTCACATTCAGCACTAGCCGCCAGCCGTCGTCGGTGGGGGTTGCCTGGATGTGCGCGCCGGGGTCCTGGCGTTCGGTCGGGGTATCGGCCAGCGGCAGCTCGATGGATTCCGGCTGGAGCGGGTCGCGGTAGTCGAGACGCGCCTCGACGCGGGCGATGCGATCGAGCCGGGCGTCCTGCCAGCCCATTGGCAGCAGGCGCACGCGGGTATTGAGTTCGCCCTGGGAAAAATCAGGGCCGATGGATTCCAGCACCAACGGGATATCGAGTGCCTTGCCGTCGGCGTCGCGCAGGGTCAGTTGCTTGAGTGCTGACAGGCCCAGATGCGCGTCGGGGGCGATGTCCTGGATCACGGTGAGTACCAGGGCGTGGTCCTTGTCGTCGATGGAAAAACGCGCATCGGCATCGGCGAACGGCTGGGGGGCGGGTTTGTTCGCCCGCAAGGCTTCGGTTTCGGCCTTGCTGTGCGCCAGCGGCAGTTTCACCCCGTCCTCACGCACACCCGTCGTCGCGCGATTGCCGAGCTGGTCGAGCCCGTCTTCGACCGAGCCCAGCGCCGGATTGTCGACGTGACGCATGGTCATCGTCATATGGATGTGCCCGCTTTTGTCCTGGCTTTTGACGTCCTGTTCGCTGATCAGGGCGAGTGATTCGATCCAGCCGCCGTCACGGGACAGGCGCATGCGCCCGTGTACGGCGGTCACCCGGGTGCGCACGGCGTCGTAGCCGCTACCGAGGGTGGTATAGGTCGTGGGCGTATCGTCGGTTCGTTCGAGGGCGACGCTCACGCTGTCATCGCCGACGCGATCGACGGTGAGCGTGAGTGCCGGCATGCCCTGAAAGGCATCGATACTGACCTGCGCGCCCACACGGGCCGGGATGCGGTTGGTGACCGCCGGCGTGCCCAGCTGCTGTTCGAACTGCTGGGCCTGGGTGTGGCCGATATGGTCTTTGAACGCATTCCAGGCGTCGCGGTTGACCGCGCTCAGGCGCGTGTGACCGCTGTCGCGATCCATGACCAGCGCGAAGCCGTCCTTCATCAGCGCGGGCACGGGCGTGTCGTCGAGCTTGGCGGCCTGGGTGCTGGAAAACAGCGTGTAGCCGTCCTTGTCCTGGACCTGGACGAAACGCGGCAGCACACGGAGTTTGAGCGTCGGCCCGGCCGCGTCTACGCGATAGCGCATCACGCTCTGCATGACCAGCGACTCCTGGCTGGACGTGCTGGATGTGTCATCGCCTTCGCGCATCTGCGCCATCACCCCGATGCGATAATCGCGGGTGTCGCCCTTCGCCGGGTCGAAGGTGATATCCGACGGTTTGGACAACACCACCGCGGCGGCGCCGATGCCGATCAGCGCCAGCACGCCGATCAGGGCCAGAACCAGTTTTTTACTCGACACGTGTTACTCCGGTCTTCGTGTGGCCGGCGGCGCGCTAGCGCTGCGGTGCTCGCGTGAAGGTCAATGTGTGGGTGCTGGCGGGCGTCTCGTCGTCGTAAAGCGCCAGGGCGAATGTGTCGATATCGCCCTTGAGCGTGATCTGCTGGATCCACAATGCGTGCGTATCCACGCCCTCGACGAGCATGCGATCGGCCGGCGTCAGGCCGTGGCGGCGCCGATTGCTCGTCACCGCCGAGCGGCCCTTGAAGGCCGTGGTGTTATCCGCCAGGTACAAGTGGGTATAGCGACCGGTCAATGTAACCAGCCAGCCACCGTCGATGGGCTCGGCCACGGCCTTGGCCGGCACGTCCTCAAGATGGGTGGGCCCGTCGCGCAGCGGCAGGTCGACATAGGTGGGCCCGTCCACCGGCTGATAGCGGAATGTGGCCTCGACTTCGGCGAGATCGCTCAGATCGGCACGGCCCCAGCCCAGCGGCAGCAGGCGCACGGCGCTGCTGTCTTGATCGCCGTAATCACGGCCGATCGAGTCGAGCACGAAGCCCTGATCGAGGGGTTCGCCGTCGGCATCGCGCAGGGTGAGCTTTGTCAGCGTCATCTGGTCGAGGTCGAGATTCTCCTTGTCCCGATGGGCAATGGTGAGCACCAGCGCGCCGTCTTCATCGTCCACATGAAAACCGGTTTGGGCGTGGGCGAGCGGCTGTTGCGGCACATCCAGGGCCTCGCGCTCCGTCGCCTCGTCCGCGCGGGTCGGCAGGGACAGGTCGTAGTCGGGCGAGGCCGCCTCCAGGGTGTTGATCCGCAAGCGCCGCAGGCCGTCGCCCATGCCGCCGACCGCCGGGTTGTCCACGGCCTGCATGGTCATCACGACATGCTGCGTTTCGATGTGCTGGCTGTGCTGATCGCTGATCAGCGTCATCGCCCGGATCCAGCCGCTGTCGCGATCGATGAGCAGGCGCCCGCGCACATTGGTGAACCGTGGGTCGGCGCGTTCATCGGTCTGGGCCAGGGTCGCGGTCACGGTGTCGGCATCGACATCGGTCACGGTCAGGCGCAGTGTCGGCATGCCCTGAAAGCCGGCGATATCGACCTCGGCGCCCTTGCGCGCCGGTATCGGCTGCGCAAGCGCTGGAATGAGCAGCTGGCGCACGATCGCCGCCAGCGGTGTACGGTTGTCGTCGACCGCGGCCCGCCAGGCATCGTTGTTGCTGGCTTTTACCTGCGAGGCGGCGTCGTCGGCGTCAATCGCTACATCGAAGCCGGCCTGCATCAGTGTCGGTAGCGGGCTGTCGGAAAGCGTGGCCGGCTGGGCGCTGGAGAACACGACTTTGTCTTCGTTCTCGACGCGCATGAAGCGCGGCGTTACATGCAGTTCGCGCGTGGGTTTGGCCGCGCTCACGCGATAGCGCAACAGGCTTTGGGCGACCTGCCAATCGCGGTATGCGCCTTTGCCTTCGCTTAGCACACGCACACCGATGCGATACGTTTGCTGATCGCCCTTGGCGGGCTCGAACGCCACGGTATCCGTGCTGGCAGACGCCATGCTTGCCTGGGTGGCGGCCACAAGCGCGAACAGCGCGGTCAGCGCCAACATCATTGTTTGCTTCGACACGTTAACTCCCTGAATGCTGTTGGAACGTCGTTTCGGCGCCGCGCGATCAGGGCGATTCGCGGCGTTCGAAGGTCACCCGGTAGGTGCGGGGTTCGGCAAAATCGGTGCGTTCCAGCGGATAATCGAGCGGGCTTTGCTGGCTATCCACGCGCAGGTATCGAACGTCGGCCTGGGCGTTGTCGACCTGGGTCAGCAGTCGGGCCGCGCCGGCGCCGTACCATGGCTTTTCGGGCGCAATGTCGGCCATGACCGTTGCCCCGGGCAGCGCCCTGGCATAACTGGCGGCGTAGTGCACCGTCGCACTGTCCTGCAACCGCAGCCACCAGCGGTCGGGCTGCTGCGGGTCCGGCCAGGCTGCTACTTTGGCCTTGCCGTGCTGGCGCTCGTGGGCCTCGCCGTCGAGCGGCAGGGTGAGATATTGCGACTGCGATGGGCGGTAGGTCACCGTCGCCTCGGCATGGTCGATTTGATCGAATACGGACGGATCGTCACCGAGCGCCAGATAGGAATACATGCGCCCGTCGTCGAAGTCCTGGGTGTCGTAGGCGGGCAACATGGTTTGGAATACGATCGGCGGGTCGATCGCATGGCCGGCGGCATCGTAGAAGGTGATATCGCGCAGCGCGATCGTGAACAGCGGCACGCGCTGTTCGCTGTCGAGACCCAGATGCAGATTGAGCTGGCCGAACTCCACGCTCAGTGCGGTCCTGGCCTTGTCCAGCTGGGGGTCGTCAACGGCCGGCGCGGGCTGAGCGGAATCGCGGTCGCTTTCCGGCAGCTCGATCTCGCGGCCCGATTCGTCGCCGATGCCCCGGAACGGGTCCAGCAGCCCCCGCGCATCGGCCCGGGTGAGGTCGGCCCGACGCTGCGCGTGGGTGATGCGGTCGATCGCGAGCGTGCGGCCGTCTCGTTCGACCACGTCGCGGCGCACCAGGGTGAGCGATTCCAGCCAGCCGTCGTGACGGTTCACGCGCATGCGACCGACAAAACGCAGCTCGGCCGGCTGTTGGTCCATATCCAGGGCCCGGGTGTCGGCCGTGGGTTCGATACGCAGGAGGATGTTGTCGTCGTCGACGTGTGTCACGCGCAGGCGCATCGCACTCAGGCCGCGATAGGCCGCCAGTTCGAGTGTGGCGCCCACACGTGCGTCGATGGCCGTCGGCAAGGTCGGGACCACGACCTGATCGACCCACGGGTTGCCGGCCGCGGCATCGATTTTTTCACCCAGCGTTGAAAACGTACGACCGAATTCCGGGCCGCGTTGCGGGCGATTGTTTTCGAATGGCAGGTCCAGGCCACCGTGCATGACGGTCGAGAAATCCGGGCTCGGCGCGGCGTCGACGAGGTCGGTGGTTAGCAACAGTTCGTCCTCGTTGCGGGCATGCACCAGCAACGGCTCGACGTGCAGTTGGCGCTTGTCGCCGAAGTCTTCGAAGCGGTAGCGCATGACCCCGTAGGTCTGCACCCAGCGCTCGGGCGTGGCGGCACCGAGCGGGCGGGCCGTGACGCGCTGACCAACGACATAATCGGTACTCGCACCCGCTTCGGGTGCGAAGCCGGCGCTGTTCGGCCCCGCCCGGTCGACGAACTTGGTCAAGGCAAATGCGCTGCCCCCGATTGCCACCAGAGCGCCGGTGATGAGGATCGCGCGTTTCATGGCGTTTTCTCCGGGTCGTCGTGCGCGCTGGCCGCGTTGTGGCCGGGCCGGTGGGGCCAGTTTTTTTCGATCGCGGGCGGCTCGAAGGCGAGGGTGAGCACGCTCGCCACGTCGCCCCAGATTCGAATATGGCCATCCTCGTAGATGTAGTCGCGCAGCCCGTGCTGCGCGGCTTCATCGGCCCAGTCGGCGCCGCTGTATTCGCCGCTTCTGAGCATCGGCCGCAGCGGGCGGTCGTCGGCATCGAGAAACTGGACGGTGTCGAAATAGTCGCCTGCGGTGCCGGTGGATTGTGGCCAGCGTCCGGTCAGCTCGGGCAGGTCGATCAGCCAGGGGGTATCGCTGTCGACGGTCACACGTTTCCACGTCGGTGTGCCCGGGCAGCGCAGGACGGTATCCAGGGCCAGCTCGCTCACATCGGCATGGGCGCGATCCATGAGGGTCAGATGCCAGCGTTGTCGGCCCTGTTCGGCCACGGCGTCGGGGGTATCGGTCTTGCGCCACAGGCGCGCGGGCATATCGGCGCGCTTGACCCAGGCGCTGATGCCGCACTGCGGATCCAGGCCGACGGGCACATCCAGACGCAGCCCGCCGCGTCCGTCGTCTTCGGGCGCGATATCGGCCAGCGACAGATCGCGTTCTGACAACAGCGGGATGTCGAGATGGCGAGTGGTGTCCGGCCGCTGGTTGCGCGCGTCGTACTGTGCGCCGACAAAACGCACGGTTTCGGTTTGTACGATCTGGCCGTTGTCGGCCGTCTGCAGGGGCAATTCCAGCGTGGGCAGCTCGGCTTCGATACGCAGCGTATGCCGCCAGGCACGCGGGTTGTCGTTGCGCGCCAGCATCATCTGCTCGGCGGCGTTCCAGCCGCTGGTCGGATCGGCGAGCAGGCCCTGTCCGGTCACGCCCTCGGGCAGTGCGCCCGGGTCCAGCCAGTAGAACGTATCGCCACCGCTGGACAGGGTGATCTGCCAGGCGTTGTCGGTGTCGGCGATGGGTTCGGCGACCGCCCGGGCGTCGCCGTTTTCGAGCACATGGCGCTGGTCGTCGAGCACGAGCGTGACTGGCTCGCCGGCTGACCGCTGCCGATAGCCGATCTCGGCACGAACCTCGGCAACGGCGCTCACGTCGTGTTCGTCCCAGCCCAGCGGCAGCAGATTGATCAGCCAGCCGCCGTCTTCCTCGCTGTGATACTGCATGGTATCGAAGGCAAGAAAGTCGGGCAGGCGCTCGCCGTGGGCGTCGTAGAGCGCCACGTCTTGCACTTCGATACTGCCATAGGGCAGTTCGCGGGCATTGCCGCCATCCAGATAGAGCATGACCCCGCCCGGATAGGCGCTGAGCTCCTGCGCGGCCTCGGGCGGATCGAAGCGATCCGGCGGGGTATACATGGGCGGCGGCAAGAAGGCGCTGCTGTACTGCGCCAGCATCAGCTCGCTGCCTTCGGTAAAGGCATGGGGCAGACGGGCAAAACCGTCCAGCGATGCTGTCACCGAGCCGGCCGTGAGGTTGTCACGGCGATGCGCATAGGTGATCGAGCGCATGGTCGCGGCCTTGTCGTTCGCGGCCATGCGCAGGCGTGTGACCAGGGTCATGTCCTCGATCCAGCCGTGTTTGCGTTCCACGGTCATGCGCGCGGATACGTGCACATCGGACACGTCGATCGGTGTGTCGGGCGGCGCCAGACGCTGAATGAGCGATGCGTCGGCGGCCAGGGTATCGATCTGGCCTTCCACACGCAGCCAGGCGTGCGCGTCGTCGAGCGCGTCGACGGTGAGCGTGAGCCCTTCGAAGCCCTGGAAGTTGTCGAGCGTGGTCGTGGCACCTTGCCGCGCAACCACGCCCGGCGGCACTGCGGGGCCGAGCATGGCCTGGGCCAGGGGATTCTCGGCCACCTTTTCGAATTGTTCGGACAGGCGTTCGAAGGCGGCCGCGTTGACCGGCTGCATGTGCAACTGGCCATTGTCGGCCAGCGTCACGTCGAAGCCGTCGCGCAGTGCCTCGGCGACCTCGCGATCGCGCCCGCCGAGATCGGCGCTGGCCAGCACCGGTTGGTCGTTAACGGTCAGATCGAGCAGGTCGATTCCGGCATGCAGGTGCAGCGGGCTGCGCTCGGTCACGCGATAGGTCACGATCCCGTGGCTTTGCACTGTGTGGTCGAGTTCGCGCCCGTCGATATCGACGACCACCCGGTTGCCGACACGATAATGATGCGATTCGCCCGGCGCCGGGTCGAAAACGAGACGCGGTTCACGCGGCGCCATCACGATATAGACCGTGGCACCGGCTGCGACGACGCCAAGCGCGCCTGCAATCCATCGACGTATGTTCATCACGCGCTATAACGTTCAAATCGAGAGCGGCGCCATGCAAGGCGACAGGCGTTCGACGGTTTTCGTGTATCGCTCGTACCACGCAAACTGGCGAGCATCGCCGGCGTGCCACGATTGGATGCGCAGTGGCGCTAACAGCATGACTACGCCGCTTGGCCGACTGCGATTAGATGTATGATCTATGACGAAAAATGATAGCAAGGCCGGGTAAATTGTTGTATGAAAACGCAATTGAATAAATGCGCAATTAGATTGCGCGCAATATGAATCGCTGGATCGAGCCCACCACGCTCAAGGGTGAGCGAGTGGTGCTGGAGCCGCTCACGCACGCGCATGCGCCCGCGCTGGCCGAAGCGGTCGCCGACGGCGAGCTGTGGAAGCTGTGGTACACCTTCGTGCCGACGCCGGACGCGGTTGCCGACTATATAGAGGCGGCGCACGCCGAGCAGGCCGCCGGCGGGCTGGCTTTTGCGGTACGCGATCGTGCCAGCGATACGGTGATCGGTTCCACGCGTTTGTGCCATGTGGACGCCAGCAACCGGCGGGCGGAGATCGGCTATACCTGGTATGCCCGACGTTTTCAGCGCACCGCGATCAATACCGAATGCAAGCGGCTCATGCTCGCCCATGCCTTCGAAACCCTGGATGCAATCGCGATCGAGTTCCGGACCCATTGGCACAATCGCGCCTCGCGGGCGGCGATCGCGCGCCTGGGCGCCAAGCAGGATGGCGTGCTACGCAATCATCAGATCAGCGCCGACGGCAGTCTGCGAGACACCGTCGTGTTTTCGATTCTGGCGCATGAGTGGCCGGCGGTCCGGCAGAACCTGGATTTCCAGCTCGAACGCTACGGCTGAAGCCGGCCCGCTGTGCCGCGGGCCGGCGTGTATTGCTTGCTACCAGCGATAGGTCAGGCTGCCGACCACGCTGCGCGGTACGCCGTAGTTGCAGAATGACGTTGCCTGTGCGCCGTCGCAGTAGAGTTTGACCTCGTCGAAGATATTGCGACCCGACAGCTGCAACGTGACGTCGTCGAACTGATACCGGATCGCTGCATCCACCAGCGTAGCTGACGGATAGCGGCTCTCGTTGGCGGCATCGGCGTATGACGAGCTGGTGTAGCGCAGGCCGGCGCCGACGCCCAGCCCGTCGAGCGTGGGCTGCTGGAAACTGTAGTCCAGCCACAGCTTGGCCAGATGATCCGGTCGGTCGGGCACGCGATTGCCGTTGGTGGTCTGACTGCCGCCGGCTTCGACCACCTCGACCTCGTTGTAGGTGTAGCTGGCGATCGCCTTGAGCCCGGCGCTCAGGTCCAGCTGTGCCGAGGCTTCTGCGCCGCGTGAGCGTGTCTCGCCGATCTGGCTCTGGATGGTCGGGTTGCTGGGCAGTGCCACCGTTTCGTTCTGGCGCGTGATCTCGAATGCGGCGAGTTCGAAGGAGGCATTCCAGCCGTCGGGGCGATAGCGAATACCGGCTTCGTATTGTTCGCCGCTGATGGGGTCGAGGCTTTCACCGGTGACCTCGTTGACGCCGTACTGGGGCACGAAGGACTCGCTGTAGCTGACATACGGGGCCAGCCCGTTATCGGCGAGATAGACCAGGCCCGCGCGCCAGGTCAATTCATCTTGATCATTCTTGTCGGCGCCCAGCGAGCGCTCGTCGACCCAGTCCTGACGGGCGCCGACGGTCAGTGCCCAGCGCTCGGCGAACTTCATGTGATCCTGCACATAAAGCCCGTACTGGTTGGCGTCGGTGGCGTTGCGGTTGGTGGCCTCGGGAATGGCAAACGATTGCGTGTAATCCGGATCGTAGAGATCGAGGTCCGGCACCGGTGCCTGGTTGCTCAGGCGCAGAAAGCCGGAGGTGCGGCTGTCGTAATCCAGGCTCTTGTAATCGAAGCCGACCAGCAGGCTGTGGTCGATACCGCCGAGTTCGACGTCGGCCAGCAGGCGTTGATCGGCGGTGAGCGTGTCGGCATCGTCGTAGCGCACGCGAATATCGCGCTCAAGCGTGGTGAGATCGGCGTTGAACGGATCGGCGGTGAAATAGTTGCGGAACACGTCGACCACGTCGTAATCGATCTGGCGATACCGCACGTTCTGCTCGAAGCTGAGATGGTCGTTGATCAGATGCTCGAACAGATAGCCGACTTCCCAGATTTCCGAATCGTAGCCGCCCAGTCCCGGTTCGCCGATATAGCGATCGCGGGGAATGCGCTCTCCGGTCGTGGGATTGGGCCGCTTGGTGCCGGCCAGCGGAAAGCCTGTCCAGTAATAGTCCGACTCGCTCTTCTGGTAACGCGCCAGCAGGGTGAGTTCGGTACCCGCGCTCGGCGTCCACGACAGCGCGGGCGCGAGATAGACCCGATCGTCGTCGATATAGTCGATGGGCGTACCCGAATCCTGCACCAGGCCGGTAAGCCGGTAGCGCCAGCGCCCGGCGTCGTCGAGGGCTTCGCTGACGTCGCCCTTGAGCTGCTTGTGGTGGAAGGTGCCCATTTCCAGGCCGATTTCGTGCAGGGGCGTATCGGTGGGGCGCTTGGTGACCAGATTGATGATGCCGCCGGGCTGGCCCTGGCCATAGAGCACCGAGGCCGGGCCGCGCAGCACCTCGATACGTTCCACGCCATAGGCCTCGATCGGCGCATCGTAGGGCAGACCGGCGAACAGCCGGGTGCCATCGCGATACGTCGCATCGGCGGCAGAAAACCCACGGATACGGATGCCGTTACTGTCGATTACGTCGTTGTTGACGCTGTCGTCGGTATCCACGCCCGGCGCGTATTCGACCGCTTCGGTGAGCGTATCCGCACCGCGGTCCTCGATCTGCTCGCGGCCGATGACGCTGACCGACTGCGGGGACTCGATGAGCGGAATATCGGTCTTGGTCGCCGTGGCGCTGCGCTCGGCCACATAGCCTTCGACGGGGGCATAGGCGCTTTCCACGCCGGCGCCCTGGATATCGATAGGCGCCAGCGGCACGGGCTGGCTGTCATCAGCGAGCGCGCCGGTCGCCGCGAATACCAGTGAAAGCGCGCCGGTCAGGCGTCGATTGATCCGTCGTCGATGTGGGCCGGCGAGTCGGTCGGTCATGCGTCCCCCTTTTTTGAATGATGGCGATGCGGGTTCGGGTCGCGGTGGGTCAGTAGACATCCATGCGGATACGCCCGGCCTCGTTGAGCCGTTCGACGGTTTCGGCACCGAGGATCGCGGTAAGCGTTTCGGTTACGCCCGTGGCCATGCCGTCGTGACTGCCGCACACGAAGATGAACGCACCGTTGTCGACCCAGTCGCGCAGGCGTTCGGCGTGTTCGGCCAGGGCCTGCTGGACATAGCGGCCGTCGTCGGCGTCGCGCGAAAACACGGCGTCGAGATGGGCGATATCGCCGTTGTCGTGCCAGGCGCGGATATCGCCGCCGTAATAGAAATCCACCGCGCGCTGGCGTTCGCCGAACAGCAGCCAGTTGGCACGCTGACCGTCGCTGATACGGGCGAGCAGATGGCTGCGCAGTCCGGCCATGCCGGTGCCGTTGCCGATGAAGATCGCCGCGCGCTGGCGGCTCGTCTCGTCGCCGCGAAAACCGGGGTTGGCGCGTAGCCGCAGCTCGACGATATCGCCGATTTCGGCGCGTTCGATCAGCCAGCCCGAGGCCAGACCGGTGCCGTTTTCGTGGCGGGCCAGACGCACCAGCAGTTCGATACGGTCGTCGCCGATATTGGCGATCGAATAATCGCGTGCAGCCAGGGGCGCGAGCGCATCGAACCAGTCCTGGATGGCTGTCGAGGCCGGCACGCCGTCGTCGGGCAGGCGGCGGTCGGTCAGCGCCTGGCGTAGTGGTTGCGAATGCCCACCGCGCAGCACGGCCGTCTCGCCGTCGATTCCGTGATCCTGCAACCAGGCATCGACGATGGATTGCGGCTGGCGCGGTCGAATTTCGACGATATCGCCGGCCTGCCAGCCGGCGGTGCCCGGTTCGAGCGCTTCCAGACGCAGGCAGGCAGTGGGCGCGCCGAGGCTGTGCGGATTGACGATCGTGCGTGCGCTCAAGCGCCAGCGATCGAAGACCGGTTCGTGGTCTGTATTGGTGGTGCCGAACAGCCCGGCCAGCGCGGCATGCCAGTCGGCCAGGGCCGCCGCGTCGGCCTTGTCGACTTCGATGGGCGCGATCAGCGTACGCGCGCCGCGTTCGCGCAGGGCGCGATCGAGCCGTCGACCGAACGCACAGTAGCTGTCGCCGTAGTCGGTATCGCCCAGTGAGAGCAAGGCATAGTCGAGTGTTTCCAGCGCCGGTTCGCTGGCGCCGCAGAAGTGCCGGTCGAAGCTGCGCGCGGCTACCGGGGCATCGCCTTCGCCATGCGTGCTGACCACGAACAGCGCCTGGCGATGCTCGCACAGAGCCAGCGGCTGGATTTCGTTGAGGCCGGACATGCGCACGGCGCGGCCGGTGGCCTGCAGCGCGGCCGCTGTCTGACTGGCGATACGCTGGGCGAGCCCGCTCTGGCTGGCATAGGCTACCAGCAGCGTGTTCGCGCCGGCCGGCGCATTGGCCTGGATGGATGGCGTGGCCGCGACCTGGCGCTTCATCCGGCGCCGGCGCAAATACAGCAACAGCCCGGTGATGAAGAACACCGGCATGGCGAAGCTGGCCAGCATCATCAGGATGACGCCCGGCGTGCCGAAGAACGCGCCCATATGCAGGGCATAGAGGCTGGCCAGCAGTTGATCGCCCCAGGCCTCGTCGGAAAACCGCTGCTCGCCGACAATGGCTCCGCTGGTCGGATGCACGAACAGTTCGTCGTCGGCATAGCGATGAAATGCATCGCCCGGCACGTAGTGCACTTCGAGCGGCGCGCGAGCCTCGTCCGGCCAGCGGATGAACACCGATTTGGCATCGGTGAGCTGCGGCGCGATCGAGGCCCACACGCGCTCGATATCCACGCCGTCGACAGGCGCGGCGAGTTCGACCGCGGTCGCGCTATCGCTGGCGAACAGCGCCTTGGCAACATCCCGATACCAGTCGAACGACCACCACAGGCCGGTCAGCGAGGCGATCAGATAGGCCAGCAATGCCCACAGCCCCAGCACCGCATGCCATTCGCCGGCCAGCTTGCCGCCCAGCGCGCGCGGCCAGATCCAGCGCCAGGCCTGACGCGGACGGCGCTTCCAGCGAATCCACAGGCCGGTGATCGACAGCCCCACCAGGGCGATGGTGGAGATGCCCACAATCAGCTTGCCGGTCGCACCCGCGGCCAGGCGCTGATGCAGCTGGCGGATCAGGCCGAAGGTCCATTGCCCGCGCAGCATGCCGATCGGTTCGGCCGTGGTCGGGTCGAGCATGGCGCGTTCGCCGCGCCGGCCGGTGGTTTCCGGCGTGCGATAACCCACGAACGCCGGATAGGCGCGGTCCTGGCGCCAGAACAGGCTGCTGACGGCATGGGTCGGGTGTTCGGCCTGATAGCGCGCGACCAGGGCCGGCGGGCTCAGGCGGGCCTCGTTTTCGAAATGCGCGACCTGATCGGCATTCAGCCATTCCAGAATATCCTCCTGAAACGACATCAGGCCGCCGGTCACGCCGATGAGCATGAGTACTGCGCCGGCGGTAATACCCACCAGCCAGTGCAGTTGGAAGATGGGGTCGAGCGCGCGAATCCGTTCGAGCATGGGTGTCAGAGCGTTGGTTATGACAGGGCGAGGCGGTGCGCGTCGTGTTCGGCGTTACGCCGAGCGCGGGCATGCGTGGCGCCGCAGCTTGGAACGGCGGCCGGAAGGGCGTGCGAGCGGTTCATGATGGCCTCCCCCGGGGCGAATATCGGTTGCGCGTGGCGATACCGATGCGTGTTCATCTGGGCAGCAATAAAAGAGCGCGGCCCGGGTTCGGGCCGCGCAATCCACCGAGATGAAGGTTTCCCTTCGTTGCATTGCAACCGCTAGGTGCAAATGCGAACGATTCTTATTCTATATAAATAATCAATCGGCGCAACGATCGTGAGCAGGCGATTAGGTTGTGCACAAACAAAAACGGCCCCCATGCGGGGGCCGTTGGGTCTGCCGGGCGGTTGCCCGCTATTGCCAGCGATAGCTCACCGTGGCGGTGGTTTCGCGACCGTAGCCGTAGTAGCAGAAGTTCGGATTGATACAGGACGAGACGTACTTCTTGTTAAACACGTTCTGCATGTTCAGACCGACCCGCCAGCCGTCGTATTTCGGGTTCAGGCCACCCAGTTCGTAGTGCAGGCTGGCATCGGCGACGGTGTAATCCGGTACTTGGCGTTCATTGGCATTGCTGACCTGCTGTTCACCTACATAACGAACGCCTACGCCGCCGCCGGCGCCTTTCCATTCACCGCTCGGCTGCGTGTAGTCGAGCCACATCGAGGCGGTGTAATCAGGCGTCATCGGATATTCGTTGCCTTGATTGCCGGTTTCGTCGCGGGTGATTTCCGAATCCAGATAGGTGACCGCGGCGGACAGGTCGAGCCCGCTGGCCAGGCTGGCCTTGGCTTCCACTTCCGCGCCCTGAACTTCGACTTCGCCTGTCTGGCTGCGGCTACCGTCAGGCTGGGTCGGCCCGGCGACATTGGTCTGGGTGAGCTGAAACACCGAGGTCGTGATCAAGGCATTCGTGCCCTTGGGCTGGAACTTGATGCCAGCTTCGTACTGTTCGCCTTCGGTGGGATCGAGAATCGTGGCACTCACGCTATCGGTACTGGGTGCCTGGAAGGACTCCGTGTACGCGACATAGGGCGCAAGTCCATTGTCGAAGTTGTAGATCGCGCCCACCCGGCCGCTGAATGCGCGGTCCTTGCGGGTTTCGCGGTTGGCGCCGAATTCGGTCTGGCTGGTCTGGATGGTGTCGTAGCGTCCGCCGCCGATGAGGGTGAGCTGGCCCAGCTTGACCTGATCCTGAAGATAGAAACCCAGCTGATCTTGGTCGAAATCGTAGAAGGTGCGCGCCGGGTCGTCGATTGGCGTGCTGTAATCGGGATTGGCCAGGGACAGGTTACCCGCGCCGCCGAAGCCGCTGGCGCGATCGCCATCGAGGTTCTGATAATCGGTACCAGCCAGGATCGTGTGCTTGAGCACGCCGGTTTCGGCGTGGGCAAGCAACTGGTTGTCGATGGACAGGGTATTCACCGACTCGCGTGAGGCGGCCGTGCCGCGTGCCAGTTCGGTGCCGCCGTTGGTCAGTCCTCGACCGTAGACGCTGCGGTAATCCACCTCAACGTCGGCAAAGCGCAGGTTCTGTCGAAACTGAAGGTTGTCGTTGAACCAGTGCGACAGCTCGTAGCCAAGCAGCGCCTGCTTGCGATCGAAGCTTTCGAAGTTCGTATCGCCGTCGTAGAAGTCGCGATCGAGCTTGCCGCCGTTGGGCAGCGGGACCACCGTACCTTCATAGGGCAGCGCGCCATAGGAGCCGCTTTCGGGGTCCGCGCGATAGCTGGCCAGGAGCGTGAGTTCGGTGGCGTCGGAAATGTCGATGGTCACCGATGGCGCGATCGAGAAATTCTCGCTTTCCACCGTTTCCTGCGGGCCGTTACGCCGGTTGCCGGTCGCAACCACGCGATAGCGCACGTCATCCTGTTCGTCGAGCTTGCCGCCGATATCGAAGCCCAGCCCGACGCGGCTGTCGTTACCGACCTGTACATAGGCTTCGTTGTGCGCTTCTTCGGTCGGGCGCTTGGTGACCAGATTGATTACGCCGCCGGGCGGGGTCTGACCGTAGAGCACCGAGGCCGGGCCCTTGATCACTTCGACGCGTTCGAGCAGGTAAGGATCGATCTGCGGGATAGTGTAGTAGTAGCCGCTGAGCTTGAGCCCGTCGAGATATTGATCGGGCTGGTAGCCGCGCAACCGGATCTGATCGTAGCGGCTGGCGACATTACCGCGGACTTCCGGGACCACACCGCCAACATAGCGCAGCACCGAGCGAATATCGCGTGCCTGTTGCGCTTCGATCTGATCGGCCGAAATCACCGACACCGACTGTGGCGTTTCGACCAGCGGGGTATCGGTTTTGGTCGCGCCCGCGCTGCGTTCGGCGACATAACCCTCGATCGGGGACGTGGGGGACTGAACCGTGCGACTACCTTCGATGCTGATCGTCGACAACGTCTCCGTCTGCGTGCCGGTCGTGTTGTCCTGTGCGAAGGCGATACCGCCGCACAGCAGGCTCGCACCCAAGCCCGGCAGAAAGACACAGTGAATGAGGCGCATGCTACGCGTCGATGAATATCGCAAGACGAATCCCCCGGGAAGTAAGAACATGGACTGTTATTGAGAACGATTCGCAATAATAATCTTCGGCGTGTCTGCTGTATAGCGTTGCGCTGACGCTCGCGCGCGAAACCGCTACCATCAGCGCCAACGTTTGAGGGAAATCGTGGTGCAGAAAATGCCGAGCTTGTTGTCCGTACGTCCCCGTCGGGGTTGTTATGCCGGGTTTGCCATGGCGGCCGTGGTGGCCCTGATCGTGAGCGGCTGTGGCAGCGACGACGAGAGCACGAATGCGCCCGACGACACGACCTCCAACGCCGAGGCCTCTTCGGGGTTTGTCGATGCCGATACCATTCGTGAGCGCGTGATCGGCAATACCGTGACCGGCACGATGTCGCCCGATAGCGCCTATACCGAATTCTATGCCCCCGACGGCACCATTCACGGGCCGAGCTACGAGGCCCGCTGGACGATCAAGGACGATCAGCTGTGCTTCGACTATGACGAAGCTCTGCAGATCGATTGCTACCGGGTGAAAATCGATGGGCGGTCGCTGGAATGGCATCGTCAGGGCGAGGTCCAGGGCAAGGGCACGCTCGTCGAGGGCAACCCGAACAACTTTTAGCGGCGCCGCCGACAGCCGGCGGCACGCGTGCGCCCGATGGCGCCGACAAGGTCAAATATGACGGATATGGATAGCGCGCCCGAGGCGCACACCGGCGGGCCGCGGCGCGTGGTCATGCGCGGCGAACACAAATACACGCTGCTGGGCACCGCTCACGTCTCGCGTGCCAGCGCCGAAGAGGTGCAGCACGAAATCGAGTCCGGCGCTTACGACACGGTGGCGATCGAGCTGTGCGATGCCCGCCATGCCGCGCTCACGCGCGCGGGCGAACTCGAACAGATGGACCTGTTCCAGGTGCTGCGCCAAGGCAAGGCCGGCATGGTCGCCGCCAATCTGGCGCTGGGCGCCTACCAGCAACGTCTGGCCGATCAGTTCGGTATCGAACCGGGGGCCGAGATGCGCGCGGCGATCAACAGCTGCGCGGCCGCCGATCTGCCGCTGGAGCTGGTCGATCGCAATATCGGCGTCACCCTCAAGCGGGTGTATCGGCGTATTCCCTGGTGGCAGCGCATGAGCACGCTCGGGGCGTTGTTCGCCAGCCTGTTGTCTCGCGAAAAGATCGAGGAATCGGATATCGAGCGCCTCAAGGAAGGCGACATGCTGGAGTCGACCTTCAACGAGTTCGCCGCCGAATCCGCCACCATGCACGAAACGCTCATCGACGAGCGCGACCGCTACATGGCGGCGCAACTGCTCAAGCAAACCCCCACACAACATACGCTGGTGGTGGTCGGTGCCGGCCATCTGAAAGGTCTGGCCCGCTATCTGGAAGCCGGCATGGACGATCCGGGCGCCACCGTGGCGGAACTCGATCGCGTACCGCCCGGCGCGCGCTGGGTGAAGTGGATTCCGTGGGTCGTGGTCGCCCTGGTCTTCATCGGTTTTGCGATCGGGTTTTCGCGCAGCGCAGGGCTCGGCCAGCAGATGGTCATCGAATGGGTCGTGATCAATGGCGCGCTGTCGGCCGTGGGGGCGGCGCTGGCGCTTGCGCATCCATTGACCGTGGTCACGGCATTCATCGCCGCACCGCTGACCTCGCTCAACCCGACCATCGGGGCCGGCATGGTCACCGCCGCGGCCGAGTTGTGGCTGCGTAAACCGCGGGTGGGGGATTTCTCCACGCTGAAAAGCGATGTCACCAAGGCCACCGGCTGGTGGAAGAACCGCGTATCGCGCACTTTGCTGGTATTCGTGTTCTCCACCATCGGCTCTGCCGCCGGCACCTATATCGCCGGTTTTCGGATCGTCGGGCAGCTGTTCGGCGGCGGTTGAACCGGCTACGGGGCTGCGGCGCTTGGCCCGGGCCGCCGGGCGCAGGTTGGCTTAGGCCGAAGGCCGTAAGCCAACAAGAGCTGCCGAGGGGGGCGCAGCCGCAGGGCGCGGCGCGGCTTGTTGGGTGCCGTGTTCCATGTTGGATTACGCTTCGCTAATCCGACCTACGCTCGGTATTCGCCGTTGGGCGGATGATCGAATGACAAGCCATCATTTGCGCTTCTCGCGTTCATGGGCGGCCTTGAAAGCAAACCTGCGCGTTCAATAGACAATACGCATCGGTAGATCTTCGCTGTCGTACTCGGGTGCGTCGGGCAGGGTCACGGCTTCTTCGTTGGCGATACGCTCGGCGGTGAACAGGCAGGCGAAGGCATCGGCGATATCGTCGTCGTCGACCTGCTGGCGGGAAACGAGCGTGCGTGCATTGGCAAAGGCGTCGCGCCCGAAATGAGCCGCGATGAGCTCGCGCCGCCGGGCATGGCCGGTGGCACTGCGCTTGGGATCGGCCAGTGCTTCGCCGGCGTTCATCGCCGCGAAGCTGACTTCGGGATGGGTTTCGTAGAGTCGCGCCTGCCAATAGGCCGAGCGGCGTAGCAGGTCGTCGAGTTCGCGAATCTTGGGCAGCAGGTTGTAGGTCTGGGCCGATAGCCGTTTGCCGCAATACTGGGCATTGATAGCGCTGGCTTCGCTATGATCGCGCCCGAGCAGGGCCGCCCGTACCGGCGTGGGAAACACGCTGTTGGCGCGCCGGCCGGCCAGCAGTTCGCGGGCCGCATGGTCGCAGGCACGCGTCTGTTGTTCGTCCGCCAGGCCGATGGGCATGTCGATAGCGACCACTGCCGGGGCGAGGCGGTTGAGCAGCGTCGACAGATCGCGATCGACAAAGGCACCTTCGTGCGAAACCGCGACCCAGCCGCCGGGACAGCCATCGATGCCGATACATTCGCGCAGCCGGCGTTGGTTGCGCCGGTAATCGGCCAGCGGGGTGGCGAACGACAGGGTATAGCCGTCCGGATCGCGGATATGAAAATAGCGTTCGTCCCAGGGCGCGTCCGCGGGGGCGAAATCGGGCGTCAGGCCGGCTGCGAGCGCGCGGGCATGCTGGGCATCGACATCGTCGACATGGAAGATGGTGAGCCCGCCGCCCGGACGTGCCTTTTCGCCCGCGCTGAGGTTGAGGAAACTCTCGCCGGCAAAGAAGCTGGAAAAACCGGCGTCCTCGCCGCCGAATTTCAGCTCGAACCCCAGGCCTTTGTAAAACGCGCAGCTGCGTGCCATGTCCGTCACGAAAAGCGTGACGGCACTGATGTGACGTATCGACATGGCGCGATCTTGCGACGGTGTTTCGCTGGAGGCAAGCACTGCGTGCTCGTTGGGCCCAGGCGCGCGTAATCGACGGCCGGTGGTATCGTCTGTCACGTTCAGCCAAACCACAGGAGTTGGGTGTTATGGCGCAAATGAAAGTGGCCCAGATCAACAGCGCGGGCGGCGATTTCGAACTGGTCGATCGGCATATTCCCGAGCCGGGGCCGGATCAGGTTCGGGTCAAGGTCGAAGCCTGCGGCATCTGCCATTCCGATGCCTTCGTCAAGGACGGCGGCTTTCCCGGGCTCGACTATCCACGCGTGCCCGGCCATGAGGTCGCCGGGGTGATCGATGCGGTCGGCGACGATGTCGATCACTGGCAGGCGGGCCAGCGCGTGGGTGTGGGCTGGCACGGCGGGCATTGCTTTGCCTGCGATTCGTGCCGGCGCGGCGATTTCGTGACCTGTGCCAATCAGCAGATTTGTGGCATTTCCTACGACGGCGGCTACGGCGAATACATGCTCGCGCCGGCCGAAGCGCTAGTGGCCATTCCCGACGAGTTAACGTCGGTCGCGGCCGCGCCGCTTTTGTGTGCCGGTGTCACCACCTACAACGCGTTGCGTAATTCCGGTGCGCAGCCGGGCGATGTGGTGGCCGTGCTGGGTGTCGGCGGGCTGGGCCATCTGGCCGTGCAGTATGCGTACGCGATGGGCTTTCATACCGTGGCCCTATCGCGCGGTACCGACAAGAAGGAACTGGCGCTGGATCTCGGCGCCGATACCTATATCGATACCGAAGCCCAGGACGCCGCCGAGGCGTTACAGGCGCTTGGCGGCGCGCGGGTGATCCTGGCCACCGCGCCGAACCCCAAGCTGATGAGTTCGGTCATCGACGGCCTCGGTGTGAACGGCCAGTTGCTGGTCGTCGGTGCGTCGCCGGAGCCGATCGAGGTATCTCCGTTTCAACTGCTCATGGCGCGGCGCAGTGTAGCCGGGCATCCGAGCGGCGCGCCGCAGGATTCCCAGGACACGCTGGGTTTCTCGGCGCTGCGCGATATCGAAACCCGGATCGAGACCTATCCGCTGGCCGACGTCAACGAAGCCTATGCCCGCATGATCAACAACGAAGCCCGCTTTCGCGTGGTGTTGACGATGAACTGAATGGACCCAGTTCGGGGCGCGGTATAGCGGCCGTGTCCCGAATATCAGCTGCGCGCGATTGCGATGGACGGTCTGGCGACGCGGCGCTTCGGCATGTATTCAACGAAGCAGGCTGTTCTTAAACAAGCAGGTCGTCCGCAAATGAACGCGAAGACACGCGAATAAGACAGATAACGGGTCGCTCGAAGGCCGGGTGACTTGGTGTGCACACCGCACGCTAGAGGCAGTCCCCAAATACAGCACGATGTATGCGGAGCTCGATAAACGACCGTGTTGGCTTCGTTCCTCAAGCGGAACCGCAGATTTCGCAGATTGCGCAGATGAAGAAGCGCGTGGCACAGGCGCTAGACGACAGCGAACGACTGCGGCTTCCTGTCTTTGATCTGCCTGATCTGCCTGATCTGCCTGATCTGCGTCGATCTGCGGACCTTTGCTTGCCGCTAATCTCACCAAAGCCGCGGCTCAAATGAAGCCGGTTGCCCGCTACGGCCAAATCAATGTATCGGCGTAATCGGCGTAATTTGCGGATAAAAAGCGGAGGTCGTTCTCGAGCAAGCAGGTTGTCCGCAAATGAACGCTAAGGCACGCGAATAAGGCAAGACACCGGTCGCTCGAAGCCCGGGCTGATGTCCGCGCCGCGTGCTGAAACTTTTACAGAATCAAGACGCGGCTTGCTCGCGCAGTTCGATCTTGCGGCCATCGGGATCGCGCACGATATAAATCCGTGTGCCGTCGAATTCGCGTGTGGTGGTTTGCGGTGCCTGCGCTAGCGATTGCGGTATGTGTTTTACCCCAAAGCCCAGGCGGGTGTTATCGACTGCTTCGTTTGCCGAGGCGGGATAGAGTTCGAAAACGAAACCGTCTTGCACCGCCGCGTAATGCATCGGCCCGGTGCCGTGTTTTTCGGCGACGAAGCGAAAGCCCAGGCTTTCGTAGAACTGACGGCTCGGTTCCAGTTGCTGGCAGCGCAATACCAATAGGTCGAGCTTCACGGGGCGCGTACGACTAGAACAGCGACTGCTGTGGATCGGGCCGGCGTGCGCCAAAGCGCCCGAATTGTTTGCAGGCACGCGCCAGATGATTGGCGATGCTCGACAGGGCCGTGATATCGGCGAAATCGAGATCGGCGATCAGGCTGCGTACCCGTTCGCGCTCGTTATCGGAGGCTGCCTGAAGCAGGGTGGTGAGCAGGGCCTGATCGACAGGCTCGAAGCGCTCCGGATATTTCCAGGCAACGAGTTCGGCCGGTCGATCGAGCTGCGCGGCAAACGCCTGATCGTGCAGCAGATGCGCCGCGGTTTGCAGATCCGCACCGTGGCCGGCGACATGCTGGCGCCGGGCGAACTCGTGACAGGCCTCGGCATCCACGCTTGCCATGCCGGCCAGCAGGGTATTCATCGGGGTGTCGTCGCTATAGGCCATGGGCACGCCGGCTGTGAATGAGAGCGCGCATCATCCGGACACGGGCGCGCCAGTGCAAGACCCGGGCGACGCCTCGGCGCGTCCGACGCTTGAAAATCGGCCTTACGGGCCACACTCAAGGCTATCAAGGCGATAGTTTGTCGGGTCATCGCCGCCCAACAACCGTTTCACAACCACCGAATACCGCCATGAGCGAAAACCAGAACACCGAAACCCGTGGCTTTCAGGCCGAGGTCAAGCAGCTGCTGCAGCTGATGATCCATTCGATGTATTCGAACAAGGAGGTCTTTGCCCGCGAGCTGATCTCCAACGCCTCGGACGCGCTGGATACGCTGCGCTTCGAGGGCCTGAAAAACGATGCCCTGTTCGAAGACGATCCCGAACTCAAGATCTGGATCGACTACGACAAGGATGCGCGCACCGTGACCATCGGCGATAGCGGCATCGGCATGACCCGCGAGCAGGTCATCGACCGGATCGGCACCATCGCCAAGTCCGGTACGCGGGCCTTTCTCGATTCGCTGTCCGGCGACGAGAAGAAGGATGCCCATCTGATCGGCCAGTTCGGTGTCGGTTTCTATTCCGCGTTCATCGTTGCCGACAAGGTGGTGGTGGATACGCGCCACGGCGGAGAGTCCGAAGGCGTGCGTTGGACGTCGGACGGCGGCGGCGAATACACCCTGGAAACCGTCGCCAAGGAAAAACGCGGTACCGAAGTGACGCTGCATCTGCGCGAAGGCGAGGACGAATTCCTCGACGACTGGCGCCTGCGCCATCTCGTGCGCACCTATTCGGACCATATCGCCTTCCCGATCATGATGCGCGAGCAGCTGTCCGAGGAAGACGAGAAGGAAGGCAAGCAAGCCGGCTGGGAACAGGTCAACCGCGGTGCGCCGCTGTGGACCCAGCCCAAGTCCGAGATCTCGGCCGAGGACTATGCCGAGTTCTACAAGCACACCTGCCACGACTACGAAGACCCGCTGACCTGGACCCACAACAAGGTCGAAGGTAGCCAGGAATATACGAACCTGCTGTATATCCCGAAGCGCGCGCCCTATGACCTGTTCGACCCGAACGGCAAGGCCCACGGCGTGAAGCTGTACGTGCAGCGCGTGTTCATCATGGACGATGCCGAGAAACTCATGCCGCGCTACATGCGCTTCGTGAAGGGCATCATCGATTCCAACGACCTGCCGCTCAACGTCTCGCGCGAAATCCTGCAGTCCAACAAGCTGCTGGACAAAATCCGCGCCGGCTCGGTCAAGAAGGTGCTCGGCCTGCTCGAGTCCATGGCCAAGGACGACGAGGAACCCGAGAAGTACAAGACCTTCTGGAACGAATTCGGCCAGGTGCTCAAGGAAGGCATCGTCGAAGACCACGAAAACCAGGCCAAGATCGCCAAGCTGCTGCGCTTCAAGACCACCAAGGACGAAAGCGCGGACCCGGGCGTATCCCTGGACGACTACATCGCCCGCATGGCCGAAGGCCAGGACAAGATCTACTACATCACCGCGGACACGCTGGCCGAGGCCAAGCACAGCCCGCATCTCGAAATCTTCAAGAAGAAGGATATCGAGGTGCTGCTGCTCACCGACCGCGTCGATGAATGGGTCATGGCCCATATGACCGAATACGAAGGCAAGACCTTCCAGTCGGTCGCCAAGGGCGCGCTCGATCTCGGCGATGCCGAAACCGAGGAAGAAAAGGCCGAGCAGGCCAAGCTCGAAGAGGAATCCAAGGATCTCGTCGAGCGCGTCAAGAAAGCCCTTGGCGAGCGGGTTAACGAAGTCCGTGTGACCCATCGGCTGACCGATTCGCCGGCCTGCCTCGTGGCCGACGAGCACGGTATTTCCGCGCATCTGGAACGCATCCTCAAGGAGGCCGGTCAGGAGATGCCGAATACCGCACCGCACCTGGAGATCAACCCCACGCATCCGCTGGTCGAAAAGCTTGCCGGCGAGCAGGGCGAAGACGAGTTCGAAGCCTTCTCGCAACTGTTGTTCGAACAGGCTGTGCTCGCCGAAGGCGGCGAACTGGATGATCCGGCCACCTTCGTGCGCCGCATGAACCAGATGTTGCTGGCGGTTTCCAAGGGCGCGGCCGCGTAGTCGCGACCCGGGCGCGTCGCGGGCGTTTCACGCGCGCCGCGGCGCGCGATCGTCAACTTTCGTCGAGGCCCGCCCTGTGCGGGCCTCGCTCGTTGCGCCGGTTGCAGGCATAGTGACTGTCAGATGCACGCGGTGGGGGCGGGCAACGACGAGGTCAAACATGAAACGACATTCCTGGACTTATGCAGCACTCGGCCTGTGGGCCCTGTGCATCGCCCCCTTGGCTGCGGCGCAGAGCGTGGCCATCGGCGGTACCACCCTCGAACTGGGCGCCTCGCGTGCGGATACGCTCGCTATCGCCAATGCGCATTTCAATATCGTGCCGGCCCAGGTCGACGGTCAGTACATGCTCTTTCCCAAACAGGGCCCGGTGATCGTCGGCCGCGATACCTACGGCAAACCCGTGGGTACGCTCACCATTCGCGACAACCGACTCACCCGTATCAGCCGTAACCTCGGCTCGTTTCGTAGTGAAGACGGCGAACAGGCCATCGAACGTCTGATCGCAGCCTTTTCGCGTGCGCCCAATGGCGGCGATACGCCCGCGGTACGTACGGACACCGGCGTCAGCGGCGATGCCAGCACCTCGCGCGTGTATTTCAGTTATCCGGACCGCGCCATTCAGATCGTACTGTTTCGTCCGAACAACCGTCCCGGGCTGGCCACAATCGATATCACCGAGCAATATGCGCTACGCCCCGGCCCGAGTGGCAATACCGACAAGCAGCGCTAGCGCCGGCGCTCGTCAGCGCCCTGCCGAATGGCCGAGCGCGGCCCGGCCCAACAGAACACGGAGCATGCATGTCGCGAACTGACACGGGACACAATCAATGATGGTCTGGCTCGTCGCATTCGCGGTTGTGCTGGTCGTCGCGCTGGCCGCCTATGCCGGCTGGCTGTGGTGGCGCGTGCTCAACCAGAAAAAAGAGCGCGAAACCCACAATGCCGCCGTCCTCGCCGAAACCGAGGCCGATCTGGAACACAGCATGGCCATCATTGCCGATAGCCTGCTCACCGGCGAACTCAACCTTTCGGAAGGCGCCATCCGGCTCAAGGTGTTGCTCGATCACTACCATGCGCCGGGTGGTGCCCAGGCCGACTACCCGGCGATCTACAGCCTGTTCCTGTCGACCTGCACCATGCCGCGCGGTGCCGAACGCGATGCTTGGCCGCGCGCCGAAATCCGGCGTCTGGATCGGGAACGGGAAATGCTCGAAGTCGCCGCCAAGGACGCGGTGCTCGACGAAGCCGCGTTGCTGCGTGAACGCTTCGGTGTGCCCAGCGGCCGCGAAGGGCTGGCTTCGGCACGGCCGATGGATGCTGCTTGACGCGTTGCCTTGCAGCCGAGCAAGGACGTAGATACCGTCTGGACGATCAAGCATTTTGAGCAGCCAGGGCCGGGTCATAGGGTGTTTTA